>NZ_MZMO01000001.1:2919719-3244133 GCF_002240565.1 Clavibacter michiganensis subsp. insidiosus | reverse complement strand
ACGACGTCGCCCTCGATGAGGGTCGCGTTCCAGTCGAGCTCGCCGGTGAGCGTCCGCGACGCGACGAGCTTCTCGATCGGGTTGATGAAGGCGCCGAACGCGTCGTCGGCGGGCGCCTGGGGCCAGTACGACGACCAGTCCTCGTAGCCGTGCCGGCCGAGGACGGCCGTCGTCACCGTCTCCATGAGGCGGGTCATCCCCGCGCCGAGCTCGGCGTCGAAGCTGTCGAACTGGAACAGGTTCGGCGCCTCCACGACGCCGCCGACGGACGCGAACAGTCCTGCGGTGATCCGGCGCATGCGGCTCCTCCTCGAGCTCGGTGTGGGCGCCATGATCCGCGATGCCGTGCCCGCCGTCTACGGGCACTCCGGTCCGAGCTCTGGTTAACCGCTTTACACGACCCCGATCCGGTGTTAGCGTCGCCGCCATCGGGTGCGCGACGACGCCTCCCGGATGCGTGCGGAGCTGGCGGATCACGGTGTCGTCGAGCCCCGGACCGCACCTCAAGGAAGAGACCACGCGATGTCCCCTCGATCCACCGCCCGCCGCCGCCTCATCGGCGCCGCCGCCTTCGCGGCCACCGTCCCCCTCGTGCTCGCCGGCTGCTCCGGCGGCGGGGAGGCGGATCCTCGTCCGGCGGGGATCCGAAGACGATCACCGTCACCGACTACTACAACGAGGGCAACGACGACACCGTCATCGGCGACACCCTCCAGAAGTGCGGCGAGTCGTCGGGATCACCATCAAGCGCACGTCGATCCCGGGCTCGAGCCTCATCCAGAAGGTGCTGCAGCAGGCGTCGTCGAAGACGCTGCCCGACGTGCTCATGCTCGACAACCCCGACCTGCAGCAGATCGCCGCGACCGGCGCGCTCGCCCGCTCGAGGACTTCGGCATCTCCACCGACGGCTACGCGAAGGGCGTCGTCGACGCGGGCACCTACGAGGCAAGACGTACGGCCTCGCGCCGACCGTGAACACGATCGGCTGTTCTACGACAAGGCCATGCTGGCCGACGCCGGGATCCAGCCGCCACGACGTGGGACGAGCTGAAGACCGCGGCCGCCGCGCTCAAGGACGGCGACCGCTACGGCATCGCGATGGACGCCAACGCCACCTACGAGGGCACCTGGCAGTTCCTGCCCTTCATGTGGTCAACGGCGGCGACGAGAAGGACATCGCCACCCCCGAGACCGCGGAGGCGCTGCAGCTCTGGACCGACCTCGTGAAGGACGGCTCGGCGTCGCAGAGCGTCGTCAACTGGACCCAGTCCGACGTCAACGACCAGTTCATGGCCGGCAAGACGGCGATGATGATCAACGGCCCGTGGCAGATCCCGCGCTCACCGAGTCGGGCGTCGACTACGGCATCGCCAAGCTGCCCGCACCGAGGCCGGCGGCACCGCCGTCGCCCGCTCGGCGGCGAGGTCTGGACCGTGCCGCAGACGGGCGACAAGGAGAAGCAGGCCACGGCCGCGAAGGTCGTCGAGTGCCTCAACTCCGACGAGAACCAGCTCGAGATGGCCAGCAAGCGCTTCACGATCCCGTCGAAGACCGCCGTCGCCACCGAGTTCGGCCAGCAGGTGCCCGAGGAGCAGGTGTTCGTCGACCTCGTCGCCGACGCCCGCGCCCGCACCGGCGAGCTCGGCGCCGACTGGCCGAAGGCCGCACGAAGATCTACACGGCCGTCCAGTCGGCGCTGACCGGTCAGTCCTCCCCGGAGGACGCGCTGAAGAACGCCGAGCAGGGCTGATGGCGACGACCGCCGTCCCCGCCCGCCCGACCGCGCAGGCGGCCGGGCGGGCCCGGGGCGCCGGGGACGCCGCCGCCGCGCGGGGCCCCGTGCGTCGCCGTCCCCGCTTCCGGTGGGAGCGCTTCTTCCAGGCGATGTTCCTGGTGCCGGCGGTCGTGTACCTCGTGCTCTTCTTCGGCTATCCCGTCGTGAAGAACATCGTCATGAGCTTCCAGGAGTACACGACGACCACCTTCTACACGGGCGAGGCGCCGTGGGTCGGGTTCGCGAACTACGCATCGGTGCTCTCGTCGGGGATCTTCTCGACGGCGCTCCTCAACACGTTCCTCTTCACGATCGGCTCGATCCTCGGCCAATTCGTCATCGGGCTCGTGCTGGCGCTGTTCTTCCGCCGGTCGTTCCCGCTCAACGGGCTGCTGCGGGCGCTGCTGCTCCTGCCGTGGCTGCTGCCGCTCATCGTCTCGAGCGCGGTGTGGAAGTGGATCCTCGACCAGGACTCCGGCGTGCTCAACCAGTTCCTGCTGGGCACGGGCGCGGTGCAGGACCCGGTGCCGTGGCTCACGAGCCCGGCGTTCGCGCTCATCACGGTGATCGCCGTGAACGTGTGGATCGGGATCCCGTTCAACACGACCATCCTCTACGGCGGCCTGCAGGACATCCCGCCGGAGCTGTACGAGGCCGGATCCCTCGACGGGGCCACCGGCTGGCGCGGCTTCCGGCACATCACCTGGCCGCTGCTGCGACCCGTGGTGGGCGTCGTGCTCGTCCTCGGCGTCGTCTACACGATCAAGGTGCTCGACATCATCCTGGGCCTCACGAACGGCGGGCCCGCGAACTCGACGCAGACCATCGCGACGCAGTCGTACACGCTCTCGTTCCAGCAGTTCGACTTCGGGTCGGGCGCCGCCCTCAGCAACATCCTCATCGCCATCTCGGCGGTGTTCGCGGTGGTCTACCTCCGCGCCAACAGGAAGGCCGTCGATGACTGACACCGCCGAGCGCCTCGCGCCACCCGCGCCACGCCGCCTGCCGCACCCGGTCGGGTCCCGCCGACCCCGCGCCGACCGCAGCTGGATCTCGACCGTCGTCGGGATCGTGATCCTCGCCGTCATGCTGTTCCCCGTCTACTGGATGGTCAACATCTCCCTGCAGCCCGCGGGCCCGGCGATCCAGGCGGCGTGGTTCCCGTTCGAGGCGCAGTTCCAGGGCTACGCGACCGCGCTCTCCGAGCAGGGGCAGGCGCTCGGCACGAGCCTCGTGATCGCGCTCGGCAGCGTGGTGCTCAGCCTCGCCATCGCGACCCCGGCGGCGTACGCGCTCGCGCAGTTCCGGTTCCGCTGGATCAACATCGTGCTGTTCGGGATCCTCATCTCGCAGATGATCCCGGGCATCGTCGTCGCGAACGCGCTCTACGCCGCGTACAACGACGTCGGGCTGCTCAACTCCATCCCGGGCCTGATCCTCGCGGACTCCACGGCCGGCATCCCGTTCGCGATCCTCATCATGCGGGCGTTCATGGCGGGCATCCCGCCGTCGATCATCGAGGCCGCGAAGGTGGACGGCGCCGGGAACTTCCGGGCCTTCCGCTCGATCGTGCTGCCCGTGAGCCTCAACGCCGTGATCACGGCCGGGCTCTTCACGTTCCTCTTCACCTGGAGCGACTTCCTGTTCGCGCTGACGCTCACGACGACCGACGACGTGCGCCCCATCACGCTCGGGATCTACCAGTACATCGGCACGTACACCGCCGACTGGAGCACGGTGATGGCGACGGCCGTGCTCGCGTCGCTGCCCGCGATCGTGCTGCTCCTCGCGGCGCAGCGCTTCATCGCGGCGGGCGCGACGGGCGGCGCGGTCAAGTGATCCGGCTCCCGCCCGCCCGCGCCCCCGACCCGCGGCGCGCCCCCGCCGACCTGCCGCACGACCCCTCCGAGAGAGAGACACCATGACCGACACCGCATCCCCCTCCGCGTCACCGTCTGGGGCGAGAACCGTCACGAGCAGATCGAGCAGCACGTCCGCGACCGCTACCCGACCGGGATGCACGGCGCCGTCGCCGAGGGCGTGCAGGAGAACCTGCCCGCGGCGCACGTCGAGATCGCGACCATGGACCAGCCCGAGCACGGCCTCACCGAGGAGCTGCTCGCGCGCACGGACGTCCTCACCTGGTGGGGCCACGCGGCCCACGCCGAGGTGGACGACGAGATCGTCGCGCGCGTGCACCGCCACGTGCTCGACGGGATGGGCCTCATCGTCCTGCACTCCGGGCACTGGTCGAAGATCTTCACGAAGCTGATGGGCACCACGTGCACGCTCCGCTGGCGCAGCGAGCACGACCGCGAGCTCGTGTGGACCGTGAACCCGCAGCACCCCATCACCCGCGGCGTCCCGAACCCCATCGTCATCGACGAGCAGGAGATGTACGGCGAGTACTTCGACGTGCCCACGCCCGACGAGCTCGTCTTCATCTCGGGCTTCACCGGCGGCGAGGTGTTCCGCAGCGGCATGACCTACCGCCGCGGGTTCGGCCGGATCTTCTTCTTCTCGCCCGGCGACCAGGACTTCCCCGTGTACCACCACACGGACGTCCGCCGCGTGATCGCGAACGCCTGCGAGTGGGCGCGGCCCGACCGCCGTGAGACGCCGACGCTGCTGCGCTACGAGCTCGGCGAGTACTACGACGGCACCGACTACGCCGGGGCGCTCGAGCGATGACGGACGTGGAGGAGCGCGCGGGCGCCGCCCACCGGATCGTCGCGCCCGCCGACGGCGCGCCCCTGCGGGTCGTGCAGGTCGGCGCGGGCGGCATGGGGCAGCAGTGGTTGCAGACCATCGCGGAGGATCCCGACGTCGAGCTCGTGGGCGTCGTCGACCTCGACGAGGAGGCGGCTCGGGCGGGCGCGTCCGCGCACGGGGCGTCGGCCGAGGCGTCCACCGACCTCGGCGAGCTCATCGCGCGGGTGCGGCCCGACGCGGTGATCGACGTCACCATCCCGCGCGCGCACCACCCCGTCACCACGCAGGCGCTGTTCGCGGGATCCCGGTGCTCGGCGAGAAGCCCGTCGCGCTCACGGTCGCCGAGGGGCTGTCGCTCGCGGCGGCCGCGGAGATCACGGGCGAGCTGTTCATGGTCAGCCAGTCGCGCCGCTACAACGACCACCTCGTCGCGCTGAAGCGCCGGGCGGCCGACCTCGGCGGCGTCGGCATCGTCACGACGGAGTTCTTCAAGGCCCCGCACTTCGGCGGGTTCCGCGAGGAGATGGACGACGTGCTGCTGCTCGACATGGCCGTGCACCAGTTCGACGCCGTGCGGTACCTGCTCGACGCGGATCCCGTGAGCGTCTACTGCGAGTCGTACAACCCCGCGTGGAGCTGGTACCGCGGCGACGCGGGCGCCACCGCGGTCTTCGCGTTCGAGGGCGGCGTGCGCTACGTCTACACGGGCAGCTGGTGCAGCCCGGGCGCGGAGACGTCCTGGAACGGATCCTGGCGGGCCAGCGGCGCGCACGGCACCGCGCTCTGGGACGGCGATCACGCGCCGACGAGCGAGATCCCGGACGCGCCCGACGGCCCGCCCGCGGAGCCTGCGCCCGCCGAGTCGGTGGGGGTCGAGATCGCCGGGTCGCTGCGCGCGTTCGTCCGGGCGCTCCGCACGGGCGAGCGGCCGCACGGCGAGGTGCACGGCAACGTGATGAGCCTCGCGATGGTGGAGGCCGCGATCGAGTCGAAGGGCACGGGCCGGCGGCTCGCGATCGACGACGTGCTCGAGCGCGCCTACGCGACCGCGCTCGCCGACGAACGGCGCGACGACGTGCGCGCGCGGCTCGAGGCGTGGCGCGAGCGGGGCGTGCGGGAGGCGCTCCAGGGGCCGCCGGCCTCCGCGGGCGCCGCGGCCGTCGCCCGCCCGGCCGCCGCCGGGTAGCCTCGTCGGGTGGGGATCCAGTGACCGGCGACGAGACGGGCCGCGCCGTGCCGCTCGCGCCGGATCCCCGCTCCCGCGAGATCCCGCCCGCCGGCGACGCCCGCTCCCGCGGCACCACGCCCGACCACGTCCGCCGCTCCAACCTCGCGACCGTCCTCCAGATCGTGCACGAGACCGGCCCCGCGTCCCGCTCCGAGCTGACGCGCGAGACGGGCCTCAACCGTTCCACCATCGCCGCGCTCGTGGGCGAGCTGCAGGAGCTGGGGCTCGTCGTGGAGTCGGAGCCGCCCGGCACCAACCGCGTCGGCCGGCCAAGCCCCATCGTCTCGGCCGACCCGCGCGTGGTCGTCCTCGCGGTCAACCCCGAGATCGACGCCGTGACGGTCGGGCTCGTCGGCCTCGACGGCGTGGTGCAGCAGCGGATCCGCCGCGACACGGACGGGGTGCCGACCGCCGCGCAGGCCGCCCGGGTCGCCGCCGCGATCATCGACGGGATCCGCGCCGACCTCCGTGCCACCCGGCCCGACGCGCGCGTGCTCGGCATCGGCGTCGCGGTCCCCGGCCTCGTCCGCTTCGACGGCGGCATCGTCCGCCTCGCGCCGCACCTCGGTTGGGTGGACGAGCCGTTCGCCGCCCTCCTGGCCGAGGCCACCGGGCTCCCCGCGCTCGCCGCGAACGACGCGAGCCTCGCGGCCGTCGCGGAGGGGCGGTTCGGATCCGGCCGCGACGTCGACGACCTCGTCTACCTCAACGGCGGCGCGTCGGGCGTCGGCGGCGGCGTGCTCATCGGCCGGCGCCCGTTCGGCGGCGCCGAGGGCTACGGCGGCGAGCTCGGCCACACGCTCGTCGACTCCGGCGGCGAGCTCTGCCACTGCGGCGCCGTCGGCTGCCTCGAGACGACCGTCGGGCAGGACGCGCTGCTCGAGGTCACGGGCCTCCCGCGCGCCCGCGCCGACGAGCTGGGCGACGTGCTGGCGGCGGCGCTCGAGGCGGGGGATCCGCCGATCACCCGCGAAGTCGAGCGGCAGATCGACAACCTGGCCGTCGCGCTGCGCAACGTCGTCAACATCTTCAACCCGTCGCTCGTGGTGCTCGGCGGGTTCCTCGGGTCGCTGCACGCGGCGGACCCCGACCGGATCCTCGCCCGCGCCACCGCCCAGGCGCTCCCCGGCGCGCGCGAGGCGCTGCGGATCCGCCGCGCCGCCCTCGGCCCCGACCGGCTGATGATCGGCGCGGCCGAGCTGGCCTTCGCGCGCGTGCTCGTGGATCCGTCGGGCGTGATGCGCGCCGCCGCCGACGCGGAGCGCACCACGGCGTGAGCGCGCCGGTGGATCTCGTGATCCTCGACGGCGACGGCGTGCTCGTCGACAGCGAGGTGCTCGCCGTCGAGGTCGACCGGCGGGTGCTCGGGGAGCTCGGCTGGGACGTCACGACCGAGGAGATCGTCGAGCGCTTGGTCGGGAAGTCGCACGCGGCCTTCACCGCGGAGGTCGCCGCGCACCTCGGCCGCGACCTCGCCGACGACTGGGACGCGCCCTACGCGCACTGGTACGGGGAGGCCTTCGAGGAGCACCTGCGGCCGGTCGACGGCATCGCGGAGGCCCTCGACGCCATCGCCCTGCCGACGTGCGTGGCATCCAGCGGCGGCCACCCGAAGATCCGCGCCGACCTCGCGCGCACGGGTCTGCTCGGGCGCTTCGACGGCCGCATCTCGAGCGCCACCGAGGTGGCGCACGGCAAGCCCGCGCCCGTCCTCTTCCTCCTCGCGGCGTCGCGGATGGGCGTGGATCCCGCGCGCTGCGTCGTCGTGGAGGACAGCCCGTACGGCGTGCAGGGTGCGCTCGCCGCGGGCATGCGCGCGCTCGGCTACGCGGGCGGGCTCACCCCGGCCGACCGCCTGCGCGATGCCGGCGCCACCGTCTTCGACGACATGCGCGACCTGCCGCCGCTGCTGCGGGAGCTCGCGGGCTGAGCCGGAGGGCCCCGCCCGGTCGACGGCGGCAGGGTCACCCCGCGCTGACGGCCCGCCGCCGCACCAGGCGGACGACGAGCGCGCCGAGGATCCCGACGACCACCGCCACCGCGAGCTGCCCGAGCGCGCCGCCCTGGCCTCGGAGCACCTCGCCGCCCACCATGCCGCCCGCCTGCACCAGCTCGAGCGGGTAGCGCAGCAGGCTGCGGTTGCCGAGGGCGTAGGTGACGCCGACCACCACCGCCGTCCCGAGCCAGAGCAGCAGCACCGCGACGACCGACCCGATCACGCGGCCGACCGTGCGCAGCCCCGTGAGCGCGATGGCGACGCCGAGCACGACGGGCGGCACCCACGAGATCACGGGCAGGATCGCGTACGCGGTGTCGCTCAGCAGCCCGCCATCGCCGGGGGACACGAGCCCGCCCAGCCACTCGCGGAGCAGCACGACCGGGACGGCCGCCGCGACGACGGCGAGACCGGCGGGCGCGCGGGCGACGAGGGCCGCGACGACGCCGGCGAGCAGCACCATCGCCGCCGTGCCGACGACGAACGCGACGAGGTGCACCTGCGCCTCGCTGATGCCGGCGCCCGTGCGGTTCCCCCCGGCAGAGACGTCGTCCATGCCCAGCCCGTCGGCCGTGACCACGGACGTCTGCACGAGGGCGACGACATGGACGAGCAGGAGGCCGGCCACGACGAGCCAGGAGCCGTGCCGGGGGAGCCGCGTGCGGAGGGCGCGCGCCGCGGCGCCCGCGATGCCGCCGCCCACGAGGATCACCGCGGCCAGCAGGCCCGCGGTGTACTGGTTGAACGGCAGCAGCGCGATGGGCATGTCGGCCGCGGACGTGATCTCCTCCCGCCACAGGTTCTGCAGCGGGAGGCGCAGGCCCGCGAGGATCCAGGGCAGCAGCCCGAGTACCGCGGCGGCGACGCCGACGGCCAGGGCGAGGAGCGCGCCGCGGACGCCGGGGATCGCACGATCCGCGGGCCGGTCGAGGGTCGTGTCGGGCGCGGGCGCGGCGTCGGGCGTCGTCATCCGCCCACGCTAGCGACGCGGTCGCCCACGCCGCGCGCCCCCGATCGGGACGGCCTGTGCACTCCCGCGGCCACCCGGGCGCGTCGTCTGCCTATGCTCGCGGCACCCGACCGACCGACCCGATCGCCCGACCCGACCCCATCCGCACGCTCCTGAAGAACGGATCCGCCATGCCCCGCCGCGCCCTCATCGCCACGTCCGCGTTCGCCGTCACCCTCGCCGCTCTCCTCGGCGCCGCCGCACCCGCGCAGGCGTGCCCGCGCGACCCGGCGGAGCAGCAGGCGGTCACCGCCGTCGCGTCCGCCGCGCTCGACCGCCTCGAGATCGCCGACGACGTGGCCGCGTCGAAGTGGCTGTCGGGCAAGGCCGTCGCGGATCCCGCGCGCGAGCAGGCCGTCGTCGACGCGACGATCGCCGCCGCGAAGGCCGACGGGGTCGACCCGGTCGCGGCCGAGCGCATCATCCGCGCGCAGATCCTCGCGAGCAAGCAGGTGCAGTACGCGCTCATCGTCCGCTGGCACGCGCACCCCGACGAGGCGCCCACCACCGCGCCCGACCTCACCACGAGCGTGCGCCCGCGCATCAACGCGGTCGACGCCCGGCTCGTCCCGGCCATCGGCGCCGCGTCCGCCGCGCTCGACGACCAGCAGTGCGGCCACCTCGTGAAGGACGCCCGCGGCCAGCTCGGCCAGGGCCTCGACGACGCGCACCGCAAGGCCTTCCGCACGGCCCTCGCCACCGTCTGCACGCCGGAGTCCTGAGCCGGCCCTCCCGACCCGGTCGGGTCAGCTGCCCCGACGCGCTGGCCCGGCCGACCCACCCCTGCGCGCGTCCGTCCTCCGGGGCGGGCGCGCGCTCTCGTGCGCGGCCCGCGTCCGGCGGCCTGGCCGCGCGGCCCGAACATGATCACGGCGACGCCGAGCAGGCAGACGACGGCGCCGATCACGTCCCACCGATCGGGCCGGTATACCACCACGGCTTCCCCTCGCGCACCGCCTGCCAGACGAGCCAGGCGCCGCCGATCTCGGCGACCGCGGCGAGGGCGAACAGGATCACGGTGCGCAGCAGCATGCTCCGAGCAGGGCGGAGCCGGACGGGCGGGTCAGCGGGTCAGGCCACCGTCAGCCCGTGTCACGCGGTCGACGCGATGTCGGCCGCGAACGCCGCCACCCGATTCCGCAGGTCGTCGATGAGCTGCGCGGTCGCCGCCGCGGGGTCGAAGCCGAGGTACGGGATCGGCCGGGGCTTCCGCACGTTCGCGCTGCACTCGAAGTCGGTGCAGACGAGCGTGCCGACGGTGTTGCCGTTGCGGCCGGCCGCGCCCGCGCGGCGCGCGCCGTAGAACACGACGGGGTTCGGCAGGCGCACGTCCTGGCACCACGTGCACTGGGCGCGGGATCGCGGGGCGGTCGACGACTGCTGCAGCAGCACGCCGATCAGCTCGTCGCCCACGGGCGCGACGACGATGCCGCGCTGCGGGGCCTTGGGGTCGCGCCAGCCGAGGAAGTCGAGGCGGTCCCAGGCGAGGTCGGCGAAGCCCTCGGGGAGGCGGAGGTCGCGGGCCTCGCGCTGCGAGGCGTTGACGAGCGAGGAGCGGATGGCGGATTCGGTCAGGGGGAGCATGCGGTGCCCTTCGTGCGGGGTCGCGGCGGTGCCGCGGGAACGGGTGTCGGGACGGCGGCCGGATCCACGTGGATCGACGGCGCGCCGGGTGCGGCCGGCCCTCGCGGGCGCGGCGACGGATCCGGTGACTACCTGGTGCCGGCGGACGTGCCGCCGACGACCTCCCCACGCCCCGAGGGCGTCGTGCTGCTCGTGATGCTCACGCGACAACGGTACCCCGCGTGGGGGAATGCGCATCAGGCGCTCGCGCCCGGCCACACGTAGTCGAGGTCGTCCGGATCCCCCGGGAACGCCGGCCGGTACAGCTCCGGCGCCTTGGCCAGCAGCTTCGAGCGGTGGGAGAGGTGCAGCTCCGCGCGGCCCCACCACGGCGGCAGCTCGATGCGACCCTCCGTGTAGGCGACGAGGTCCTCGGGCACCTCGGCGATGACCGCGAGCGTCTTCTCGAAGCACGTGTCCGCGAAGCCGCGGCGGGTCCACTCGGCGCACGTCGCCTCCTGGTACTCCATGAGCGCGGGCCGGTAGCCGCGCCACATGCGCGTGACGGGGTGGCTCTGCCAGCCGTAGCCGGCGACCGTCACGGCCTTCATCACCTGGAGCGTCTCGACGCGCTGCTTCCCGAGCCGCTTGTCGTCGAGCACGGCCATGCTCTCCGCGAGGTCGGGATAGGGGAGGAACGTCTGCACGCCCCCACTCAACTCCGGGGGCGGGCGAGCCGGGTCAGCGCGACCAGGCGTACGGCGTGGTCGTCGAGCAGGCGACGAGGCCGGAGCGCTCGAGGATGGGGCGGGAGAAGTCGGTCGAGTCGCTGTGCATCAGGGTGCGGCCGGCGGCGAGGGCCGAGCGCGCGCGGGCCGCGGTGAGGGCGCGGTAGATGCCTCGCCCTCGCCACTCCGGCAGGGTCGCGCCGCCCCAGAGGCCGGCGAAGTCGGATCCCGCGACGGGTTCGAGCCGGCCCGCCGAGACGATCCGCCCCTCGGCCCAGGCAGCCCACATCTCCATGCCGTCGTCGAGACCGAGGCGGCGGATCATCGCGTCGGCCTGGTCGGTGGAGTCCACGTCGCCGAAGACCTCGGCCTGCATGGCGCTCATCGCCCGCACGTCGGCCTCCGCGGTGATGCGCCGGAGCGTGACGCCCGCGGGCAGCGGCACGTCGACCGCGAGCGCCCGGGCCTCCCCGAGCATGATCGACTCGCGCTCCTCGGGGACGAAGCCGTTCGCACGGAGGACACGATCGAGCCCGGGGGCGCGGTCGTGCCCGCGGGTCTTCCACTCCACGGTCGTGATCGCGGGGTCGTCGCGGAAGCGCGCGAGCGCGGTGGGGACGAGCTCGCGCAGGCCGGCCTCGTCGAGGCCGCCGAGGTCGGCGTACGTGACGAAGCCGCGCCCGCCGGGGAAGACGGCGAGGCGCATCGGGCCGAGCACCCGCACGTCGAGCGCGTTCGGCGTCTCGGAGTCGGTGCGGAGCTGGGCGTCGTAGGCGGCGAGCAGGGCGGCGGCGGATCCGGCGGTGGGGGTCACGCGGTTCACCGTACGGGCACGGGCAGCCAGGCGAGCTCGACGCGCACGGCGTCCTCGCCGAACGCGATGCGCTCGCCGGCGGGGTGCTCGCGCCCGTCCACGCGCACGGACGCCGCCCGGGGCAGCCGCAGCGCCGTCCCGCCGGCGGGCGCCAGCCACCCCGCGCCCGGCACGCGCCGCACGGCGAGCGCGGCGCCGTCGGGATCCCAGTCGAGCCGGTCGACGACCAGCCCGCCGCGCGCGCGGAGCCCGGTGACGGATCCGCGCGCCCACGCCGCCGGCAGCGCCGGGAGGACCGCGAGCGACCCCGCGTCGGATCCGAGCAGCATCGCCGCGACGAGCGCGGGGAGGCCGCCGCTCGCGTCGAGGTTGAAGAGGCGGCCGGCGTCATGCCGGCTCGTGAGGGCGGGGCTCCAGTGGTCGACGGCGAGCCACTCGACGCACGTGAGCGCGGACTCCGCGTCACCGAGGGCCGCGGCCGCGAGCCCCACCTGCACGAGGCCGAACGCCATCTCCATGCGGCCGGGCGGTGGGGTCGGGTCCTCGGCGCGCCACGCGATCTCGGCGGCGACGGTGGCGGCGGCCGCGGCGAGGAGGCGGGCGGCGTCCCGGAGGATCGTGACGTCCATGGTCGCGTCGGTCGCCGCGGGGACGCGCTCGCCGCCGTGCCCTGCCACACGCCCTGCAGGGTGGCCGGCAGCTCGCCCGTGGAGGAGATGATCGCCGCGCGGCCGCTGGTGTACGCGACCTCGACGACGCGGCGACGGGCGGCGGGGTCGCCGGCGCGGGCCGCCGCCCAGAGGTCCTCGGTGGTGGTGGGGTCGGCGTCGGCGTCGCTCGCGGGCGCCTCGCCGTGGAGGTCGAGGGCGGATGCGGCGACGAGCCGGGCGTGCGTCGCGCGCTGTGCGGCGCGCAGGTCCTCCCACGCGGGCATCGCGGCGGGCGGACCGTCCGGGGTGGGATCCGCGGCGGCGGGACCCGTGGCGACGGCCAGCCGCAGCAGCCGCGTCGCGCCCGGGCCGGTGCGGATGCCCGTGCGCGCGGATCCGCCGTCGACCTCCCAGGCGACGCCCGCGTCGACCGCGCCCGGAGCGTCGACCGCCGTGACCGTCCGCAGCGCGTCGTCGCCCGCGCCGGCCTCGGCCGCGAGGATCCCCCGCGCGCCGCCCGCGACCGACGCGCGCACCGCGGCGGACGCGTCGGGCCCGCCCGTGTACGCGGCCGTCGCGTCACCCGCGCCGAGGCCGAGCTCGACGACCGCCTCGGAATCCCGGTCGGACTCGAGCGCCATCCAGCACGCCGTCCCGTCGCGCGGCGCGATGAGGCGCAGCGCGTGCCGGCCGCTCGCGAGGTCGGTCCACGCGATGGCGGACTCGCCGCCGACCGGGTCCATGGTGCGCCGCATGTCGGCGACGCCACCCGCGGTGCGGATCACGAGGGTCGCGCAGATGCCCAGCGGATCCGTCCAGACGAGGTCGTCGCCGTAGCCGCTGTCGCGCGCGCCCGCCATCAGCTCGGCGCTCGCCGTGTCCGGGTCGCCCGCGAGGAGGGCGCGGCGGATGGCGCCGAGGCGGGGCCGCAGGTCGGGCGCGTGCGGTCGCGGGTTCACCGGCGGGAACCAGAGCTCGTGCGCGAGGGAGACGGTGATCGCGTCGGCCGGCCCGTGCGCGACGGCGCCGACGCGCCCGCTGCCGACCACGACGCCCTCCTCCCAGGTCGGCGCCGCGGTCGCGGTCGTGAAGGCGGCGGGGAGGTGCGCGTCGTCGCGCGAGGGCGATCCGATGATCGGGTCCTTCCGGTCGGGTGTCGGTTCGTCGCGGGCGGCACCACGGTACCCGGCGGCGTCGCGCTCGCGAGCGGGTCGTCCCGCGCGGGAGGGCGGGGCGGATCCCGACGGCGCCCCGCCCGCGCGCCCTAGGATCGCGGGATGCTCGGACCCCTCCCGCGCCTGGATCCCCCCGCCCGGCGCATCCTCATCGGCGCGGCGTCGGGAGCGGGCAAGACCACGCTGGCCCGGCGGGTGCAGGAGCGCACGGGCCTCCCGCACACCGAGATGGACGCCCTCTTCCACGGTCCCGCGTGGACCGAGCTGCCCACGTTCCGCGACGACGTCGAGGCCTTCTCGTCGCGCGACACCTGGGTCACCGAGTGGCAGTACACGACCCAGCTCGGGCAGCTCCTGCCGTCGCGCGCCGACACCCTCGTGTGGCTCGACCTGCCCGTGGCGGTGCAGATGGGGCGCCTGATCCGCCGGACGGTCGTCCGCCGCTGGCGCCGCGAGCCGCTCTGGCACGGCAACGTCGAGCCGCCGATGCGCACCGTGCTCACCGACCCCGACCACATCGTGCGGTGGGGGTGGCGGGGGCGCGCGAAGGTGCGGAAGCGCGTGATCCTGGCGGCGATCGAGCACCCGCACCTCCGGATCGTGCGGCTGCGCTCGACCCGCGACGTCGATGTGTGGCTGCGCGGGCTGCCGGCGGCGGGTCAGCCGAACGCGGGTCAGCCGCCGGAGCCGCCGGCCGCAGCGGGGTAGAGGTCGCTGCACCACATCCCGGCCGGCACCGGGCCGTCCATCGACAGCTGCGGGAAGGAGCCGAGCTGCGGCGCGTCGGAGACCATGTCGGCGCCGTTCACGGCCGACCAGAGCGTGCCCGCGAAGTCCTCGCGCGTCGGATCCTGGTCCGTCGCCCACAGCGCCACGCGACCGTCGGACGCCGGCCCGGCCTCGGGGTCGTCGCCCACGGGCCCGATCGTCCCGGCGAGGGTCCAGACCTGCTGCTCCTCGTCCCACCGGGTCTCGAGCCCGTCGAGCCGCAGTCCGGGGAACGGGCCGTCGTGCGCGGCGATGCTCGCGTTCACGGCCGCGAGCGCGTCCGCCCCGTGTCCGGGCGCCGCGCACCCGCTCAGCGTGAGGACGGCGGCGGCGCACAGGCCGGCCCAGGCGACGGTGATCCGCGGAGCGCTCATGTCCGGACCCTAGGGCGTCACGCGGCCCGGGCGGCGGGCTCGCGGCGATCCGCACCCGGACTGGAGTGGTCGGCGGCGGGCCCGGTGTCCGCCGCGTCCCCGGCGCGTGCCGCTGCCCGCCGCGCCTCCGTCGCCAGCACCACCGCCACGCCCGCGCCGCACAGCACGAACCCCGCGAGCGTCACCGCCGTGATGCGCTCCCCGAGCAGCAGCGCGCCCGCCGCCGCGGTCGTCGGCGCCACGAGGAACAGCAGCGCGTTGAGCGCCGTGATCCCGACGCGCTCGAGCAGCCACCAGTACAGCCCGTACGCGCCCAGGGTCGGCACGAGGGCTGCGACGGCGGTGGTGATCCAGAACGCCGGATCCGCGGGCGGCGCCAGCGTGCCGGTCGCGACGGCGGCCACCACGAGCGCGACCGTCGTGACGACGACGTGCACGGTCAGCGTCACGAGCACGGGCGGACGGCCGGACGACCGGCGCTCGAGGAACGTCCCCGCGACCAGGCACGCCATCGCCGCCGCGGGCAGCAGGTACGCGACGGGATCCGCATCCGCCGCCCCCGCCTGCGACCGCACCACGAGCACCACGCCGACGGCGCCGAGGGCGAGCCCGGCCCACTGCGCGCCGCGCACGCGCAGCCCGAGCAGCGGCCCGACGAGCGTCGCGACGACGAGCGGCTGCACCGCGTCGATGAGCGCCGTCGTGCCGGTCGCGATGCCCGCGCCGATCGCCGCGTACACGAAGGCGCAGTAGCCGAGCTGCGCGCACGCGCCGATGAGCGCCTGCCGCCCGAGCGTCCGCGGCGCGATCCCGCGCGCCGCGCCGGTCGCGACGACCACCGCCACGAGCACCACGGCGAGCGGCGCGAACCGCCAGACGAGCAGCGTCGTCGCGGGCACCTCGACCGTGCCGACGGCCGCGATGAGGAAGCCCGAGCTCCACGCGAGCACGAAGCCGGCGGCGGCCACGGCGGTCACGAGCGGACGAGGTATACCGATCTGTCTACTTGTCATGGGCTCGACTATACAGACCGGTAAATTCGACGCATGCCCACCGCCGTCCCCGACCTCGCCCCGCTCACGCCCGGGGCCCGCCGCGTGCTCGACGCGGCGTCCGAGCTCTTCTACGCGCGGGGGATCCACGTGGTCGGCGTCGACGCGATCGCCGCGGCCGCCGGCGTCACCAAGAAGACGATCTACGACCGCTTCGGCTCCAAGGAGCAGCTGGTGGTGGCGTACCTGCAGCACCGCGACGCCCGCTGGCGCGAGCACCTCGCGGCACGGCTCGCGCGCACGCCGGAGCCCGGGATCGACCGCGTGCTGGCGGTGTTCGACGCGGCCGTCACGTGGGCCGACGCGAACACGCCCAAGGGCTGCAGCGCGATCAACGCGCGCGCGGAGCTCGGCGAGGGCGACCTGGGCGACGAGGACGACGGGCACGACGTGCTCCCCGAGGTCATGCGGCAGAAGGCGTGGATGCTGGACCTGCTGCGCGACCTGTGCCGCGAGGCCGCCGTGCCGGATCCGGCCGCCACCGCCCGCACGCTGATGCTGATCTACGAGGGCGGCCTCGTGACGCTCGGCATGGGCACCTTCGCCCGGCCGATGGCGGTCGCGCGCGACGCCGCGCGCGGGCTGCTCGCGGCGGCGCTCCCGGCGGAGGCGGGCCGGTGAGCGACGAGGCGCCGTGCCCGTTCGCTACGGCTCCGACCCGTTGCCCGGCTTCGCCTCACCCGAGGATCGCGCGGAGTACGCGGGTCTGCTGTGGGGTGCGCTCCCGGCGTGATCCCCGGATCCCCTCGGCGGCGCGTCCTCCCTCTCGGCCGGGCGCGGTCGCGCGGCGGCCGGGCGATCCGGGTGGGACGCCGAGAGCGGCGTGCGACCGGGGTCGCACGCCGCTCTCATCGGGCCCGGAGGCCGTGCGTCGGATCTCGCGGGGGCAGGAGCTGGCGGAGTCGCTGATCGCGGCCGACACCGGCTGGGCCGGGCGGACGTGCTTCTCGTAGGCGCTGTTGCCGTCGAGGTAGGTCTTCAGGAAGTTCGTCACCGCGTCGCGGACGGTGCCGTCGGTCTTCGCCCGAGCCGCGTAGTGGTCCGCGCCGCGGAGCTCCAGGTACTGCCTGGGGGTGGAGGCGGGGATGGGCTCGTCGGCGGGCTCGCCCATGAACGACGCCGGGGCGGTCGTGTCGGCCTGGCCGGTGATGACCAGCGTGGGCGTGGTGATGGTGGGGTACGTCGGCGACGGGGTGGGGTGGTACGGGTCGGTCGCGTCGGCCGGGAAGTCGTCCGGCATGAGGGCGACCGCGGCCTTGAGGCCGTGCTGCTCCACGGCGGCCTGCAGGGCGCCGCCGCCGGCGAGCGAGTAGCCGACGACGCCGATGTCCGCGGGTTCCACCTGGTCCTTGACCGGGCTCGCGGTGGCGAGGTACTTGGCCGCGGCGAGCATCTCGTAGGAGCGCTGGTTCGGGAGGTCGTAGCCGCCGAGGGTGTCCATGTCCAGCACGATGGAGCCCTCGCCGGCGAGGTCCTTGGCGAGCCAGCCCAGGACGGACTGGTCGCCCTTGAGGCCCGGGGCGACGACGATCGCGCCGAGGGTCTTCTTGCCCGTGTCCTGCGGGGCGTAGAGGGTGGCGTCGCCGAAGCCGCTGCCGTCCGTGGCGGGGATCGTGTGCTGGCTGAGGGGGTACGGCGCGTGGTGGTGGGCGGACGCGCTGTCCGCGGTGGCGGCGTGGGCCGGGGTGGCGGCCTGCGCGGCGGTGGGGACGCCGAGGAGGGCGAGCGTCGCGAGGGCGGGGACCGCGACGGGGCGGGTGCGGAAGGCGGAGCGGGTGACGGACATGGTCGTGTCATCTCTCTGTCGTGGGCAGTGATCGGCGTCTCGGCGGGAAGACCCTCGCCGGACCGCGATGACCACAGGGGCGCGGTCCTGAGAACCGTTCCCGACCGTCCTCAGACCCGGCCGCCCGTGGACAGACGGAGCGCGGGACGCGCGATCGTGCTGCGGGGGAGGGGGCACCCGATCCGCCCGGATGCGGACGGTCACCCGTCGCGGGACGTCGACTCCATGGCCAGGGTGCTGCGGAACGCGGCGCGTGTGCTCCTGGCGAGGTCACGGGGCGCGGCGGCGAGGATCCGGCCGCTGGAGTAGCAGGCGAGGGCGAGCTGCGCCGCCGTGGTCGCGATCGTCGGGGGAGCGCCGTGCTCGACGAGCGCCTGTGCGAGGGCGGTCGCGATCTGCTGGTCCTTCAGCGCCTCGCGTGCGCGCAGCTCGTCGTGCGCGCCGAGGAGGCGCGTGTGCCGCTCGTACGCGCCGAGGTCGGCGGTCGCCTGCTCGCACAGCCGGAGCACCAGGGGCTCGAGCGCGCGGAGGGCGCCGGCGAGGCCGTCCACGGGCTGCGGGGGAGACCACGCCCCGGATGTCGCGTCGGCGATCGCGTCGAACATCGCCTGCTCCTTGGCGAAGACGACCTCGGTCTTGTCCCCGAAGTGCCGGAAGAACGTGGTGCGCCCCACCTCGGCGCGCTCCGCGATGTCCGTGACGGAGACGCGGTCGAAGCCCCGCTCGGAGAAGAGGGCATCCGCGGCGTCGATGATGCGGTTCCGTGCCGCGCGCTGCTTCCGCTCGATGAGCGACAGGGAGGGTGCCTCCGTCTCCGAGGTTCGCTCCGCCATGCGCCGACACTACCATCCGCGCGATCCGGGTCCCGTAATGTACCGAGTCTGTTACGGTACTCAGTACCAACCCAAGGAGGAACCATGCTCACCGCCCTCGATCGCCAGCAGATCAACGAGACGCTCGCCCGCCATGCCCACGTGGTCGACGAGGACCGGCCGGACCTGCTCGGGGAGGTGTTCACCACCGATGCGACGTACGACATGACCCGCTCGGGGATGGGCGCCTTCCAGGGCATCGACGCCATGCGCGCCGCGGCGGAGAGGATGTCCGCCGCCGGCGTCGCTCCCCTGTCGCACTTCGTGACGAACGTCGTCATCACGGAGACCGGGGCGTCGACCGCGTCGGTCCGGTCCAAGGGGCTGATGATCATGCGCGACGGCGGACTCCACGCCGTCGTGTACGACGACGGGGTCGAGCTGCACGACGGGCGCTGGCTGATCGCGAGCCGGGTCATCTCGCCCGTCGCGGCCGCGACGGCGGACGTGGGCTGACCGAGCGCCGAGCACGACCCCGTCACGAGGGAGGGGAGGAGGAGCGACCCGAAGCGCTCCTCCTCCCCTCCCTCGTGGGACGGACGCCTACTTCGTCGGCGTCGCCTTCACCAGGAACTCGACGGTGCCCTTGTCCTGGACGCTCACGAAGCCGAGGCTCGGGGCCTGGACGCCGTAGTCGGAGAAGGTGACGGGGATGGATCCGCTGATCTGCACGCCGTCGCCCGAGAGCGCGGCCTGCAGCGGCACCGTGACGGTCTGCGTCACGCCGTGCATCGTGAGCTCGCCGGTCGCGTCGACCGTCGCGACCTGGCCGCTCGCGGGCACGGCCGCGTCGACCGGCTGCGTGAGCGTGAAGGTCGCGTCGGGGTACTTCGAGACCTCCATGGCGGTGCCGCGGAAGTACTCGTCGCGGGGTGCCGCGTCGGTGGCGATGCTCGCGACGTCGACCTTCACGGTCGCGGCCGTGAGGGTGGATCCGTCGACCGTCACGTCGCCGGTCACGTCCTCGGTCTTGCCGACGACGGTCACGTCGGTGCCGTTGAGCACCTCGGCGACGCGGTAGCCGGCGGTGCTGCCGGTGCCGATCTGCCACTCGCCGGACAGGTCGCTCGTGTCGAGCGTGGAGTCGGCGGGGTCGGCCGAGACGGACGGGGCGGCCGCAGGGGGGCCGACGATCGCGTCGCGGTAGATCGCGGGGCCGAACGCGGCGGCGCTGACACCGAGCACGACGACCACGGCCGCGCTCGTGCCGAGGATGATCTTGGTCTTCTTCTGCATGGGGGTCTCCTGATCCGGATGGTGCGTCTTCGTCCGCCGCGATGTGACGCGCCGACATGGAGGACGACGGACCAGCCGCGGAGAACGTTCACGGGTTCAGGGTCCTGCCAGGTTCGCGGCGATCGCGGGCGGCGGCGCCCCACGCGCGGACCGCCCGCCGACGAGCGTCGGCGGGCGGTCCCGGTCGTGCGTGCGGCGCTCCCGCTCCGCGGATCAGCGGCCGGTGGGGTTCCAGCCGTCCGTGCCCGCGAGGTAGCGCTGCGCCGTGAAGGTCGCCGCGTCGGCGTCCGTCAGCTGCGGGCGGGTGGCGGGATCCACGATCGCGGCGCCCGGGCCCGTGTTGCGGTGCTCGGAGAAGCGGCCCGCGGTCCACGGCGTGACCGCGTCCCAGTCCTTCCACGGACGGGCGGCGTTGATCCCCTCGCCGAGCTCCGTGCCCCGCACCACGACCTGCGCCTTGCCGGTCGTGGAGTACGGGCGGCCGAGCGCGATGGATCCGGCGGCGCCGTCCGTCACGATGCGGCTGTCCTGGATGAGGAACCCGTACGCCGAGCCCGCCGCGACGGACGAGTCGGTGAGCGAGGCGCCCGGCCGGTCGAGCACGTGGATCGTGCTGCGGTCGACCACCGTGACGGCGCGGCCGAGGATCAGGTCGGACCCGCCCTCGAGGTACGAGCCGGTCACGTAGACCCGGCTGTAGGTGGTGACGTTGGCGGTGGAGACGAGCAGGGTCTGCTTGTCGCCGAGCAGGCGCACGTGGTCGAGCACCTGCCTGTCGCCGGACTTCACCTGCACGGCCGTCGCCTGCGCGCCGACCGCGGTCGCGACGCTCTGCACGGTCACGTCGCGGAGGGTCCACTGCGGGGCCGAGACGGTGAGCGTCGCGACGGCGCCGCCGGGCGCGGTGAGCACGACGTCGCCCGGGTCGCCGGTCGCGCCGACCACGTTCACGCCGTAGCGGTTGCCGGAGACGACGCCGCCCGCGTACGTGCCGGGCTTGACGAGGATCGTCCGGTAGCCCTGCGTCGTGTAGTCGGCGTTGTTGGGCAGCGAGCCGGTGGCGGGGTCGGTGGAACCGAGCACCTGCGCGAGGCTCGTGGCGTCGCCCGAGCCGTCGGCCGCCACCACGATGTCCACCTTGATCGGCGTCGCCTTCGCCACCGCGGAGGCCGCGGAGGAGTTGGCGGAGCCGTCGGTCGCGACGACCGCGTAGGAGTACGCGGTGCCGATCGCGGCGGTCGTGTCGGTCCAGCGGGTCTCGCCCGGTCCGACGGTGCCGACGACGACGGACGCGCCGTCGCCCGTGGAGCGGAGCACGTCGTAGCGGGTCACGTCCGTGTCGGGCACGGCGGCCCAGCGGACGGTCACGGATCCGCGGCCGAGCTCCGTCGTGACGGCGGAGGGGATGGCCGGGGCCACGGCGTCGCCGGCGCGCGGGGTGCCGGTGGCGACCGCGGACGCCGCCGACACGAGGCGGGTGTCGTCGATCGCGGTCACCGTGTAGGCGTACGCGGTGTCGTTGACGAGGCCCGTGTCGGTGAAGGCGGGAGCCGCGAGCGGGGTGCCCGTGAGCTTCTCGCCGTCGCGGTACACGTCGTAGCCGGCGATGTCGGCGTCGGCGTTCGCGGTCCAGGAGAGGAGGACCTTGCCGTCGGCGCCGGTCGCGACCACGCCGACGGGGGCCGCGGGCGGCGCCGTGTCGACCGGTCGGGCGTCGGCCGTGGCGGGTGCCGAGGCGTTGCCGACCGCATCCACCGCGACGACCGCGTAGTGGTACGTCGTGCGGTTCGCGAGGCCCCGGTCGGTGAAGGACGGCTCGACGCCGACCGTCCCGACGAGGTTCGCGGGCGTGATCGCGACCGGGCTCGTGGTGGAGCGGTAGACGCGGTGGCCGGCGATGTCGGCGGCCGTCGACGCGGTCCAGGCGAGCGACGCCGAGGCGTCGCCGGCCGTGGCGACCAGGTCGGCGGGCGCGCCGGGGGCGGTCACGTCGGCCGGGGCCGCGGGATCCGCGACCGCCGGGTACCACGTGGGCGCCCCGAGCCACTGCGACACGGTCGCGCCGAGCGACTCCGCGGGGGAGAGCTGCGGCCGGTTGGCGTTCGTCGTCGCGCCCTCGCCCGTGGTGGCGTGCTCGGCGAAGCGGCCGAGGGTCCATGGCTCGCTCGACGGGCCGATGCCCCAGGGCTGGCTCGTCTTGACGCCGGATCCGAGCGCCGTGTCGCGCACGACGGCCTGGCCGACCGAGCGCGGGGTGAACGTGTCGGCCCAGGCGCGGTACGGCCGCCCCAGCTGCACGTTCGTCGCGCCGGTCGTGTCGACCCGGCTGCCGATGAGCAGGAAGCCCTTCGCGTTCTCGGCCGTGCTCGGGGTGAGGACGGTGCCGTTGGCGCGGACGGAGATCGTCGTGTCGTGGACCACGAGGGATCCGCGGCCGAGGAGCACGTCGTCGCCGCCGGCGATGGTGGATCCGGTGATCATCTGCCGCGCGGCGACCGTGTAGGTCGAGGTGTCGGCGAAGACCGCGCGGCCCGCTGCGCTCGAGATCGCGGTGCCCGCGAGGAGCACCCTGTCGCCGGTCATCGACACCGCGGGGGCGTTGCCGGTGGCCGTCGTGTTCGCGATCGACAGGTTCCGCACGGTGACGCTCGAGCCGGTGATGCCGAGCGTCGCGGTCGTGGTGCCGTTCGTGAGCACGGTGTCGGCCGCGGTCGCGCCCGATCCGACGATCACGACGTTCGACCGGGCGACCGTCGTGGTGCCGGCGTAGGTGCCGGGATCCACGCTCACGACCCACTCGCCGGTGCCGGGGGCCGCGTCCACGGCCTTCTGCAGCGTCGGGTAGTCGCCGCTGCCGTCCGCGTGCACGGTGGCGTCGACCTCGAGGGCCGGCGTCGCCGAGGCGCTCGCCGAGGCGGGCGACTCCTGACCGGCCGCGTCCACCGCGCGCACCGTGAAGGCGTACGCGGTGCCGTTGTCGAGGCCGGTGATCGTGGCGGAGGAGGTGGCCGTCGTGGCGACGAGCTGCCCGTCCCGGTACACGCGGTAGGCGCGCACGTCGGACTCGGTGCTCTCCGCCCAGTCGAGCGACGCCTGCGCCGCACCCGGTGCGGCGACGAGGCCGGCGGGCGCGACGGGAGCCGCGTCCGTGGCCGGTGCGCCGGTCGGGTCCCAGCCGTCCGTGCCGCCGAGGTAGGCGGCCGGCGTCTGGGTGAGGGCGTCGGATGCGCTCAGCTGCGGGCGCTTGTCGTTCACCGTCGCCGCGGGCCCGGTGTTCCGGTGCTCGGCGAGGCGTCCGTCGGTCCACACGTTGGGCGCGAAGTCGGTCCACGGCTGTGCGACGGCGATGCCGCCGTCCAGCCAGCTGTCCCGGATCACGGCCTGGCCGCGCGAGGTGTCGGCCTGCGTGCCGTCGCCCCAGCCGCGCCACGGACGTCCGAGCGCCATGGTGGGCGCATCGTTGTCCGCCGTGATCCGGCTGTCGACCACGAGGTACCCGCGGCTCTTCGACGCGGTGCTCGGGGCGAAGACGGTGCCGCCGTTGCGGGTGGTGGCATGGATCGTGACCCGGTCGAAGACCGCGGCGGCCCGTCCGAAGACGAAGTCGACGTTGCCCGCGATGTAGCTGTCCACGTAGTACTGGCGCGGGTAGCCCGTGCCGTCGGCGGTGATGTTGCCCGAGGCGTCCGCGTTCAGCGTGTCCTGCGCGCCGAGGAGGCGCACGTGGCGGTACGTCTGGCGGTCGCCGAGCGCGCGGAGCGCCACGGCCTGCGTGTTGTTCGGGCCGATCTCGGGGTGCGCGGCGCTCGAGAAGGAGTTCTCGATCGTGAGGTCGCGCACCTCGACGCCGGATCCGGACAGGGTCGCGGTCGCGCTGCCGGCGGTGCCGCACGTGGCGGCCACGACGGCCGGGCACGTGGTGGCGCCCTTGGCGGTGCCGTTCGCGTTGTCGTAGGTGATGACGACGTCGCGCGGGTCGCCGGTGGTGCCCGCGATGACGATGTTCGCCTTGCTCGACGACACCACCTCGCGGTAGGTGCCCGGCTCCACCAGGATCACCTTCTTCGCCGCCGCGGTGCCGGCGGGGATGGCCGCGAGGGCCGCCTGCAGGGTCGTGACGTCGCCGGATCCGTCGGCCGCGACCGTGATGTCGGCGACCAGCGGCGTCACCGCGGGCGTGCCGGTCACGACGGCGGACGGGGCCGAGGCGTTCCCGGCCCGGTCGACCGCGACCACGAGGTAGCGGTAGGCCGTGCCGTTCACGAGGCCGCGGTCGAGGTGCACGGGCTTCGCGACCTCGGCCACGAGGTGCGCGGCGTCGGCGACGAGGGCGTCGGATCCGGTCGCGCGGTACACGCGGTACCCCACGACGTCGCTCTCCGCGCCGGTCGACCAGGAGAGGCCGACCTGCTTCTCGGCGGACGTCGCGACGAGGCCGGCGACGGCCGCGGGGGCGGCGTCCTCGGCGAGCGGGGCGACGGGGTTCCAGCCGTCGGATCCGGCGAGGTACGCGGCCGAGGTGCTCGCGGCCGCCTGCGCGTCGGTCAGCTGCGCGCGGTCGGCGCCCGTGCTCGCGCCCGGGCCGCTGTTCGCGTACTCGGCGAAGCGCGCGGACTGCCACTTCGTCGTCACGCCGCTGTTGACCATGTCGGTCCACGCCTTCGTGCTGACGACCGGGCCGAGCCAGGTGTCGCGCACGACGACCTGCGCGTTCGCGTCCGGGTCGGCCATGGAGGTGCCGTCGGCCTGCTTCTTGCCCGGCTGCCAGGGGCGGCCGAGGTTCTGCGAGCCGTCGGGCGCGGATCCGATGATGCGGCTGCCCGTGATGAGGAAGCCGTACGGGGTGCTCCGGTCCGTGCTCGCCGCGGTGACCGCGCCGTTCGGGCTGGTGCCGTGGTCGAGCGCGTTCAGCGTGCTGCGGTCGATGACCACGGTGCCGCGGCCGAAGACGAAGTCGACGTCGCCCTCGATCCAGCTGTCGTGGAAGTACGAGCGCGCCGGGATCGTGGCGCTCGGGCTGTTGGCGTAGAGCGTGTCCTGGTTGCCGAGGAGGCGCACGCCGTCGTAGACGAGCCGGTCGCCCGTGGTGCGGAGCGCGACGGCCTGGCCGTTGGCGTAGGTGCCCTCGACGTAGGCGTTCTCGACCGTGAGATCGCGGAGCGCGACGTCGTTCCCCGTGATCACGAGGGTCGCGCTGCCCGAGGTGCCGTACGTGTCCGCGACACCGTCGGTGGTCGTGCCGGTGGGCGTGCCCGCGGCGCGGTTCCCGGTGATCACGACGTCCTGCGCGGTGCCGGTGGCGCCCACGAGGACCGTGTACGGCTTCGCGATGGTGGCGTACTCGGCGTAGCGGCCGGCGGCGAGCGCGATGACCGTGGGGTCGGTCGCGGTGCCGACGGGCGCGGCGGCGAGGGCGGCGGTGAGCGTCGGGAAGACGGTGGTGCCGTTCGCCTCGGCCCGCGGATCCACCGTGATGTCGACGACGATGGCCGCCGCCTGCACGGTCACCTCGACGGCGTCGCTCGGCGCGGAGGAGACGCCCGTGCGGGAGTCGGCCGTGATCGCGTAGCGGTAGGCCGCGCCGTTCACGACGGTGGTGTCGCTGTACGCGGGGGAGTCGGTGGAGGCGATCTCCGTGAAGGCGCCCGTGGCGTCCGCGCGGTAGACGGTCCAGCCGGTCACGCTCGCCGAGGTGTCGTCCGCCCAGGTGAGGTGCACGACGCTCGAGTCGGCGGCGGCCACCACGTTCGCGGGCACGGCCGGCACAGCGGCGGACGCGGCGACGATCGGGTTCCAGCCGTCCTTGCCCGCGAGGTACTTCTCCGGCGTCGCGTTGGCGGCGTCCTTGGCGGTCATCTGCGGGCGGTTCGCGTTCACGGTCGCGCCCGGGCCGATGTTCTGCGACTCGGCGAAGCGGGCGTCCTGCCAGGCGAAGGGGACCTTCACGCCGGAGGAGTTCGTGGACGACATGTCGTCCCACGGCGCCGCGGTGTCGATGGCGGAGGGGAGCCACGTGTCCTTGATGACGACCGAGCCGAGGGCCTTCGGGTCCGCGCTCGGGTGCCACGGGCGACCGAGGTTGACGGTGCCGTCGGCCGCGTCGCTCACGATCTTGCTGCCCGTGATGAGGAAGCCGTACTTGCTGCCCTCGTCGGTGCTGGCCGCCGTGAGGTAGCCGTTGACCGCCTTGCCGCGGTCGAGCGAGCGGAAGGTCACGCGGTCGAACACCGCGGTCGCGGCGCCGAACAGGTAGTCGACGTCGCCCTCGATGTAGCTGTCCACGTAGTACTGGCGGATGCGGGTCGTGGGCTTCGGGGTGTCGGCGAGCAGGGTGTCCTGGTTGCCGAGGAGGCGGACGGCGCGGGCGACGAACCGGTCGCCCTCGACGCGGAGCGCCACGGCCTGCGCGCTCGTGATCTCGGGGTGTGCCTTCTCGTCGAACGCGTTCTCGACGGTCAGGTTGTCGAGGGTCACGTCGGTGCCGGTCACGCGGATCACCGCGCTGCCCGCCGTGCCGAGGGTCTCCTCGGGCTCGTCGGGGTCGGTGGACCCGCTGGCCTGCGCCGCGGAGACGACGACCTGCGACGGGTCGGTGCCGAGGCCGTGCAGCATCACGTTGGAGCGGTCGAGGCGGAACGACTCGCGGTAGGTGCCCGGGTCGATGTCGATGCGGTGGTTCGCGAGCGCGGTCGTCGGGATCGACGCGACGGCCGCGGCGATGGTCGGGAACTGCTTGCCGGCGCCGACCGTGAGCACCGTGTACTCGACGGGGATCGCGACGGGCGGGGTGGTGGAGGTGCCGGAGACCGTGCTCGAGGCCTTGGAGACGTTGCCCACGAGGTCGCGCGCGGTCACGCGGTAGAAGACGGGGGCGCCCTGGGGCGCGCTCGTGTCGGTGAACCGGGGCGGCGATCCCGCGGCCGCGGTCGTGATGGTGGCGAGCTGCACGAAGGTGCCGTTGCTCGTGGTGCTGCGGGAGACGGTGTAGCCCGCGACGTCGGTGTCCTTCGGCGCGGTCCAGGCGAGGTCGAGGCCGGCCTTCGCGCTCGGCTTCACCGAGAGGGAGGAGGGCGCGGCCGGGGCCACGTTCGGGTTGTTGCCGGTGACGGCCACGTACGCGGAGACGTTGCCCGCGCGGTCGACCGCGCGGATGCGGTAGTAGGTCGTGGTGCCCTCGGTCGCGGCGGCGTCCGTGAAGGTCGTCGTCGCGTACGCGGGCGTGCCGGCGGCGGGGAGCAGCTGGCGGTAGACCTCGTCGGATCCGCGCGTGAACACGATGTAGCCGGCGAGGTCGGCCTCCGTGTTCGCCTTCCACGAGATCGTCATGCCGCCGCTGTTCGCGACCACGACGGCCTTCGGGCTGGACGGCGTCTTGGGGGCGGTCGTGTCGGCGGGGATCGCGACGGACGCGGTGGCCGGAGCCGAGGATCCGACCGCGTTGACCGCGGTCACCTGGTAGTACGCGGTCGCGCCGGCGGGCGGCACGTCCGTGTACGTCGTGGCCGTGAGGGAGGATCCGCTCACCCGCGTGAAGGGTCCGGTGGCGCTCGCGCCGCGCGCGACCACGTAGCCCGTGGCGCCGGTCGCGGCGCTCCAGGCCAGCGTGACGGCGCCGGTGGAGGAGGAGGCCTTGGCCGTGAGCGAGCCCGGCGCCGCGGGGGCCGTCGGCGCGCCCGCGGGGCGCTTCGCGGAGGCGGTGGACGCGGACGACGCGTTGCCCGTGAGGTCGACCGCGGTGATCCGGTAGGAGGAGGTGACCCCGCCCGGCGCCTGCGCGTCGGTGAAGGCGGAGGTCGCGATCGGCGAGGCGGTGAGCGTCGTGTACGTGCCGCTCGACGAGGTGGAGCGCGCGACGACGTAGCCCTTCAGGTCGACGTCGTCGGAGTCGGCCCAGTCGAGCGCGACGCCCGCGGCGGAGGCGGTGGCCGTCACGCTCGAGGGGGAGTCGGGCGCGCGGGTGTCCTTCGCCTGCACCTGCTTCACGCTCGACGGCTTCGACTCGTTGCCGGTCCTGTCGTAGGCGGTGACGGCGTAGTAGCCGGTGGAACCGCCCGCGATGGCCGCGTCCGTGGCCGTCAGCGACGTGGTGGTCGCGACGCGCGAGGCGGCGGTCGCCGTCACGGTCTTGGTCGCGCTCCGGTAGACGCGGTAGCCCGCGAGGTCGGACGCGGAGACCCTGCCCCACGAGACGACCGTGCCCACGCCGCCCGAGTACTCGGCGGAGAGGCTGCCGGGCGTCGAGGGCGCGCTGGTGTCGGCGGCGAGGGCCGGATCCGCGGGGAGCACGGTGCCGGCGATGACGGCACCGGCGACGAGCGCGGCGGCCACGCGCAGGCGCGCGCGCGACGACGCGGTCGCGGGGGCCGCGGCGTCGGGGGCCGCGGCGTCGGGGTTCGAGGAGGGACGGACGACGAGCGGGTGCTCGGAGGAGGAGCGCGACATGCGGGTGCGGTGCCTTCGGGTAGGCGCGTCGCCGGGACCGGGCAGTCACGCGGGTACGTGGGAGCACGGCTCGGATCGGGAGAGCGCGGGAGACGGCCGGCGATCGGGTAAAGGCGGGCCGAGGTCAATCATGCACAGCGGTGTGCGACATGCAAGACGAGCGGGTCGTTATCGAGAAGCTCGACCCGAACGGGGGGTGGCCCGGCTCGTTCCCGGATCCGCCTGCGATGATTCCGGGATCGCGATGAACCA
Source organism: Clavibacter michiganensis subsp. insidiosus (assembly GCF_002240565.1). Taxonomy (GTDB): domain Bacteria; phylum Actinomycetota; class Actinomycetes; order Actinomycetales; family Microbacteriaceae; genus Clavibacter; species Clavibacter insidiosus. The sequence continues at coordinate 3,215,702 of NZ_MZMO01000001.1, read as the reverse complement.
TCCGGCCGTCCATCTCGTCGTGGAGGGAGGAGGCACGGATGACCACGGAGAGCACGGCCCGCATGCGGGCGCTGCACGATGCGCACGCACCCGCGCTGCAGCGGTACGCGCTGCGGCTGACGGGGGATCCGGCGCTCGCCGAGGACGTCGTGCAGGAGGCGCTGCTGCGGGCCTGGCGCTCGCCCGCGATCCTCGCGGAGGACGACGAGTCGGCCCGCCGCTGGCTGTTCACGGTGGTGCGCAACCTCGTCATCGACGACCGGCGCAGCGCCTGGCGCGGCCGCGAGACGCCGACGGACGTGCTGCCCGAGGATCCCGTCGCCGACGCGTCCGACGCCATCATCGACCGCCTGCTCGTCGCCGAGGCGCTCGCGTCGCTCTCCGCCGAGCACCGTCGCGCGGTCGTCAGCTGCTACCACCTGGGCCGCACGGTCGTGGAGACGGCGGAACGCGAGGGCGTCCCGCCCGGCACGATCAAGTCCCGCCTCCACTACGCGCTCAAGGCGCTCCGGCTCGCCCTGCAGGAACGAGGAGTCACCCGATGAACGACCGCGCCGACGACATCCACGAGTGGGATGCCGCGTACGTGCTCGGCAGCCTGAGCGCCACCGACCGCGCGCTCTTCGAGGCCCACCTCGAGGGCTGCGACGCGTGCATGCGCTCCCTCGCCGAGCTCTCCGGCCTGCCCGGCGTGCTGCGGATGCTGCCCGTCGAGGAGGCGATCGCGCTCATGGACGAGCCCGAGGCCCCCGCCGTGCCGCAGCCCGCGCCCGAGCCGCGCGATCGACCGGCCCCCGCCGCCGCGCACCGCGTCCCGCGCCGTCGGCGCCGCACGCCGTCCGTGCCCGGTCGGCCGCGGCTGTCCCGTCGTGCGGGCGCGTGGATCCTCGCGGCGGCCGCCGTCGTGCTCCTCGTGGGCGGCGCCGGTCTCGGGTCCGCGCTCCGCGCCGGCGTGAGCGCGCCCGTCGCGGATCCGTCCCCGGCCGCCTCCTCGCCCGCCGCGGACGAGGACCTCTCCACGGGCCTCCCCGCCGACGCCGTCAGCATGCGCTCCGAGCTCGACGAGGGCGTCACCGCCCAGCTCGCCGTCACCGCCAAACCGTACGGGACCCGATTCGACTGGAGCTGCGCCTACGCGGGCGGTGGCATCGGCCAGGGCGCCTACGACCTCGTCGCGATCGCCGATGACGGCTCCCGCACGGTCGTCGCCACCTGGGGCGCGGGCCAGACCGAGTCGCGGCAGCTCGCGGCCACCTCGAGCATCTCCGTCGAGCGCCTCCGCACGGTGCAGATCACGCCCTCCGACTCCGACGTGGTGCTGGCGAGCCGGGACCTCTGAGGGTTCCTCTGATAGCAGTAGAGCTATCAGAGGCGGGTGTCCCGTGTCCATCGGTGACTTGGTCCATGCCGCACGGCGGAGCCGCGGATACACGCAGCGCCAGCTGAGCGGACGTTCCGGCGTCGCGCAGTCGACACTGTCGGACCTCGAGTCGGGGAAGCGGAGTCCCAGCGCCGAGACCGTCGATCGGCTCCTGCTCGCGACCGGTCATCAGCTCATCTCGATCCCGACCCGACGGCACACGGCGGCCAGCGCGACGGTCGAGATCGCCTCGCGACTCGCCGAAGGGGACCGCGAGCGCGCCGTCCGGCACTTCATCCAGCTCGCGGACGACCTGGCCGCGGTCCACCACGAGGTCCGGTTCGCGCTGACGATCGCGGAGCCGCCTCGGACCGGCGAGAAGCGTTGGGATGCGGCTGTCGCGGGCCTCGTCGAGCACCGGCTCGAGGAGGAGGGCCTCCCCCTCCCGTCCTGGGTCAGCTCGGACGATCGCCGGCTGCGGAGGAGCTGGATCTTCGGAGACGGCGTCTACGACCTGCCGGTGGACCCGGACCGCGCGCTCCCGGCATTCCGGCGCCATGGTGTGCTGCTCGATCCCGACACCCTCGCGAGCGTCTGATGCACGCATTCGTCCGGCGTGCGCTGATGGACGCCCTGTCCGAGCTGATCGCGGCACTGCGGCTACGGGGCGTCACGGGTCGCATGCAGATCTTCGGAGGTGCAGCACTCGCGCTGTGCCATTTCGACCGGGGGACCCCGGTGGACACGACGCCCGACTGCGATTCGATGCGGATGCGCGGGAGTCCGTCGCCCTCATCGCGGAGAGGCGCGGCTGGGGCTCGGAGTGGGTCAACGACGACGGCGCGTCCTTCCTCCCGGCGTACGGCCGCGACGTGGAGTGGACCGAGGTCTTCGATGCGGACGGCCTGGTCATCGAGATCGCGTCGGCCGAGGCTCTCCTCGCGATGGAGCTCCACGCCGGGCGGCCGGGTCGGGACGGCCGGGACATCTCCCGCCTCATGGTCCTCTGCGGGCTGTCTTCCGTCTGGAGGACATGCATGAGGCGTACTACCCGGGAGACGCCCTCTCGCCGCGGGCCGAGAGGCTCGTGCAGCGGATCGTCGAGGTCGGGCTCCCGGGGCGTCCGGAGACGCCGCCCCCACCGTTGATCGGATGACGGCGGTTCACCCGGATCACCCCTGGCGCACCGCCCGCGCCGCGCCGTAGCCTGGCGTCCCACACCCGAGGAAACGCAAGCAGGCGAGGATCCGATGAGCGACCCGGCAGCGCACGCCGACGTGCCTGAGACACCGGCGATGAGCGCCGCCGACCAGGCCGTCGTCGCCGCCCGCTGGAAGCGCAACGCGACCCTCTTCCTCAGCGGCCAGACCGTCTCGCTGTTCGGCTCGATGCTCGTCCAGTACGCGGTCATGTGGTGGGTCACGTTCGAGACCCGCTCGGGCCTCGCGGTCGCGCTCTACGCGGTCGCCGCGTTCCTGCCGCAGGGCATCGTCTCGATCTTCGGCGGCACCCTCGCCGACCGCATGAACCGCCGCGTGCTCGTCATCGCGTCCGACAGCACCATCGCGATCGTCACCCTCGCCCTCGCCCTGCTCATGATGAACGGCGTCACCGACCTCTGGATCATCCTGCTCGCGGTGGCCGTGCGCTCCGTCGGCGCCGGGTTCCAGACGCCCGCGGTGCAGGCGATGATCCCGCAGATCGTGCCGCCGGACCAGCTGCTGCGCGTGAACGGGATCTTCGGCACCATCCAGTCGGCGATGGCCCTGCTCGCGCCGGCCGCCGCGGGCGCGATCTTCGCCGCCTACGGCCTCGTGCCGCTCTTCTTCGTCGACGCGATCACGGCCGCGATCGGCATCGCGTTCCTGCTCTCGGTCGCGGTGCCGACCCTCGCGTCCATCGTCGACAAGACGTCGACCTACCGCGAGGACCTCGTCGAGGGGATCCGCTACATCGGCGGCAACCCCGTGGTCCGCTGGCTGCTCGTGGTCTTCGCGATCATCTTCCTGCTCACGGTCGCGCCGTCGTTCATCACGCCGCTGCTCGTCGCGCGCACCTACGGCACCGAGGTGTGGATGGTGACGGTGCTCGAGATCGCCTTCAGCGTCGGCATGCTCGGCGGCGGCGCGCTCGTGTCGACGCTGTTCGCGAAGTCCGACCGCATGACGCTGATCCTCGTCAGCTGCTTCGGCTTCGCGATCTTCACCGCCGGTCTCGGCCTCAGCCCCAACCTCTGGGTGTTCTACGGCTTCATGTTCGCGATCGGCCTGTTCGTGCCGCTGTTCTCGGCGCCGTTCATGACGCTCGTGCAGGAGACCGTCGCGCCCGAGATGCACGGCCGCGTCTTCAGCTACGTCGGCATCGTCATGGCGCTCGCGACCCCGATCGGCGCGGTCGCGTTCGGCCCGCTCGCCGACGTGTTCAGCGTGCAGGCGCTGCTGGTGGCGGCGGGGATCATCACGGTCGTCGTGATCGCGGTCGCGATCTCCCTGCCCTCGGGCCGCGCCGCGATCCGGTTGGCGCGCGCGAAGAAGGCGGAGGCGGATGCGGACGCGGGGGACGCCTCGGCTCACGAAGCCTCGACCACTACGGTGGAGCCTCCGCGTACGACCCCGGCTGCCTAGCAATTCCCTAGCGTTGACTCGCAGGTAGGCGGGCCGCCGTGCCGCGTCGCGCCATGGATTTCGTTCTGCGAGAGGCGAGCCGCATCCACGGGCCGAGGCCGATGAGGGGCGCAGCCATCACGACAATAGCTGCGCCCCCTGGCCATCGAGTGGGGAGAGTCGAGACCACCCCCATATCGTGTCGAGGTCAGTCAGGCATCCGCCCGTATGCGATCACTGCGTACCGGAGAGCGCAAGCGCATAGCTGACGGGCTCACGTGCGTCACCGGCGTCGCTCGTCAGAACGGTGCCTTCTGCGCCGAAGGTGGTGATTTGATCTTCTCCGCGGTCGTCGGCTCTGGTGTCTACGAACAGGTCGTGTCCTACGTTGCGCAGGCCATCGACGGACGCGACCTCTGCCTCGTGGGCGTCATCCGTGAGAACGAATTGATGAGTCTCAACGGCGCCATCTGCTTTCGGGATGCTGTTTCGGACGGAGATCGCGCGCTGAGAGAAGCTGCTGTTCGACGCCCGGGCGGATGTGACGTAGTCGTCCTCGGATTGGCCGGAGGTGAACAGGAAGGTGTCGGTCGCGTTCGACGCCTTCCAGAGCTGCACACCCTCATACTGACCGATGGGGACCAGGTCATCCTTCGAGAATCCGTACGTGGAGGCAACATGGGCTAAGGCAGAAGTCGGGACGGCAGGGCCTTCGACATGGTCCTCGATGGCTGTGGAATCGGTATCCGCATCACTGCGGATCCGACCGACATCCAAGGCCGTGGCCCTTGCGTCGAGGCTGGCAGTTTCGCCTGGCGACTTCCACCTGAAAGCACCCTTTCGATAGTTCCGGGTGTCGTAGATCGTGGCCTCATAGCTCCAAGCGTTCGTAGTGGCTGTACCGAGCCAGACCTGTATGTTGGCCAACCCGGTTATCGTCTGCTCGGTGAATCCGGCCGTGATCCCGGTGCGGCTCTGATAAACCTTCCCCTCTGTGTATGTTGTGTCAGGAGCCGCGCTTCCGTCGAAGAAAGTTGCGGTCGCTGCTTGCGCTGGCGTCGCGACGGTCATCGCCAATGCGGCAGCAGATATGGATGATGCTATCGCGATTCGATTTCTGTTCATCAGATGGCCTCTTTCGTCGGTGGCTCTTCTGGCTGTGAGCTTCGAGGTTCAACTCGCCGAAACCATCACATATCCGAAGCGTGTCCCAGTAACAAATCGAAACACGTCTCCGTGACCACATCTCCGCTGGGACTCAGGGGCAAGATGAAGGCCCGCGATGTGCAGACAATATCCTCATGGTAGGAAATGACGGGGTGTCGCGTGCGTTGTATCTACACGTGCGGAATTAGGCAGAGGAGTCAGGAGCGATGAGTTGATGGGATTCAATGGACGGCTCTCGGCCGCCCTAGCGGAAGCGCAGGCACGGCGTCAGCGAGCCGAGAGTGGCCGGGCTTCCGATGACAGCAGGGGTGATCGACCGGATGCCTTCGATGGGCACGCGACCCCGCTGCCGCCGTATGAGAAGGCTGCTCGTAGAAGGCGCTGGTGGCAGAGACGACCGTGAGCGGTCTCGAGCGATGAAGCCGCGATCCGCCTCAAGCCATGCCGAGGCGATGGCGGCGTTCGGGCTCCGCGACGGGCGCGGATCCGCCGATCCCGACGCCTAGCGTTCCCCGGCGCCCGTCGACCGCTCCCCGAGCTCCTCCGCGTACGCCGCCACCGCGCGCCCGTACTCGGGCAGCGTCGGCGCGAGCCGCCGCAGTGCCACGGCCAGCGCCTCCGTGGGACGGCCGGCGTCGTGCAGGGCGAGCGCGAGGAACGCGTCGCGACCGGGCGCATGCGCGTCATCGGGCATGGCCTCGAGCAGCGCGACCGCCTCGGCGGCCTCGCCCACGTTGCGCAGGGAGCTCGCCAGCTGGATCACCGCGAACGGCAGGTGCGCCGCGTCCAGCCCGCCGGCGATCGCCGCCTGGTACAGCGGCACGGCCTCCGCCTCGCGGCCCACGAGGTCGTGCGCGCTGGCCAGCTCGTAGAGCGCTCGCGGATCGTCAGCCGGCCGCTCGGCGACCAGGGCCCGCATCCCGGCGACGGTCTTGTCCGGGCGCTCGTCGTCGGCGGCCGCCCAGAAGGTGGCGACCCGGGCGTCCCAGTCGGCGTGGTCCATGCGCCCAGCCTGGCAGGGCGACCGCCGGTCACCTGCGCCGCGGCGGCGGGGGCGCCGTGGTGGCGCGGCGCACGAGGCGGGTGGGCAGCTGGATCCGCATGGCCTCCGGATCCTGCCCCGCCATCAGCGACATGAGGAGGTCCACCGCGGTGGTGCCGAGGCGCTGCATCGGCTGGCGGATCGTGGTGAGCGGCGGCGTCATCTGGGAGGCCTCGGGGATGTCGTCGAAGCCGATGACGGAGAGGTCCTCGGGCACGCGGATCCCGAGCTCGGCCGCCACCTGCAGGATCGCGATGCCCGAGAGGTCGTTGGCGGCGAAGATCGCGGTCGGCCGGTCCGGCATCGACAGCAGGGCGCGTGCCGGCTCCCTCGCGGGCGCCGTGAGGAACAGCCCCGCGCGCACGAGCGCCGGGTCGAACGCGATGCTGGCGTCGTGCAGGGCACGGCGGTAGCCGGCCTCGCGCAGGCTCGCGGAGCGGAGGTCGGGGCGGCCGGCCAGGAACCCGATCCGCCGGTGCCCGAGCTCGAGGAGGTGCCGGGTCGCCTGGAGCGCGCCGCCGAGGCTGTCCGACTCGACGCTCGGCAGGTCGGCGGGCCCGGTGTGCGGGTCGATGGAGACGACCGGGATCTCGGTCTGCGCGTGCACGACGGTGGGCGTCACCATGATCGCGCCGTCGATGAGGGTGCCGCTGAGGCGGCTGAGCGACCGGCGCTCCCAGCCCGTGCCGTCCACCTGCCGGGATCCGCTGTACGCCAGCAGGTCGTAGCGCGACTTCCGCAGGGCGGCGCCGACGCCCTTGAGGATCTCGGCGCTGAACGGCTCGAAGTCCGCCACCAGCACGCCGATCACGCCCGTGCGGTGGGAGCGCATGCTGCTCGCGACGAGGCTCGACTCGTAGCCGAGGCGCTCGACGACCTCCATCACGCGGCGCGACGTCTCGGCCGAGATGCCGTACCGCCCGTTCACCGCCTTGGACACGGTGGACACCGAGACGCCGGCGGCAGCGGCGACGTCGTGGATGGTGGCGCGGCGGGACATGGACCGCACCCTACGCCCGGGGAAAAGGATTTCGAAAACGTTTGACGAAGGTCGGAGCGCGACCGACACTGGCTCGACCGGCCCCCGTCACGACGAAGCGACGACGCGATGACCCGGCACGGGATCGGTTCGAGTCGCACCCACAGCACCAGGCCCGCGGCTCGTGCACGTCCACCCCCGACACCCGCCAGGGTGCGCTCAATGAAGAGACAGGTAGAACGACATGAAGGCATGGAAGATCCTCACGGGATCCGCGGCCCTGCTCGTGGGGGCCCTCGCCCTCGCCGGCTGCAGCGGCAGCGGTTCCGGCAACGGCGACGACGGCGGCCCCGTCGAGATGACGCTGTGGCACAACTCCACCACCGGCCCGGGCAAGGAGTTCTGGGACAAGACGACGGCCGACTTCAACGCCGCGAACCCGGGCGTCACGGTCACGCCCACGTCGGTCCAGAACGAGGACCTCGACGGCAAGCTCCAGACCGCGCTCAACTCGGGCGACGCGCCCGACATCTTCCTGCAGCGCGGTGGCGGCAAGCTCGCCGCCACGGTCGCGGCGGGACAGGTCATGGACATCACCGACGGCATCTCCGCCGACGTGAAGGGCGAGATCGCGCAGAGCGCCTTCGACGCGAACTCGATCGACGGCAAGGCCTACGCCATGCCCGTCGCCGTGCTCCCCAGCGGCATCTTCTACAGCCAGGACCTCTTCACGGCGGCCGGCATCACGGAGACGCCGAAGACGATGGACGAGCTGGACGCGGCCGTCGACGAGCTCAAGGCCACGGGCGTCGCCCCCATCGCGCTCGGCGCGAAGGACGCGTGGCCCGCCGCGCACTGGTACTTCAACTTCGCGCTCCGCGAGTGCAGCTCCGCCACGCTCGAGAAGGCCGCCACGGACAAGGACTTCAGCGACGACTGCTGGATCAAGGCAGGCCAGGACGTCGAGGACCTCGTGGGCACGAACCCCTTCAACGACGGCTTCCTCACCACCGCGGCGCAGCAGGGCGCCGGCTCCTCGGCGGGCCTCATCGCCAACAAGCAGGCGGCCATGGAGCTCATGGGCGCCTGGGACCCGGGAGTCATCGCGGGCCTCACCCCCGACCAGAAGCCGCTGGCCGACCTCTCCTGGTTCCCCTTCCCGGAGATCTCCGGCGGCAAGGGCGAGCCCGGCTCGATCATGGGCGGCATCGACGGGTACTCCTGCTCCGCGCAGGCCCCGAAGCAGTGCGTCGACTTCCTCAACTACATCGGCACCGCCGACGTGCAGAAGGCGTACTACGTGGCCTTCAACGCGCCGCCCGTGAACACGACCGCGCAGGAGGCGGTCACGGAGCCGTACCTGCAGGAGATCCTCACGGCGTACAACGACGCGCCCTACGTCTCCCAGTGGCTCGACACCGTCTACGGCCTGAACGTCGGCAACGCGATGAACGTCGGTGTGGTCGACCTCATGGCGGGCGACGGCAGCCCGGAGAAGCTCATCCAGACCGTCGGCGACGCGGCCAAGAAGGCCTAGGCGCACCGACATGGCCATCCGCGAGAGCTCGCTCGACGAGCAGCGCCCCGCGGCTGATCCTGCACACCCCGAGGGCGGCGTCGTGACGACGCCGCCCTCGATGGGTCGTGCGCGACGCCGCGGCCTCGGCTGGTCCGGGCGCCTCGAGGTCCTGATCCTCGTCGGCCCGGCCCTCCTCTTCTTCCTGGGCTTCGTCATCTACCCCGTGGTGATGGCGGCCTACTACGGCTTCTTCAGCTGGCAGGGCTTCGGCCCGCCCACGGTGTTCGTGGGATTCCGGAACTACATCACGATCCTCCAGGACCCCACGTTCCACGAGGCGCTGATGCACAACGCCGTGATCGTGATCCTGTCGCTCGTGCTCCAGGGCCCCGTCGCGATCCTCGTGGCGCTCCTGCTCAACCGGAAGCTGCGCGGCCAGTCGATCATCCGCGTGCTGATCTTCGTGCCGTACGTGATCTCCGAGGTCGTCGTCGGCACCGGCTGGAGCCTCATGCTCCAGGGCTCCGGCGCGCTCAACGGCTTCCTCGAGAACGTCGGCCTGGGGGACCTCCGCCAGGACTGGCTCGCGAACCCGGACATCGCGATCTGGTCGCTCATGACGATCATCACGTGGAAGTACATCGGCTTCGCGGTGATCCTCTTCCTCGCCGGCCTCCAGGGCATCCCCGAGGAGCTCAGCGAGGCCGCCGCCATCGACGGTGCCTCGTACTGGCAGATCCAGCGGCGCATCACGCTGCCGCTGCTCGCGCCGACGCTGCGCATCTGGGCGTTCCTGTCGATCATCGGCTCGCTGCAGCTGTTCGACCTCGTCTACATCATCTGGGGCCAGTACATCTCCGCCACCGCGGGCACCTCGACCATGGCCACGTACCTCGTGGCGAACGGACGCGGATCCGGCAACTACGGGTACGGCAACGCCGTCGCCGTGGTGCTGTTCCTCATCTCCCTGGTCGTCGCGCTCGTCTACCAGCGCTTCATCCTGAACCGCGACACCGCCGGCGCCCTCACGGGTGCGGGAAGGAAGAAGAAGTGAGCATCGTCACCGCGGCTCCGCGCAACGCGGACCTCGATCCCACCTACTCGGCGAAGACGCCGAAGCCCACGCGGGCGAAGGTGCCCGGCCAGGGCAACAACCCCATCCCGTACCTCGTCGCGGTCGTGCTCATCGCCCTGATGCTGACGCCGGTGGCGTACATCATCCTGGGCGGGTTCCGCACGAACGCGCAGATCACGACCGACCCGGCGGGCTTCCCATCGCCGTTCCAGGTGCAGAACTACCTCGGCGTGCTCGGCGGCTCGATGTTCTGGCGGCAGGTGGGCAACTCGCTCATCGCAGGCGTAGGCACCACGGTCGGCGCGGTCGTGCTCGGCCTCATGGCGAGCTACGTGCTGGCGCGCTACACGTTCTTCGGCCGGGGAGCGCTCTACGCGCTGTTCGCGTCGGGGCTCATGTTCCCCATCACGGTGGCGATCACGCCGCTCTACATCGTGATCCGCTCGCTCGGCCTTACGAACTCGCTGCCGGGGATCATCCTCCCGCAGATCGCGTTCGCGCTCCCGACGACGATCATCATCCTGGTGCCGTTCCTGCGGGCCATCCCGGACGAGATCCAGGAGGCCGCGTTCATCGACGGGTGCAGCCGCATCGGGTTCTTCTTCCGCATGGTCGTGCGGCTGTCGATGCCCGGCGTCATCACGGTGGGCATCCTCGCGTTCATCGGCAGCTGGAACAGCTACCTGCTGCCGCTGTTCCTCCTGAGCGACCCGTCGATCTACACGCTGCCGCTCGGCGTGCAGTCGTTCTCGTCGCAGTACTCGGTGGACACGGCCAAGGTGCTCGCGTTCACGTCGCTGTCGATGATCCCGGCGCTCATCTTCTTCTCGATCTTCGAGCGCCGCATCGTCGGCGGACTCACGGGCGCGGTGAAGGGGTGACCGGGGCGGAGACGACCCCGGCGCCCGGCGCCGTGGAGCTCCCCGAGGTGTCGGAGCGCGTGCGCGAGCTGCACGCGCGCATGACCCTCGAGGAGAAGCTCGCGCAGATCGTCGGCTACTGGGTCGACCAGGGCGGCGAGGTCGTCGCGCCCATGCAGGGCGAGATGGCCACGACCGGCAGGTACGAGGAGGCGACCGAGCACGGCCTCGGGCACCTGACGCGCGTGTACGGCACGCGCCCGGTGGATCCCGTCGAGCGTGCATCGTGGCTGTGGGCCGAGCAGAGGCGGCTCCGGACGGAGACGCGGCTCGGGATCCCGGCGCTCGTGCACGAGGAGTGCCTCACCGGGCTCGCCGCGTGGCAGGCCGCGACCTTCCCCACGCCGCTCGCGTGGGGCGCGTCCTTCGACCCGGGCCTCGTGGAGGAGATGGCCGCGCTCATCGGCGGGTCGATGCGGGAGCTCGGCGTGCACCAGGGCCTCGCGCCCGTGCTCGACGTGATCCGCGACGCCCGCTGGGGCCGCGTCGACGAGTGCATCGCCGAGGACCCGTACGTGGTCGGCACCATCGGCACGGCGTACGTCCGCGGGCTGCAGTCGGCCGGGATCCACGCCACGCTCAAGCACTTCGTCGGCTACTCGGTCTCGCAGTCCGGCCGCAACCACGCGCCCGCGCACGTGGGCCCGCGCTTCGTGGAGGACGTGCTGCTGCCGCCCTTCGAGATGGCGGTGCTCGACGGCGGCGTGCGCTCGGTCATGAACTCGTACGCGGAGATCGACGGCGCGCCCGTCGGCGCCACCCCGGAGTACCTCACCGACGTGCTCCGCGGGCGCTGGGGCTTCGACGGCGTCGTGGTCTCCGACTACTTCTCGGTCGCGTTCCTCCAGGTGATGCACGCCGTCGCGGGCGACCGCGGCGAGGCGGCCGAGCTCGCGCTCGCCGCCGGCATCGACGTGGAGCTGCCCACCGGCGACGCGTACCTCGCGCCGCTGGCGGAGCGGATCCGCGCCGGGCTCGCCGACGAGTCGCTCGTCGACCGCGCGGTGCTCCGCGTGCTCGACGAGAAGGAGGAGCTCGGCCTGCTCGACGCGACCTTCGACGCGCCGCCCACCGAGATCGATCTCGACACCCCGGCCCACCGGGACGTCGCGCGCCGGCTCGCGGAGGAGTCCGTGGTGCTGCTCACGAGCGACGGCACGCTGCCGCTCGCGGGCGGCGACCGCACGGCGCCCGGGCGGATCGCGCTGATCGGCCCCAACGCCGACAGCGCCGAGGCGCTCATGGGCTGCTACTCGTTCGCGAACCACGTGCTCGCGCACCACCCCGGCACGCCGCTCGGGTTCGCGATCCCGACGGTCGCCGAGGCGCTCCGCACCGAGCTGCCCGACAGCGATCTCGTGGTCGTCGCGGGCGCCGAGGTCGAGGGCGACGACCGCTCCGGCTTCGACGCCGCGGTCGAGGCGGCGCGCGGATCCGACCTCGCGGTCGTGGTCGTCGGCGACCGGGCGGGCCTGTTCGGCCGCGGCACGGTCGGCGAGGGCAACGACGTCGAGAGCCTCGAGCTGCCGGGCGTGCAGCGCGAGCTGGTCGAGGCCGTGCGCGCCACCGGGACCCCCGTGGTCGTGGTGCTGCTCACCGGCCGGCCGTACGCGGTGGCGTGGGCGCTGGAGGGCGAGACCGCTCCCGCGGCCGTGCTGCAGGCGTTCTTCCCGGGCGAGGAGGGCGGATCCGCGATCGCGGGCGTCCTCTCCGGCCGGGTGTCGCCGTCGGGTCGCCTGCCGGTGTCGCTGCCGCGGTCCGCGGGCGCGCAGCCGTTCTCGTACCTGCACCCGATCCTCGGGGGCCCGTCGGAGGTGACGAGCGCGGATCCCACGCCCGTCCTCCCGTTCGGGCACGGCCTGTCGTACACGACCTTCTCGCGCAGCGACCTGTCCGTGGAGTCGGCCGAGGTCGCGGTGGGGGAGGCGTTCACCGCCACCGTCGTGGTGCGCAACGCGGGCGACCGCGACGGCACCGACGTCGTGCAGCTCTACGCGCGCGACGTGCAGGGCAGCGTCACGCGGCCCGTCGCGCAGCTGCTCGGCTACCTGCGGCTGGACCTGGCCGCCGGCGAGTCCGCGCGCGTCACGTTCCGGGTGCCCACCACCCGCCTCGCCCTCACCGACCTGCGGTACCGCCGCGTCGTCGAGCCGGGCGCGGTCGAGCTGTGGGTCGGGCCGTCGAGCGCGGTGAAGGAGACGGAGGCGGCGATCGCGGTCACCGGATCCGTGCACCACGTGACCGTCGCCGACGAGCGCTACGTGGGCACGTCGGTCGAGCGCGTCGAGCCCGCCGAGCGGGTGCTGGCGCCGAGCTGATCCCCATGGAGCCCCGGCCGCCGCGTCCTCGAGACGCGGCGGCCGGGGCTCCGTCGACTTGATCGTCTTCTTCGCGGAGCGCGTGATAGTGAGCTGGAAGGTGTGCGGCCGCTCGGCATCTTCCGTCTCTCACTGGCGCGGATGCCGTTTTCGACAGCGCACCTGGACTGGGGGTAGGTTTCGGCCAGCGTGTCTCGAATAGTGAATTAACCTCGAGATCATGGATGCAGATATGACCATGTCGACACGCTCGGTCAGGGGCGCTTCCGATAGCCAGAAGAGCGGGGGAGTCAGCAAGCTCGGTGAGATCGTGTTCTACGTCCTGGCTGCTCTTCTGTTCGGGACAGCCTTGGTGTCGTTTGCGCTGGATGTCGAGTCGAATCTGTGGAATTCGACTGGCTTGATCAGCTTCAGTGTTACGAGTCTCGGCGTTGCTCTCGCGCTGTCGATCTTCCGTCGCCAGGGAGATGACGCGCGACGGCAAGCAGCCGACACGGTGAAGATGCTTGACGGCATCAACGCGAGTTCGCAGTCCGCTGCGACGCATGCGGCGTCCACCTACGACATCGTCAAGGAGATGGGCAACGTCAAGGACATCGCCGATGTTCCCTCGAGTCCGGAGACCGAGGACGTGGGGGACGGGGCCGACGTGGACGATGTGGAGGATGAAACCGCGGTCGATATCGTCCGAGTGGAGGGCGACGGTGAATATCGAAAGCCGGCTGCTGTGCCCTTGGCGGTGCTGGCTGACCTGGTCGCCTCGTGGGAGGCTCCGAGGAATGCGCGCGATCGGTGGACCGTCGGCAACCTGGTCGGTTCCTATCGAAAGATGAATGCTGGTGGAAAGCTGACCAGCGCGCCGTGGATCGTCACGTTCAGGAGATCCGGGGGCGAGCGAGTCAACTACCGGATCGCCTACGCCGGCACGAGAGGACGGGGCCCGGCCATCACGGAGGTCCCAACCGTTTGAGCCACGACCGCCGAGGGCGACTCGCCTTGGTTGGAAAGCAGTGGCGAGTCCTGTCGGCGCGGCCCTCAGCGATCAGGCCCCCGCCGCCTCTACGGGCGCCGTCGTCAGCGTCTGCAGGCCCGTGACCCGCAGCAGATCCAGCCGGGCCTCGTCGGTGCTGCCCGGCACGACCGTGTAGACGACGATGCGCAGGTCGGCGCCCGGCACCGAGAGGGTGTCGCAGTCGACCGTGATGGGGCCGACCGGCGTGCGCACCACGGTCTTCCGGCTCGACCGGTGCTCGGCCACGCGGGCCTCGGACCAGCGCATCGCGAACTCGGGCGACTCGGCGCGGAGGCGGGCCACGAGCTGGGCGAGCGCGCGATCGTCCGGGTAGCGGCCGACGGCGGCGCGGAGATCCGCCGTGAGGTCGCGCGCGAACTCCTCCTCGTGCCGGTCGTCGAACTCGGTGCCGTCGTGGCCCTGCGTGAAGTACGACCAGACGAGGTTGCGGTCCCAGCCGGTGCGGGCGGACGGATCCCCGTTCAGCGCCGCCCACAGCGGGTTCCAGAGCAGCCAGTCGTGGGTGGCCGTGAAGACCGCCATGGGCACGTCGCCCAGCCGGTCGATGATGCGGTGCACGCCCGGCGGGATGTGCCGCGGCACCTCGCCGCGACCGGGCGGGGCGATGCCCGCGACCCGGTGCAGGTGGTCGCGCTCGTCCTCGGTGAGGCGGAGCGCTCGGGCGAGGGCACCGAGCATCTGCGGCGACGGGTTCACCGACCGGCCCTGCTCGAGCCGCACGACGTAGTCGACGCTCACGCCCGCGAGCGCGGCGAGCTCCTCGCGGCGGAGGCCCGCGGTGCGGCGGTGGGATCCCGCGGGTAGCCCCACGTCGGCCGGCTGCACCCGCTCGCGCCAGGAGCGGAGCACGCTCGCGAATTCGGTCATGCGCCCATCCTCCGCGCTGGCGGGCGGATCAGCCTGGTACCGCCGGTCCTCCCGTCGCCCGGTGCCTGGGCGATGTCGCGGGCGGGGCGCAGGCTCGATGCATGACCACCACACTGATCACCGGATCCAACCGCAGCCTCGGCATCGAGACCGCCCGCCGCCTCATCGAGGCCGGCCACACCGTCTACGTCGGCATGCGCGACACCGCCGACGGCGACGCCGCCCGCGCCCTCGGCGCCCGCCCCGTGCAGCTCGACGTCGACGACCAGGCGAGCGTCGACCGCGCGATGTCCGAGCTGCCTGGGCTCGACGTGCTGGTCAACAACGCCGGCATCCTCGGCACCTCGTTCGGCGTCGACGACCTCACGCCGGAGGCGATGGCCGCCGTGCTGCAGACCAACGTCGTCGGCATCGTCCGCGTGACGCAGGCCGCGCTGCCGCTGCTGCGCGCCTCCGCCGCGCCCGTCATCGTGAACGTCTCCTCGGGCGTCGGCTGGCCGCGCGCCCTCCGCGGCGACGGCACCGACGAGAGCGGCGTGCTCGCGATCCCGTACGCGGCCTCGAAGGCCGCCGTGATCACCGCGACCGTGCAGTACGCGAAGAACCTGCCGGGCTTCCGCATCAACGCCACCGACCCCGGCTACACGGCGACCGACTTCAACGGCAACAGCGGCCACCAGACGGTGACCGAGGGCACCGACGCGACCGTCGCGATGGCGCTCGTCGGGCCGGACGGGCCGACGGGCGAGTTCCACAGCCGGCACGGGCGCATCGAGTACTGAGGCCGGGCGCGCGCTGGCAGGGTGGGGGCATGCCCGGCCCCCGCCTCCGTCCCGGGACCGCGTCCGACGCCGCCGCCCTGCGCGACGCGTTCCTCACGACGCCGGACCTCGTGACGCAGCTCGGCGGCGCCGACCTCGCGACGGTCGCGGCCGCCGAGGCGCACATCGCCGGCCCCCTCGCCTCCGACGACGCCCATCGCGTCTGGGCGATCGTCGACGGGGGAGTCGCGGTCGGCAGCGTCGGCGTCTCCGCGATCGACCGCCGGCACGACACCGCGTGGCTGCACTACTGGCTGGCGGGATCCGGTCGGGGACGCGGACTCGCGACCCGGGCGCTCGCGGGCGCGGCGGCATGGGCCTTCGCCGACGGCCTGTTCCGCCTCGAGCTCGGGCACCGCGTGGCCAACCCGGCGTCGTGCCGGGTCGCGACGCGCGCGGGCTTCGCGGCCGAGGGGATCGAGCGCGCCAAGCTCCGCTACGGCGACGAGCGCTTCGACGTGGAGACGCACGCGCGGCTCGCGACGGATCCGCCTCCCGCCGTCGTGCCGCTCCCCGGTAGCGTCGGAGCGTGACCTGGCCCGCGCTGCACATCACCCGATCCGTCGACGCCGACATGGCGTCCGTCGTCGCCGTGGCGGGGGACCCCGCGCGGCTGCCCGAGTGGGCGGCGGGCGTCAGCGCGGGGATCCGGCTCGAGGGCGGGCGCTGGCTGTCGGACTCGCCGATGGGTTCGATCGAGATCGCGTTCACGGGCCCGCGCGAGCTCGGGATCCTCGACCACGACGTGACGCTCCCCGACGGCACCGTGGTCCGCAACCCGCTGCGCGTGCTCCCCAACGACGACGGCAGCGAGGTCGTCTTCACGCTCTTCCGCCGGCCCGGCATGACCGACATCGCGCTCGCGGAGGACGCGGCGCTCGTCGCGGAGGACCTCGACCGCCTCGCGGCGCTGGTGGCGCGCGGCTGATCCGCCCGCCGACTCGGGCGTCGCCACCGGCCGCTACCGTCGACGCATGACGTCCGTCCGCCTCGCCGCCCCCGAGGACCGCACGGCCCGGCTCGACCTCCACCTCCCCTCTCCGGACGACGCGACCGAGGTGCACGCGATCCGCTCCGACCCCGCCGTCTGGACCCACTACCCGTCGTTGCGCGTGACCGATCCCGCGCAGACCGACCGCTTCCTCCGCGCGCGGGTCGAGGGCTGGGAGCGCGACGGCCTCGGCACGTGGATCGTGCGCGAGCGGGACGCCGACGCGGTCGTCGGGTTCGGCGGATGCGGCATCGCGCACGACGCCTTCTGGAACCTCGGCTACCGCTTCTCGCCGACCGTGCACGGCCGCGGGTACGCGACCGAGCTGGCGTCACGGGCGATCGCGCGGGCACGGATCCTGCGCCCCGAGCTGCCGGTGGTCGCGTACCTCGTCGCGCACAACCGCGCCTCGGCGGCCGTGGCGGAGAAGGCCGGGCTGACGCTGGTGCACCGCGGGCCAGATCCGGGCAACCCCGACCCCGACGTGATGCGCCTGGTCTACGCCGATCGCGAGCTCAGCGACGCGGATCGGGACGCGACCATGCGCTGATCCCGGCCGTCGGGACCGGCGCACGACGCGCCCGCCACGCCCCGACCTCCGCCACGGTGATCCGCGTCGCCGCCAGCAGCACGAGCACGACCGCCGTCAGCACGACGAGCGGCGGCAGGGCGAAGCCGACTCCGATGACCCAGTGGTCCATGCCGCGCGCGGGCCACCCCATGTCCTCCCACCGGTCCGCGAGGAGCAGCAGCACCCCGAGGGCGACGAGCTCGGCCGCCAGCGCCCCGATCGTGATGCGCGTCGCGAGCCTCATGTCGTCCTCTGCCGTGTGCCGAGCCGCCACCCTCGCATGGTTCCCCCGGCCGGGGGAAGGGGCGTGCCCCCGCGGGATCCCGCGCCACACTGGATCCATGAGCACCGCCGCCGACGCCCTCGCCCGCCTCGTCGAGGGCATCGACCGGGAGCGGCTCGGCGCGTACGGCATCGTCGTGCGGGTCGGGGACGACGAGGCTGAGCACCGCTGGCGCAGCGACGACCGCGAGAACCTGTACTCGGTGTCCAAGGGCGTGTGCGCGCTCGCCGTCGGCATCGCGGTGGACGAGGGGATCCTCCGGCTCGGCACCCGCGTGCCCGAGCTGCTGCCCGGCATCGACCTCGGCCCGGGCGTCGACGAGGTCACCATCGAGCACCTCCTCACCATGACGAGCGGCATCGACTTCGCCTGGTTCGGCGACGAGCCCGTCCCCGGATCCGACCTCGCGCAGGCGATGCTCGGCCTCCCCACGAGCGGCCCCGGCCGCGTCTTCCGGTACAGCGACGCGAGCCCCTACGTCGCCATGCGGATGCTGGCCGCCGCGGTCGGCGACGTGCGCGACTGGCTCCTCCCGCGCCTCTTCGCGCCGCTCGGCATCGAGAATCCGCAGTGGCACCGCTGCCCGCTCGGGTTCATCGTGGGCGGGAGCGGCCTGGAGCTGCGCACGGGCGAGCTGGCGCGCATCGGCCGCCTGCTGCGCGACCGCGGCGCGGGGGAGGGCCGGCAGCTCGTGAGCGCGGAGTGGGTCGACCGGATGCACGGATCCTGGGTCGCCACCGGCGCCGATCCCGCCGCCCCCTTCGCCCGCTACGGCCTCGCGACCTGGGACGGGCCCGGCGACGTCTGGCGACTCGACGGCCGCTACGGCCAGTACGTGCTGGTCGACGGATCCCGTGACGCGGTCGTCACCATCACCGCCCACGAGGAGGAGCGCGACCACCGGCTCGCCGAGCTGGCCGCGGCGGCCGTCGCGGACACGGCGCCCGTCGTCGGCTGACCTTCCGCGTCAGCGGCGCGGCGCGATGAGCGGAGCAGCGCGTCAGCCGACCGGCGCCGTCAGCGGATCCGGTTCCCGTCGCGTCCGCCCCGCGTCCGTGGCCACCGCGAACCCCTCGCGCGCCCAGTACTCGAACCCGCCGATCAGCTCCTGCACGCGCGTGTAGCCGAGACTCGCCAGCGTGAGCGCGGCTCGTGTGCTGCCGTTGCAGCCGGGTCCCCAGCAGTAGACGACGACCCGTGCATCCCGGTCGGGCAGCTCGGCGGCGGCGCGTGTCGCGAGCTCCGCGCCGGGGATGTGGACGGCGCCGGGGATCCGCCCTTGCCGCCAGGACGCGTCCGAGCGCACGTCGACCACGAGCGGCGCGGCGCCGCCCGCCCGGTCGGCGGCGAGGTCGGCCGGGTCGGTCTCGTAGGTCAGCTTGGCGGCGAAGAAGTCGGTCGCGGAGAGGCTCGTGTGCATGCCTCCATCGAAGCGGCCGGGCACCGGGGCGAGGAAGGGGCGTCGCGCGGCATCGGGGCCGTCGCGCCGCGGATCGCCCGGTAGGTTCGGCCCAATCTCGACGAATCCGCCGCTGACCCTCGACGTCACCGACCACGCGATCATCGCCGAGCTGCAGGGCGACGGCCGGATGAGCGTCGCGCAGGTCGGCCGGGCCGTCTCGCTCTCGGCCAGCGCGACCGCCGAGCGCGTGCGTCGTCTCACCGAGGCGGGCATCATCACCGGTTACTCGATCACGGTGGATCCCGAGGCCCTCGGCTGGGCCGTCACCGCCTTCGTGCGCCTCGCGTACCCGTCGGGCGACTACCGGCCGTTCCACGCGCTGGTCGCCGAGGTGCCGGAGATCGTCGAGGCGCACCACGTCACGGGCGCCGACTGCTTCATCATCAAGGTCCACGCCCGCTCGATGCGCGACCTCGAGCGCATCACGGGCCGCCTCGCCGCCCTCGGCGGGATCACCACCCACGTCGTCTACTCGAGCCCGGTGCCGGGGCGGCACCACCACCCGCTGAGCCCCACCACCTCCGCCGCGATCTCCGCGACGCTCCGTCCGTCGGTGGCGACGCGGTGGACCGCGTCCGCCGCCCCCGCCTCCAGCCGCGGCGCCGCCGTCGCGCTCCGCTCGATCGCCTCCGCCAGGCCCGACCCGATCTCGCGGCCGGCGAGCCGAGCGGCCGCCGTGGCGTCGTCCGCCGTGAGCAGCACGCCGACCGCCTCGACCTCGCCGCCGAGCGCGGCCGTCAGCGCGTGCAGCTCGAGCACGCTGACCGTGTTCGTGTAGATCACGCGCGTCCAGCCTTCGTCGCGGTAGTTCCGCCACATCGCGGCGATGTTGCGCTCGGCCAGCGGGATCCCCTGCCGCCACGGCTCCGGTCGATCCACTCGTGCCGGTCGAGGGCGGCCACCTCCGCCCGAGGCGCCCAACGCACCTCGACGAGCTCGTCGTCGTCGAGCGACAGCTCGGCCGCGGGCAGCGCGCACCGGTAGGCGACCGTCACGTACGCGACGCGGTCGCCGTTCGGGTAGGTCGCCTCGAGCGCGGCGCCGCCGTACGCCCCGACGATCGCTCCGATCCCGGGCTCGACGCCGAGCTCCTCCCGCACCTCGCGCGCGAGCGCCTCCGCGGGATCCTCGCCGGGCTCGACCGCGCCGCCGACGAGGCTCCACCGGTCCGTGTCGCGCTGCCGCGCCAGCAGGAAGCGGTCGCCGTCCTGGATCACCGCGGTCACCGCGGGCAGGAGCAGCAGGTCGTGCCCGACGCGTGAGCGCAGGCGCCGGACGTGGTCGGATGCGGGCACCCCACGACGCTAGCGGCCGCCCGCCCGCCGCCCGCGTTGACACGTCCCCCGCGCCCCCGCGAGAATGGATCCGCGTTGCTCTTACAACGTTGTAACGGCTCGGATCCACCCGGCACCGCCGGCGTCGATCGGCCCCGCTCCCGATGAAGTGAAGGACCACTCCATGACCGACGCCCGCCCCGCGGCCGACGCCCGCACAGCACCCGACGCCCGCATCGCCATCGACCGCACCGCCGTCGTGGCCCCCGTCAACCGCCGCACCTTCGGCTCGTTCGTCGAGCACCTCGGCCGCTGCGTGTACGACGGCATCTACGAGCCCGGCCACCCCACGGCGAACGAGGACGGCTTCCGCCTCGACGTGGTCGACCTCGTCAAGGAGCTCGGCTCGAGCGCCATCCGCTACCCCGGCGGCAACTTCGTCTCCGGCTACCGCTGGGAGGACGGCGTCGGCCCGCGCGAGGACCGCCCGAAGCGCCTCGACCTCGCCTGGCACTCGCTCGAGACCAACGAGGTCGGCCTCGACGAGTTCGCGCGCTGGTGCGCGCTCACCGGCAGCGAGCTGATGATGGCCGTCAACCTCGGCACCCGCGGCGTCCTCGAGTCGCTCGACATCCTCGAGTACGCGAACCACCCGGGCGGCACCGCCCTCTCCGACCAGCGCATCGCCAACGGATCCCCGGAGCCGCACGGCGTCAAGATGTGGTGCCTCGGCAACGAGATGGACGGCCCGTGGCAGGTCGGCCACATGACCGCCGACGACTACGGCAAGCTCGCGAACCGCACCGCCGGCGCCATGAAGATGGTGGATCCCACGCTCGAGCTCGTCGCGTGCGGCAGCAGCGGATCCAGCATGCCGACCTTCGGCGAGTGGGAGCGCACCGTGCTCGAGCACGCGTACGACAACGTCGACTTCATCTCCGCGCATGCCTACTACCAGGAGCGCAAGGGCGACCTCGGCAGCTTCCTCGCCTCCTCGCTCGACATGGAGTACTTCATCCGCACGGTCGTCGCGTCGGCCGACCAGGTCAAGTACCGCCGCAAGAGCGACAAGACGATCAACATCTCGTTCGACGAGTGGAACGTCTGGTACCTCGACGAGCACCAGGAGTCCGGCGTGATCACGGAGGGCTGGCCCTACGCGCCGCACCTGCTCGAGGACGTCTACTCGGTCGCGGACGCGGTCGTGCTCGGCAACCTCATGATCACGCTGCTCAAGCACAGCGACCGCGTCACCTCCGCCAGCCTCGCGCAGCTCGTGAACGTGATCGCGCCGATCATGACGGAGACCGGCGGCGGCGCCTGGCGCCAGACCACGTTCTTCCCGTTCTCGGTCACGAGCCGGCTCGCGCAGGGCGAAGTGCTGAGGCCGCGCATCGACGTGGGCACGTACGAGACCGAGGTGCACGGCACCGCACCGCTCGTCGACTCCGTCGCGACCTTCGACGAGGCCACCGGCCGCGCCGCGGTCTTCCTCGTGAACCGCAGCCTGTCGGAGGCGCTCACCATCGAGGTCGACGTCGCCGGCCTCGCCGTCTCCGAGGTGCTCGAGGCCGTCGGGATCCACGACGAGGACGTCTACGCGAAGAACACCTTCGAGGACCGCGAGCGCGTGGGCCTCACGCCGAACGCGTCGGCGACGCTCGCCGACGGCACGCTCACGATCACCCTGCCGCCCGTGTCGTGGACGGCCGTGTCGCTCGGCTAGCCGCACCCCGTTCCCCCACGCGCCCGTCGCGCCGCACCCGCGGCCGGCGGGCGTCGTGCGCCGCGGATGAAGGTCCGAATTCTCCAGATGTGGGCTGAGGTGGCTGTAGTCCGCCGCGGATGGGAGGACCACGAAGCACACTAGGAGGATCGCCGGTCTGGCGAGGGCTCCTGCTTATGCTCTAGGAGCGGCGCTCCTTCACGGCGAGCTGCGGGAGGATCTGTCCCCAAGTGGTCGTCTGGATCCTTGCGCCGCCGTAGCCTGCGTCCTTCTCCACCCACGACTTTTTCCGTCTCACCTGAAGCGGATCGTCGCTGGTCAAGGGTACTGTCTATCAAGTGGAAACTGAAGGAGCATGGTGAGCGCAGAACTTACATCTGTCGAAATCTGCACAGGTGCCGGGGGGCAAGCGCTTGGACTTGAACAGGCTGGTTTCGTTCATGAAGCACTTGTTGAGATTGAGCACCCTGCGTGCCAAACGCTGCGCCTAAATCGGCCAGGCTGGAATGTGCTGGAGCGCGACTTGCTTAGTTGGTCTGGTGAGGATTATAAAGGGGTAGATCTGTTGGCGGGAGGTGTCCCCTGCCCACCGTTCTCGAAGGCCGGAAAGCAGCTCGGTGAAGAAGATGAACGTAATCTTTTCCCCAAGGCAATCGATCTCGTAGACGAAATTCGACCGAAAGCGGTAATGTTCGAGAACGTCCGCGGCTTGCTCGATTCTGTTTTTGATTCTTACAGAAGTGACGTTGAAGCACAGTTGAGGAAGCTGGGCTATTCCGGGAGTTGGAGATTGCTAAACGCTTCTAACTATGGGGTGTCTCAATTACGCCCGAGAGTAATCTTTACTGCGCTACGTAATGACTACGCCGATAACTTCGTGTGGCCTATCCCGAGTGAAGTAAAGCCATTGACTGTAGGAGAGCTACTTTACGATTTGATGGCTGCTGATGGTTGGGAGGGCGCCTCTGCCTGGGCGAGAGGCGCCAATGCAATCGCACCGACTCTGGTCGGGGGCTCGAAAAAGCATGGCGGCCCAGACTTGGGGCCGACCCGTGCCCGGGCTGCCTGGGCAGCACTTGGGGTTAATGGCAAATCTTTAGCCGATGAGGCGCCCCAGCCTGGCTTTGAAGGCATGCCACGCCTCACTGTCCGAATGGCAGCAAGAATTCAAGGGTTCCCTGACGACTGGGCACTGTTCGGAAGGAAGACTGCCGCATATAGGCAAGTCGGAAATGCGTTTCCACCGCCTGTTGCCGCTGCTGTCGGTCAAAGAATTAGTGATGCGCTGGCCACTCGACGTCTATTCGCTGTCGCATGACCGCGCAACTCCGAAGCTCTGCGGCTTTTGCCGAGGCCCGTCGTGGGTATCACGCTAGTCTGCTCTCCGGGACGACGTTGACTTTGAGTGAAGTCGGCGTGCCGAGTAATGCGGACAAGAATAACGCTACGAGCGTGAGGTATGCGAAGAGTATTGCTGCCCGTCTCCAGGTTGAAACAATCGCCGAGAGAAGCGCCGGACAGACATCTGGGAATGCCTTCGAGGCTGCGACGGCAGCGTTCTTGCAGGATACGTTTCCGCTTCTAGGTGCGCTCCGCCCGGGTGATTGGGAGATAAAAAAGGTCACCGGGAGGGGGGCTGCCGCTCAGGCTTCAATATTTGAACAATATGCGCATCTAGTAGACCTTGACGCCGCCGTAAGAGCTAATCCAAGTCTTCAAGCCGTACTGGGTAACGGATATGCCATTGCTCCAGATATCGTGATCTCACGCGCGCCCGTCGACGATTGGGAGATCAATGCATCTGGGGTGCTTGTCGATGAAACCGTCGCGCTGTACTCGCCTTTGCGGCGGCAAAATCAACCTAAACGGATCCTCCATGCCGTGGTATCTTGTAAATGGACAATTCGAAGCGACCGGGCTCAAAACGCTCGATCCGAAGCTCTGAATTTGATTCGAAACCGAAAAGGTCGCCTTCCTCACATAGCGGTAGTAACCGCGGAGCTACTCCCGTCGCGTATTGCGTCGGTTGCACTGGGAACCGGTGACATAGATTGTGTATACCACTTTGCGCTGCCTGAGTTGCTCCCAGCGGTCCAAGAGGAAGGGCACGGCGATTCCGTTGAATCGCTTTCCATGATGATCGAAGGTAAGCGATTGAAAGATATTTCGGATCTACCGCTTGATCTGGCCGTCTAGTACGACGACGACCTTGACTATTACCCTCTCTAAGGCTCTCCAAGCGGTCCGGATCCGTTACGAGCAAGTCTGCACGAAGAACACCATCGTGGAGCGAGGGTGCGGGTATCTGAAGCACATATTTTCGGCGTCGCTCGTGGGCGGCAGGCTCACCATCCCGTTGTTCGCCGTCCCTTTGCCGGCTGGGTCGCTCGGTTAGTCGCGTGCCGCTCCATTAGGCGGCCGTCGCGCCGCATCGGCGTCCGACGGGAGACGTATGGCGGGGGCGCGCCGACTGAGGATGACGGCCCTCGGGCATAGTTGCCGAGATGCGGCAGTTCGCTCGACGCGAGGCGCTCGCCGCGACGCAGATGAGAACGATTCTCTTCTAGGCTGGGCGGATGGATCCCCACGCGAACGCCCGCCCGTCTGTCGTCCGCGGCGGGCTGGCCGTCACCCTCGTCTCGGCGAGCGACCTCGCGGCCGCGTCGCGCGTCGCCGCTGCCGCGGTCGGCGCACCCGCGTCGGCACCGCCCGCCGTGGTCGAGGCGCCGGGCGGCGACAGCGGCGACCTCGGCGCGGACCTCGCCGACGGCCTCATCGCGGACGCCGACGACGGGCGCACCGGGCTCGCGGTCGTCGCGCTGGAGCCGGCCGCGGATCCGCTCGAGGTCGCGCTCGTGCTCGAGCACGTCGTCGAGGCGCGGCGCCCCGGATCCACGCCCATCGGCATCCTCGACGTGGTCGCGGTCTCCTCGGTCGCCGAGATCCGCGAGCTGCTGCTCGACCCGGGCGACGCCGACGCGACGCCGTTCGACGCGGCCGAGCGGCTGGCCGGGCGGCTCGAGTGCGCGAGCGTCGTGGTGCTCGACGACCTGGATCCCGACCGCCCCACGCCGGACGCCCGTCGAGCCGTCGCGCTGCTCGCGCACCTGGCCCCGGATGCTCGCGTCGTCGTCACGGCCGACCGGGCGTCGCTCGCGCCGGCGCCCCTGCGCATCGGCCGGGGTCGCGCACGAGGGCTCGCCGCGGGGATGGGGTGGCAGATCGCGCTCGCGGGCGAGGCCGGGCCGACGACCGCGGGCGGCATGGGCGTGCACGTGTTCCGTGACCCCCGCCCGTTCCACCCCGGCCGCCTGCACCGCGCCGTCGCGCACGACCTCGTGCCCGGCCCCGTCGGCCGGATCGTCCGCTCCCGCGGGCTCGTCCGCCTCGCGACGCGGCCCGCGACCGTCGGCGCGTGGGCGACCGCGGGCGACGTGCTGAGCCTCGACCCGACCGCGATGCGCAGCTGGGACGCCGACTCGCCCGCCGGGCAGGAGATCGCGTTCGTCGGCGAGCACCTCGACGGCGAATTGCTCGACCGGATCCTCGGCGCCTGCCTCCTGGAGCCCGCCGAGCTCATCGCGGGGCCGGACGCGTGGCACGGCTACGCGGATCCGTTCCCCGTCTGGGACACCGAGCACCGGCACTGACGCGGGACGTGCTGGCGTCCGTCGGGACGGAGCCCACGCGCCCACGCGCTCACGCGGGTGAGCGGAGCCGGGTGATCCGGGTGTCGCCGATCACGCACCGTGATGGCAGTGCGGGTCCTGTCCGGGGATCGGCCAGTCGGGTGCGACGCAGCCGTCGAAGTGCCCCGCGCGCGACGCGGCGGCCGTGGTGTCGACGCCGGCGGCGGCGTGCGCGGCCATCGGGCTGAGCACGAGGGGCGCGCTGAGCGCGCCGAGCGCGAGGGCGGAGCGTGCGGCGGTCGAGGGGCGGCGCGAGGTGGTCCTGGTCGTGGCCATGGTGCATCTCCTTGTTCTCGTGAGGGGCGGAGCGCGCCGCTGCGGACGTGCGCGAGCAGCCGTCGACGTCACGAGGTGACGAGCCCGCGGACGGCCCGGATCGGCGCGCGCGTCATCTGTGGAAGGACCCCGCGCGACCCGGCTGCGCCGCAGGCGCCTTGCCGATCCCGCAAGGAGTCGTGCGCCGGGCGACCCGACCCGCGAGGCTCGGTCCATGGACATCACCGAACGCATCGAAGGTCAGCAGGAGTGGGACGCGGTCGTCATCGGCGGCGGCGTCGCGGGATCGAGCGCCGCGCTCATGCTCGCGCGGGCTCGCCGCAGCGTGCTGGTCGTCGACGCGGGCCAGCCCCGCAACGCCGTCGCCGCGCACATGCACGGCGTGCTCGGCCACGACGGGAAGCCGCCGCGGCAGCTCGTCGCGGAGGGGCGCCGCGAGGTCGAGGGCTACGGCGGCGTCGTGCTCGACGGTCGGGTGGAGTCGGTCGCGGCGCTCGACCACCGGGTCGGCCCGCGCTTCCGCGTGAGCCTCGACGGCGGCGCCGAGGTCACGGCCCGCCGCGTGATCCTCGCGACCGGACTCGCCGACGTGCTGCCCGAGGTCCCCGGCCTCGCCGCGCACTGGGGCGCCGGCGTCGTCGTCTGCCCCTACTGCGACGGCTACGAGGTGCGCGACCGCCGCATCGGCGTGCTCGCGACCGGGCCCGGCAGCCTCCACCACGTGCAGATGCTGCGGCAGTGGTCGGCCGACGTCACGTTCCTCGTCGCGGGCGGGACGGCCGACGGGGCGCCGCTCGCGATCGACGAGGCGACGCGCGCCGGGATCGACGCGCGCGGGATCCGCGTGGAGGAGTCCGCGGTCGTCCGCGTGCTCGGCGAACGGGGCGCGCTGGAGGGCGTGGAGCTCGCCGACGGGCGGACGATCCCGCTCGACTCGCTCTTCACCATGCCCGGCATCGCGCCGCGCGACGCCGTCGCGCGCGAGCTGGGCGCCGCGACGGAGGACACCCCATGGGGCCCGTTCGTCGCCGCGGATCCGATGGGCCAGACGAGCGTCCCCGGTCTCCTCATCGCGGGCAACGCGTCGAGCGGATCGGCGAACGTGCCGGTGGCCATGGCCGCGGGCACCATGGCGGGCGCGATGGCGAACGCCGGGATGGTGACGGAGGACGTGGCGATCGCGGTGGCGGCGATGCCAGCGGGGGCCGTCGCCCGGTAGCGCTGAGTCGGATCCCGAAGTAAACTTGAGCCCGCACGACTCAAGTACGACCGAAGGGAACGCAGTGGCCAACATGCAGGGCGCACCCGCCACCGACGAGAACGCGAAGACCGCGCTCGAGCAGTACGGGGTGAACCTGACCGAGATCGCGAAGAGCGGCAAGCTCGACCCGGTCATCGGACGCGACGCGGAGATCCGGCGCATCAGCCAGGTGCTCACGCGGCGCACCAAGAACAACCCGGTGCTCATCGGCGAGCCCGGCGTCGGCAAGACCGCCGTGGTCGAGGGCCTCGCGCAGCGCATCGTCGCGGGCGACGTGGCCGACTCGCTCAAGGGCAAGCAGCTCGTCTCGCTGGATCTGGCGGCGCTCGTCGCGGGCGCGAAGTACCGCGGCGAGTTCGAGGAGCGGCTGAAGGCGGTGCTCAAGGAGATCGACGACGCCGACGGCGAGATCATCACGTTCGTCGACGAGCTGCACACGCTCATGGGCGCGGGCGGCGGCGAGGGATCCGTCGCGGCGTCCAACATGCTCAAGCCCATGCTCGCGCGCGGCGAGCTGCGCCTCATCGGCGCGACCACGCTCGACGAGTACCGCCAGTACATCGAGAAGGACGCCGCGCTCGAGCGCCGGTTCCAGCAGGTGTACGTCGGCGAGCCGAGCGTCGAGGACACCGTCGCGATCCTCCGCGGGCTCAAGGGCCGGTACGAGGCGCACCACCAGGTGCCCATCACGGACGCGGCGCTCGTCGCGGCCGCGTCCCTCTCCAACCGCTACATCCCCGCCCGCCAGCTGCCCGACAAGGCCATCGACCTCATCGATGAGGCGGCGTCGCGGCTGCGGATGGAGATCGACTCGTCGCCCGTCGAGATCGACGAGCTGCGGCGCGCGGTCGACCGCATGCGGCTCGAGGAGCTCGCGCTCAAGCGCGAGAAGGACGAGGCGTCGAAGGCCCGGCTGGCCAAGCTGCGCGAGGACGTCGCGGCGCGCGAGCGGACCCTGGGCGAGCTGCAGCGGCGCTGGGAGGCGGAGCGCGCGAGCGTCAACCGCGTCGGCAAGCTGAAGGACGAGCTGAACGAGCTGCGGATCCGCGCCGAGCGGGCCCAGCGCGAGGGGAACCTCGAGAAGGCGTCGCGCCTGCTCTACGGCGAGATCCCGGTGATCGAGCGCGAGGTCGCGCAGGCGGAGGCCGCCGAGTCGGTGCCGTCGGCCGAGGACCGCATGGTGAACGAGCAGGTGACCGCCGAGGACGTGGCGGCGGTCGTCGCGGCGTGGACGGGGATCCCCGTCGGCCGGCTGCTCCAGGGCGAGACCGAGAAGCTGCTGCACCTCGAGCAGGAGCTGGGCAAGCGGCTCATCGGCCAGAAGCAGGCGGTGCGGGCCGTCGCCGACGCGGTGCGCCGCACGCGCGCCGGCATCTCGGATCCCGACCGGCCCACCGGCTCCTTCCTCTTCCTCGGCCCCACGGGCGTCGGCAAGACGGAGCTCGCGAAGGCGCTCGCCGAGTTCCTGTTCGACGACGAGAAGGCGATGGTGCGCATCGACATGAGCGAGTACGGCGAGAAGTTCGCCGTCTCGCGCCTGGTGGGCGCGCCTCCCGGGTACGTCGGCTACGAGCAGGGCGGCCAGCTCACCGAGGCGGTGCGGCGCCGCCCCTACTCGGTGGTGCTGCTCGACGAGGTCGAGAAGGCGCACCCCGAGGTGTTCGACGTGCTGCTCCAGGTGCTCGACGACGGCCGGCTCACCGACGGCCAGGGCCGCACGGTCGACTTCCGCAACGTGATCCTCGTGCTCACCAGCAACCTCGGCTCGCAGTTCATCAGCGACGCCACCCTGCCGCTCGACCAGCGCGAGCAGGCCGTGCAGCAGCTCGTGCGCCAGACGTTCAAGCCGGAGTTCGTGAACCGGCTCGACGACATCGTGGTGTTCCAGACGCTGTCCATGGACGACCTGGCGCAGATCGTGGAGCTCTACATCGACCGGCTCGGCGTGCGGCTCGCGGATCGTCGGCTCTCGCTCGGCGTCACTCCGGACGCCCGCCGCTGGCTCGCCGAGCGCGGCCACGACCCGCTGTACGGAGCGCGTCCGCTGCGCCGGCTCATGCAGCGCGAGATCGACGACCGCCTCGCGCGCGAGCTGCTCGCGGGCGACATCCGCGACGGCGACGCGGTGCGGGTCGACCTGGCGTCGGACGGCGACGGCCTCACGGTCAGCCGCGCGTGGAGGGACGAGCCGGGGGATCCGGCGCCCGGCGCCTGAGCCCCGTGCGGCCCGTCGCGCGCCCCTCCCGGGCGCGCGGCGGGCCGTCGTCGTGTCCGGCCGGGATCAGACCGCCGTCACCCGCAGGATCGCGATCGACTCGGGCATCATCAGCGGCGCGTGCAGGCCGGATGCCGCGAGCGCGCGGCCGGTGAGCTCGACGCCGTCCCACCAGGCCGGCGCCGCGAAGCCCGGCTCGGGGGTGCCGACGCGCACGGGCTCCACGCGGTAGCGGCGCGCGGGATCGAGGCCCGGCAGCAGGACGCGGCCGCGCGGCGAGACCTCGGAGCGGCCGATCGACGCGAGGAAGAACAGCGCGCGCTCGGCGTCCTCCGCGACGGCGCCGTAGACCAGCAGCGTGGGGTCGCTCTCGTCCGCGCGCACGACCGTGCCCGTGTGCATCAGCGCGCGCTCCTCCTTGTAGAGGGCGATCCACGCCGCCAGGTCGGCGTTCTCCTCATCGGTGGCCTGCGCGAGGTCCCACTCGATGCCGAGGTGGCCGTACAGGGCGGAGCCCGCGCGGAACGCGAGCCGGTGGGCGCGGCCGGTGGTGTGGCTGACGCCCGAGGCGATGTGGGAGCCCATCAGCTCCGGCGGGAGGAGCTGCATGGTCCAGCGCATCATCGTCTGGCGGTCGAGCGGGTCGATGCAGTCGGAGACCCAGACGCGGTCGGTGCGCTCGAGCACGCCGAGGTCGACGCGGGATCCGCCCGACGAGCACGACTCGATCTCGAGCCCGGGGAAGCGCGCCTTCAGCTCGTCCATGAGGCGGTACGCGGCGAGCGTCTGCAGGTGCACGCCCGCCTCGCCGCGCGGGGACATGCCGGCATCCACCAGGTCGCGGTTGTGGTCCCACTTGATGTAGGCGATGTCGTTCTCGGACAGGATCGCGGTCATCCGCTCGAGCACGTACGCGTACGCCTCGGGGATCGCGAGGTCGAGCACCTGCTGGTCGCGGGCGCGCACGGGCAGGCGGCCGCCGGTGGCCATGATCCACTCGGGGTGGGCGCGCGCCAGGTCGCTGTCCTCGTTGACCATCTCGGGCTCGAACCAGACGCCGAACTCCATGCCGAGGCCCTGGACGTGGTCGATGATCGGGCCGAGGCCGTCCGGCCAGACGTCCTCGTCGACGTACCAGTCGCCGAGGCCGGCGTGGTCGTCGCGGCGGTGGCGGAACCAGCCGTCGTCGAGCACGTAGCGCTCGACGCCGAGCGCGGCGGCGCGATCCGCGAGGTCGGTCAGGCGGGCGAGGTCGTGGTCGAAGTAGACGGCCTCCCACACGTTGATCGTCATGGGCCGGTCGCGGCGCGGGTGCGTGTCCCGCGCGCGCAGGTGGCGGTGGAAGCGGGCGGCCTGGTCGTCGAGGCCGTCGCCGTACGCGGCGTAGACCCACGGGCTCGCGTAGGCCTCGCCCTGCGCCAGGCGCACCTCGCCGGGCAGCAGCAGCTCGCCGCCGCCGATCACCTGGCGGCCGGTGGAGAGGCGCTCGGCGTAGTGGCGGTGGTTGCCGCTGAACGCGACGTGCACGCCGCGGACGTCGCCGTGGCGGAAGCCGAAGCCGGGCGTGCCGACGGACAGCAGGGTGGCGGCGTCGGGTCCGGTGCGGCCCTTGCGGCCCTCGCGCTCGTGGATCCCGACCACGAGCTCGCGACGCTGCGGCGTGCGCTCCAGGCCCCAGCGCCCGGCGAAGTCGAGGATCTCGCGGGCCTCGGCGGGCAGCGGCAGCGCGAGCGTGACGCCGCCGACGGAGTAGGTCCCCTCGCCCGTGTTGGTGACCTCCGCGCGCGTTCGGACGAGGCCCGACGGCAGCAGCTCGACGTCGAGCGCGAGGCCGAGGCCCGCGACCTCGTCGACCGCGTCGACGTGCACGAGGGCGGGGCCGGCGGACACGGATCCCGGCCGACCGTCGACGCCCGCGGGCAGCGGGTCGCCGTCGACGGTGGCGGACGTGACGCGGAACAGCGGCGACCAGTCGGCGCCGTCGCGGTGGCCCTCGAGGCCGGGCTTGCCGGTCCACGACGTGTGGGACTCGGGGAGGATCGCGAGGCGGATCGGATCGTCGGCGACGCTGCCCGCGATCGGCTCGACGGCCGCGAGCGCCAGCGTCGCGAGGTCATCCTTGGCGGTCTCGCCGAGGTCCGCGCCCCAGTGCACGACGGCCGACAGGCGGCCCTCCGTGAGGTCGAGCACCAGGGAGACGCCGGACGCCCGGAGGTGGAGGAGGGCGGAGGGGGCGGCGGTGTCGGGCATGGGGGCTCCTCGCGTCGATGCGGGTGGGATGCCCCCATCCTCGCGGGTCGACGGGATGCGCGCGCCGAGGAGGCGCGCGTGCCGTCAGTCCAGGTCCTCGAGCCCCGGGACGACCGTGCCGTCCTGTCGGTCGGCGCTCACGCTGGTGCCCGACTGCGACTGACGGGCGCGGACGGTCAGCGCCCGGATCCGCTCGACGGCCTCCGGGTCGCGCAGCTCGTCCTCCGAGGGGCCGACGGGCTCCACCACGATCTGGCTGGCCGGGCCGATGAGGATCGCCACCGCGCCCACGCCGCCCTGGGGCAGCCAGACGGGGACCGTCACGGTCGCCGCGGCCATGCCCTCGCGCGCGAGCGCCTGCGCGCACTCGACGACGGCCCGGGCGATGTCGTCGCCCGTCAGGTAGCGCCCGTCGGCGTAGTGGATGGTGTGCACGCATCCAGTGAAGGCCACCCCACCCCCGCCGCCTAGGGGCTTGTCGGCAGCGGCCAGCGGGAGGAGGGTCCGCCGCGCGCACGGGCCAGGCGAGCGGCCCTCGGTACGCTCGGCGGATGACCTACGTCGCTCATCCCGATCGCTACTCGTCCATGCCGTACCGCCGCTCCGGCCGCAGCGGCCTCAAGCTCCCCGAGCTGTCGCTCGGCCTGTGGCACAACTTCGGCACCGCCCGCCCGATCGACACCCAGCGCGCCATCGTCCGCCGCGCGTTCGACCTCGGGATCACGCACTTCGACCTCGCCAACAACTACGGCCCGCCTCCCGGCAGCGCCGAGACCGCGTTCGGCCGGATCCTCGCCGAGGACCTCCGCCCGTACCGCGACGAGATCGTCATCTCCTCCAAGGCCGGCTACCTCATGTGGGACGGCCCCTACGGCGAGTGGGGCTCCCGGAAGTCGATGCTCGCGTCGCTCGACCAGAGCCTCGGCCGCATGGGCCTCGAGTACGTCGACGTCTTCTACTCGCACCGGCCGGATCCCGAGACGCCCATCGAGGAGACCATGGGCGCGCTCGCGACCGCGGTGCACCAGGGCAAGGCGCTCTACGCCGGCATCAGCAACTACTCGCCCGAGCAGACGGAGCGCGCGGTGGCGGCGCTCGCCGAGCACAGGGTGCCGCTGACCATCCACCAGCCGAGCTACTCCATGTTCAACCGGCACGTCGAGGGCGGGCTGCTGCCCGTGCTGGAGGAGGCGGGATCCGGCTGCATCGTGTTCTCGCCGCTCGCGCAGGGGCTGCTCACCGACCGGTACCTGTCGGGATCCATCCCCGCCGACTCGCGCGCCGCGACCAGCGGGTTCCTCGACGAGTCCGCGGTCTCGTCCGTCTACCTGGAGCGGGCGCGCGGCCTGCAGGCGGTGGCCGAGGGGCGCGGGCAGACGCTCGCGCAGCTCGCGCTGTCGTGGGTGCTGCGGCACCCCGGGATCACGAGCGCGCTCATCGGCGCGTCGAGCGTGGAGCAGCTGGAGCAGAACGTGGCCGCGGCCGGCGCCCCGGCGCTGACGGACGACGAGCTGGCGGTGATCGAGCCGTTCGCGGTCGACGGCACCGGGCGCTGATCCGCGGATGACGGACGCCCCCGCACCCGCACCCGCACCCGCACCCGCCGCCTCCGCGCTCGCCGACCGCGTCGGGCGCCTGCTCGACGCGCAGGGGATCGTCGACGGCCACGACGACCTCGCCTGGGCGCTCCGCGAGCGCGCGGTGCGGGAGGGCGGGCCGAGCGCGTCCGTCGCCGACGACGTGATCGCGCGCCTCGCCGTGGAGGATGCCGTGCCCGGCCTGCACACCGACCTGCCGCGCCTCGCGCGCGGCCGGGTGGCGGCGCAGTTCTGGTCGGTGTGGGTGCCGGACCTGCCCGGCATCGACCCCGTGCGCTCGACCATCGAGCAGATCGACGTCGTGCGCCGCCTCGTCGCCGCGCACCCGGACCGGCTCGCGCTCGCCGTGACCGCCGACGACGTGGAGCGTGTCGTCGCATCCGGCCGCGTCGCCTCGCTCCTCGGCATGGAGGGCGGCCACTCGATCGGCGGATCCCTCGGCGCGCTGCGGACCATGCGCGCGCTCGGCGTGCGGTACATGACGCTCACGCACAACGCGAACGTGGCGTGGGCCGACTCGGCGACCGACGCGCCCGTGCACCACGGGCTGAGCCCGGCGGGCGAGCGCGTGGTGGCCGAGATGGAGCGGATCGGCATGCTCGTCGACCTGTCGCACGTGTCGGCCGACGTGATGCGGCACGCGCTGCGGATCGCCCGGCGGCCGGTGCTGTTCTCGCACTCGGGGGCGCGCGCGGAGTCCGACGTGCCGCGGAACGTGCCCGACGACGTGCTCCAGTCCCTGCCCGCGAACGGCGGCGTCTGCATGGCCACGTTCGTGCCGCAGTTCGTGTCGCCCGCGGTCGCGGAGTGGCACGAGGAGACGCTGGCGCTCGCCGTGGCCGAGGGCGTGGACCCGCGCGACCACGAGGGCGTGCAGGCCGTCGCCGCCCGCCGGCCCGGGGAGCGGCCGCGCGCGACGCTCGCCGACGTCGTGCGGCACGTGGAGCGGATCCGCGAGGTCGCCGGCCCCCGGCACGTGGGCCTCGGCGGCGACTACGACGGCGTCGACCGCACGCCCGACGGGCTCGAGGACGTCTCCTGCTATCCGGCCCTGATCGCCGCGCTCGCCGAGCGCGGCTGGTCGGACGACGACCTCCGCGCGATCGCGGGCGGCAACGCGCTGCGCGTGCTGCGGGCGGCGGACGCGGACGACGACGTGTCCCGCGGGGCGGCGGACGCGGGGGCGCTGGCGTGAGCCTCGACGCCGGATCCGGGGTCGGAGCCGCCGCCGTGACCGCGATGGACCCGCGCGCCGCGGCCGCCCTGCTGGACGACCTGGCCGACCGCGGCTGGCCGGCCGAGCACCGCGAGCGGCACGCGGCATGGACCCTCCGCGCCGCCGGCGGCGTGACGAAGCGCGCGAACTCGGCGCTCCCGGTCGGCCCCGTCGACGACCCGGACGCCGCCCTGGACGCGGTCGAGGCGTTCGCGCGCGACCAGGGGATCGACGCGTGCGTGCAGGTGTCGCCCGCGTCGGAGCCGGCCGACCTCTCCTCCCGGCTGGCCGCCCGCGGCTACATGGCCGAGGCGCGCACGCTCGTGCAGGTCGCCGACGCCGGCGCGGTGGCCGAGCGCCTGGCGGACGCGGCGCCCGCGGATCCCGCGCTCCAGGTCGCGGTCGCCGACGCGCCCGACGACGCCTGGCTGGACGCGTGGTGGAGCGTGGACGGGCGCGGCGGATCCGCGGAGCTCGCCGTCGCCCGCGGGATCCTCGAGCGCGGCCCGTCCGTGTACGCCGCCGTCCGCGACGGCGACCGCGTGCTCGCCACCGCGCGCCTCGCGCTCGTGGGCGGCTGGGGCGGGCTCTTCGCCGTCGCGACGCGCCCCGAGGCCCGACGGCGCGGCCTGTCTCGGGCGGCCATGGGAGCCGCGGTCCGGGCGGGCGCCGAGCGGGGGATCACCGACCTCTGGCTGCAGGTCGTGGCCGAGAACCACGGTGCCCGGGCACTGTACGAGGGGCTCGGCTTCGCGCCCGCCTCGCGCTACGAGTACTGGGCCCGCACCCGCCAGCCGTCCGACGCGACGAGGTCGGCGAGGAACTCGGCGTAGACGCCCGGCTCGCCGGCGAGCTCGTCGTGCGTGCCGCGCTGCACCAGGCGGCCGCCGTCGAGCACGAGGATCTCGTCGGCGCTCCGCACGGTGTCGAGCCGGTGCGCGATCACGAGCAGGGTGCGGTGCCCGCGCAGGAGCCGGATCGCCTCGCCCACGGCCGCGGCGCTCTCCGCGTCGAGCGCCGCCGTGGCCTCGTCGAGCACGACCACGGGCGCGTCCTTCAGGAGCACGCGGGCGATCGAGACGCGCTGGCGCTGGCCGCCCGACAGCTGGCGGCCGCCCTCGCCCACGGGAGTGTCGAGGTCGAGCCCGTCGCCGAGCGGCAGGCCGGCGCGGCGCAGCGCGTCCACCACGGCGGCGTCGTCGGCGTCGGGATCCGCGATGCGTACGTTGTCGCCGAGCGTGCCCGCGAGCAGGTGGACGTCCTGGAAGACCGTGGACACGTTCGCGGCCACGTCGGCGAGCGCCATGTCGCGGACGTCGACCCCGCCGATGCGCACGGATCCGCCGGTCACGTCGGCGGCGCGGGCGAGGAGCCGGGCGACCGTGGTCTTGCCGGATCCGGACGGCCCCACGAGCGCGGTCATGCGGCCGGCGGGCAGCGTGGCGTCGAGGCCCGCGACGGCCTCGGCCCGGGAACCCGGGTAGGAGAAGGACACGCCGTCGAGCTCCACGTCGGCGCCGGCGGGCACGCGCGCCGAGGCGGGCTGCGGCTCGGGGATGGGGGCGGCGTCGAGGATCCGGCCCACGGCCTGGACGTCGCGGCGCGCGGCGCGCACGCCGACCGCCAGCTCCGCCCCCTGGCCCACGAGGTCGGCGGCGTGGAAGACGAGCACGAGCGCCGCGACCGTACGCCCCGGGTCGACGGGGCCGCCGACGGCGCGGTCGACCGCGATGACGAGCGCCACCACGAGCACGACGCGCATCACGGCGCCGAAGGCCACCAGCCCCGCGACGGTGCGGCCGATGAGCGCGCGGGACGCGGCGCGGTGCCGCACGAGGATCGCGTCGACGAGGCCCGCGTCGCGCCCGGTGCGGCCGTGCGCGCGCAGCACGTGCTGGGCCTGCGCGAACTCGACGACGCGCTCGCCGATCCCCGTGTCCGCCGCGGTGCGCTCGGCGTCGGCGCGCGCCATGATCCGGCCGCCGACGCGGAGGGCCAGCACGAGCACGGGCGCGGCCACGAGCAGGGCGGCGCCGAGCGGGGGATCCACCACCAGGAGGCCCAGCGCGATGACCGCGGGCACCACGGCCGCGGTGATGAGCGGACGCAGCAGGTACGCGGGCACGCCCATCGACGCGAGCACGCTGCCGCCCGCCGCGGCCGTCAGCTCCGCGCGATGGGTGGCGTCGAACCAGGCCAGCGGGAGGCGCACCACGTGGTCGCCGATGCGGTGGTGCAGCGCGTTCGCCGCCCGGACGCCCGCGCCGAACGCGGCCGACTGCGCGCGGGCCTGCACGGCGAGGTGGGCGGCGGCGAGGAGCAGGAAGAGGGCGATCCACGGCCACGCGGACGCCGGATCCGCGCCGAAGAGCCGCTCCAGCACCGGCACGAGGGACAGGGCCGCCGCGCCGTGCAGCACGGACGCGGCCGCCATCCGCGCCACGACCGGGCGCAGCTCCCGCTCGCCCGCGGGCCCCAGGGTCCGCCTGGCCTCGTCGATCGCGCGCATCAGCGTCCCTCCCCGGGGGTGTCGGTCGTCGTCGTCGGCCCGGTCGCCGTGGGCGCGCCCGCGCGGAGGAGCCGTGCGTACAGGCCGTCGCGGGCCAGGAGCTCCGCGTGCGTGCCCTGCTCCGCGACGCGGCCCGCGTCCATCACGACGATGCGGTCGGCGTGCTCCACCGTCTCCAGCCGGTGCGCGACGACCAGCACGGTCCGGTCCCGGGTCGCGTGGTCGAGGGCGCGCCGCATGCGCCCGGCCGTGCTCGGGTCGGCGTGCGCCATCGGCTCGTCGAGCACCAGCACCGGGCAGTCGGCGACGAGCGCGCGGGCGAGGGCGATGCGCTGGGCCTCGCCGCCGGAGAGGCCGCCGCGCGGATCCAGCACGGTGGCGTAGCCGTCCGAGAGCGCCTCGATGACGTCGTCGACCTGGGCGATCCGGGCGGCGGCGCGCACCTCGTCGAGCGGCGCGTCGGGGCGGCCCAGCCGGAGGTTCTCGAGCGCCGTGTCGCGCAGCAGCACCGTGTCCTGGAGCACGCAGCCGACCCGGGCGTGCCAGGCCGACGGGGTCGCGTCGCGCACGTCCACGCCGCCGAGCTCCACGGTGCCGCGGCTGGGCAGGCGCAGGCGGGCGACGAGGGCCGCGAGGGTGGACTTGCCGGAGCCGGACGGGCCGACGACCGCCGTCACGGATCCTGGGGGCAGGTCGAGGTCGACGTCCCGGAGCGCGTCGCGCTCCCCGTCGTAGGAGAAGCCGACGCCGCGGAGCACGAGGCCCGGGCCGCGGCGGGCGTCGGGCTCGCGCGGGTCGGCGACCGCGGGCTCGGCCGGCGCGCGCAGCACCTCGTCGACGGAGGCGGCCGCGTCGACGGCGCCCCGGATGGCCTGCGCGCGCGGGCCGATCACGCCCACGGGCGCCGCCATCGCGGGCGCGAGCAGGAGGAACGGCGCGAGGTCGGCGGCGGGGAGCGCGCCCGCCGCGACCATCGCGCCGCCCACGGGGACGACGAGGGCGAGCACGCCGATCGGCGAGACCGTCAGCCAGGACGCGGTGGTGGCCGCCGTGGTCCGCGCGACCCAGGCGCCGAAGAACGCGGCGAAGGCGTCGACCGCCCGCAGGGAGCGGGCGTGGGCGCGGCCGGGCCGGCCGAAGGAGCGCACCACCTGGATCCCGTCGACGAACTCCACCACGCTGCCCGCGATCTCGGCCGACGCGCGCCCGTACTCGGCCATGGACGACATGGCACCCGCCATGGCGCGCGCGAACAGCGCGACGCCGGCGACGAGCGGCAGGAGGCACACGAGCGCGAGCGGCACGTCGAGCGTCAGCAGGTAGGCGAGCGACGCGACGGTGACGACGACGAGCCGCGTGACGTCGAGCAGCGTGTGCGCCACGAGCGCGTGCAGCGCCGCCACGTCCTGCTGCACGGCCTGGCGCACCCGGCCGGCGTCGTGGTCGTCGAACCAGGAGAGCGGGACCCGGCCGAGCCGCGCGACGACCCGGCGCCGGAGGTCGAGCTGGAGGTCGGCGTCGGCGAGGTGCGTGAGGGTGTCGGCGGCCGCGGAGAGCAGGAGGCCCGCGAGGCCGGCGACGGCGGCGAGGATCACGGCGCCCCACGCCGGCGGGCCGCCCGGGTCGGACACCGCGGCGCGGCCGATCTCGGCGACGGCGACGACCGCGGCGAGCCCGCTCGCGGAGGCCGCCGCCTGCACCAGGACGGCGGCCGCCAGCCGGCCGCGCACGGACCGGACGGCGTCGGCGACCGTGGTGGGCGCCTCGGCGGCGGGGGTCGCGGTCGTCGCGTCGGCGGCGTCCGTCATCGGCGGAGCACCGCGACCTCGGTCGCCGCCTCCTCGGCCCCGCCGCGGAGCACGGTCCACGACCGGCCCGCCTCCCGGGCGAGCGTCGCCGGGTCCAGGCTGTGCCATTCGTATCCTCCTCGGACCTCGCGCACCGTCCTCGCGCCGTCGAGCACGAGCCAGCGGGTGGTGAAGCGGGTGGCGCCGTCGCGGCCGGGCTCGGCCGTGGTCCACCACTCGTAGTCCTGGGTGCCGATGCGCTCGCGCAGGAGGCGCGTCGGCGGGAGCGAGCGCGCGCTCGTGCCCATCAGGTCGACGACGACCGCGCCGCCGGGCACCAGCCGCTCGAGGCAGCGTCGCCACAGGTCGGCCCGGTCGTCGCTCCCGAGGTGGCCGGCGACGCCGATCAGCACGACCGCGCGGATCCGGTCGGGCAGCACGAGCTCCTGCGCCGTCTCGGGGCGGATGGTGACCCGGCGGCGCAGGGCGGGATCCTCGTGCACGCGGCTGCGCAGCACGGCGCGCATGACGGGGGACGGCTCCGCGGCGAGGATCGGCGCGTCGGGCACGAGGTCGGCGAGCAGCCGCGTGACGCGGCCGGTGCCCGCGCCGAGCTCCACGACGGTCCCGGGGTCGGCGTCGGTGCCGGCTGCCGTGCCCGCCGGGGCGCCCGCCAGCGCCTCGGCGAGCACGCCCGCGAGCGCCTCCGTGTGGCGTCGGGCAACGAGGTCGTAGAACTCGGCGCCCGGGGAGTAGTCCTGGAGATCCAGCGTCACGGGAACATCGACTCCGCCGGGGCGGGGAACGCGAGCGCGGGATCCAGCAGGGAGACGATCGCCTCGACCACCTCGGCCGGCCGCTCGGCCAGGTAGAAGTGGCCGCCGCGGAAGACCCGGAGGTCGCCGCCCGCCGCCGCGTCGCCGGCGAGGCGGTGCCACGCCTCGGCCTCGGCGGGCCGCAGCTCGGGATCCGCGTCGCCGCTGAACACGCTCACCGGGCAGCCGGGCCCGGGTCCCGCTGCGGTGCGGTGCGTCTCCACGAGCCGGTAGTCGTCGCGCAGGCAGGCGAGGACGGTGCGTCGCATGCCGTCGTCGGCGAGGATCTCGGGCGCCGTCCCGGAGTGCCGCTCCAGGTCGGCGAGGAGCGCGGCGTCGTCCTGCCGGTGCAGGGTGCCGCCCCACCGCACGGTCGGCGCGCGGCGTCCCGACACGACGAGCCGGGCGGCGGGGCGGCCGCGCGCGGCGAGGACGCGCGCGGTCTCGTAGGCGACCAGGGCGCCCATGCTGTGCCCGAAGAGCACGACGGGCAGGTGGTCGGGCAGGGCGTCGACGGCCGCCGCGACGTCGGCGGAGAGCGTCGCGAGATCGGGGCTGACGGGATCGCCGTAGCGGTCCGCGCGGCCCGGGTACTGCACCGCGAGGACCTCGACGCCCCGCGGCGCGAACGGCGCCCAGCCGCGGTACGCGGACGCCGCGCCGCCCGCGTGCGGCAGGCAGACGAGGCGGATGCGGGCATCGGGCGTCGCGGCGACGCGCCGCAGCCAGCCGCCGTCGGCGCGCGGGGTCTCGATCATGGTGCGGCCTCTCGCTGCGGTGTCGGTCGGGAAGGAGCGTAGCCCTTGATGAGAATGATTCGCGATAAGCGGGCGTCGCGGTGTGGAGGGCGGCGCGTCACCCGGCGGGCGGATCCGTCGGCCGCGGCACGAGCGCGCCGAGCGGGAGCGACGCGCCGGCGGCGGCGGGCAGGCGCACGAGGTCCATGCCGGCCTCCCGGGCGAGCTCCTCGAGGCCCACGGGATCCCAGGAGTACGCGTCGTGCACCTCGCGCTCCCGGCCGCCGGGCTCGCGGCTGCGCCAGCGCGTGCGCAGGTCGAGGAGGCCGTCGGGCGCGGGATCCGCCCGGAACCACCACTCGACCTCGTCGTCGCCCACGCTCGTGCGGGCCAGGCGCGCCTCGGGCACGCGCGTCCCGGCCTCGAGCCCCATCGTCTCGACCACGACGACCCCGCCCGGCAGCAACCGCTCCGCGATGCGGGTCCAGAGCCGGGCGCGCTGCCCGGGATCGAGGTGGCCGAGCACGCCGCAGAGGAGCACCGCGGAGAGGCGGTCGGGCAGGTCGAGGTCGGGCGCGGATCCGGCGGTCACGGTCACGCGCTCCTGCAGGCCGTCGGCGTCGAGGATCCGCGCCGTCAGCACCGCCCGCAGCGGCTCGGACGGCTCGGCGGCGACGATCCGCGCCTCCGGGTGCGCGCGCGCGACGGCCCGCGCGATGACGCCCGTCCCCGCCCCGAGGTCGAGTACGGGCGCCTGGGACAGGTCGCGGCCGTCGAGGAGCCGGCACACCGCGGCGGCCGTGAGCTCCGCGTGCGCGGCGGCGGCGAGGTCGAAGAGCTCGGCCGCGGGGCCGTAGGGGTCGGCGGGCGCCGGGCCGGGGGACGCGCCCGCCGCCGCGCCGCCCGCCGCCGCGCCGCCCGACGGACCGCGCCCGGGTGCCGGCTCCGCCGCGGGCAGGATCGCCTCGGCCGTCACCCGCGGCGGCTCGCCCGGGCGGATGCTCCGCGGCGGGCCGAGCCGCCGGGTGAGGTCCACCCACGCGCGCGCCATCGTGATGTCGGCCTGCGCCGAGCGGAGCGCGTCGCCGTCGCCCGAGCGGATCTCCGCCACGAGCGCCCCGAGCGCGTGCCCGACCGCATCCGGCCACACGTCGTCGAAGAGCTGGCCCGCGGTCGGCGCGGGCGCGTCCGGCCAGACGCTGAGGCGCGGCAGGGCGCGCCGGGCGGGACCCCCGTCGAGGTCGAGCCGCCCGGCCGCGTCGCGGCGGGTGTGCAGCGCCGGGCTCCAGGTGACGGGGCCGTGCACGTCGGCGAGCGTCAGCACGCCCGCCTCCGACGCGAGGGAGATGCGCGGCCAGAGCAGCGCGTGGTTGTCGCGGTCGGCGGGATGCAGCTCGTCGTGCACGCGCAGGGAGAGCGGGACGCCGCCGACCACGCCCTCGATCGCGGTGAGCGGGGACGCGCGCGTCTCGAGCGCGGTCAGCTCGCGCGGGCGCGCGACGGGATCCGCGAACGCCCACGGCCGGAGCCCGCCGACCGCCTGGCCGAGGACGTCGACGAGCGGCTGCAGCAGGTGCACGGGACCGGCGGCGTCCACGTGCACGAGCGGGCTCCTGGCCCGCAGCCGCTCGGCCGACGCGAGGAAGCCGCGGGTCGCGCGCACGTGCCGGTAGTGCGTGGAGAGGCGGTAGCGGACGCCAGCCGTCCGAGCGGCGCGGGCGGCCGCGGTGATCTCGTCGGGGTGCGCCGGGTGCTCCTGGAGCACGTGGATCCCGCGCGCGAGCAGCGCGAGCACGAGCTCGGATCCGGGCCCGCCCTGCACGGCCGAGCCGACGGCGACCGAGGCCAGGTCGACGTCGGCGGGCAGCTCGGCGACGTCGGTCCACAGCGGCACGCCG
The DNA here is from genome assembly GCF_002240565.1 of Clavibacter michiganensis subsp. insidiosus. Lineage (GTDB taxonomy): Bacteria > Actinomycetota > Actinomycetes > Actinomycetales > Microbacteriaceae > Clavibacter > Clavibacter insidiosus. Next base: position 3,173,440 of record NZ_MZMO01000001.1, on the reverse strand, counting down.
TGCCGGGCCGCGAGCGCGCGGGAGGCGTCGCCGCCGCGCGCGAGGATCCCGACCAGCCGCAGCTCGGGGCGCGCGAGCACGGCCCGGAGGTGGATGCGGCCGAAGCCGGTGCCGCAGACGACGACGCGCAGCGGGCGGTGGGCGGCGTCGGGCGTCACAGGTCCTCCTCCACCATCTCGCCCGCGTCGCCCGCGTCGTCGATGCGGGTGACGGTGCTCGCGCCCGATGCGGCGACGAGGTCGAGGACGCGCCGCGGATCCAGCACGTCGTGCGCGAAGCCGACGCCCGCGGGCACGGCGCCCGCGCGGATCTCCCGCACGGTGATCGCGGCGAGACGGCCGGCGAGCACGTAGCTGTCGTCGCTGTGCAGCACGATCGCGCGCTCGACCGGATCGCCGTCGGCGTCGGTGCCGCGGACGGAGACGGCCAGCACGTGGAAGGGCCGGGTCCCGAGGAGGTCGAGGTCGCCCGCGCGGATGAGCGCGTCGGCCGCCGCCGTCGCGCCGTCGTCGCCCGCGAGCAGCGCGGGGAGCCGGTTGAGGGCGTCGCGCACGGCGGGGCCCGGGTGCACGTTCCACCACTCCGCCTCCGCGAAGCCGGCGCCGCGCGCGATCCGCTCGGTCTCGGCCGACAGGTACGGCTGGAGCGCGACCCGGCCCGGGAAGAACGGCGCCGTCGCGTCCTCCTCCGCCCGCAGCGCCCGCTCGACCCGCCGGCCGCCCGACCACGCGGCGAGCGGCGTGCCGTACGCGGTGGATCCGGGCCCCCCGGCCGCCAGCGACAGCGGCACGTCGAGCGCGACCCCGGGGGAGCACGCCTCGACCCCGCCCACCCAGCCGCGCAGCCGGAGCGGGCCGCGCAGCCCCTGGGCGGCGAGCCGCGGCAGGAGGCCCGAGAGGCCGGGGACCACGCCCGTCGACACCACCGCGCGGCGGCCGTCGCGCACGGCGTCGGCGGCGAGGCCGCGCGCGACGAGGCCCGCGCGCACGGGCTCCTCGCCGCAGACGTCCACGTAGTCGGCGCCCGCCTCGAGCGCGGCCGCCGCGATCCGGTCGCCGAACGCGAAGGCCGGCGCGGCGCAGTGCACCACCACGTCGGCGCCGCGGCAGAAGCGCGCGAGCGCGTCGTCGTCCCTCAGGTCGACGGTCACGGCCTCGACCTGGCCGCCCGCCTCCTCGGCGAGCGCGCGGAGCGGCTCCGCGCGGCGCCCGCCGAGCCGGAGCGGCTCGTCGGAGGCGGCGCGGAGGGCGAGCACCGCGGGGCGCCCGACGGCGCCCGACGCGCCGATGACCGCGATCACGCGATCACCGCCCCGCCCGTGACGCGCGTGAGGATCGACAGCACGCGGGGCGCGTGCTCCACCGACAGGCAGTCGTAGTGGTCGCCCGGGATGTCGACGATGTCGAGCTCGCCGAGCGCGAGCTCCTCCCAGTAGTCGGTGACCGCCTCCCTGCTGCCCGGGAACGGGTACGCGCCGCTGTGGCGGAGGAACGTGATGTCGCCCGCGTACGGATCCGGCCGGTAGCGCGTGATCGCGAAGACGCTCTGCCGGAAGGTGCGGAAGAAGCGCGTCATCTGCTCCGGGCTGTAGCTGCCGGACGCCGGCGGCACGACCTCGCACATGCGGGCGATGCGGGCCCGGCGCGGGATGCGCGACAGGTCGAGGAACGCCTGGCCGATGTCGGCGAACTCGCCGTCGAGCGACGCGTAGCCGTCCGCGGGCATGACCCCGGGGGTCCTCTCGAGGATGCGCGCGCCCGCCGCGGCGATGCGCCACGGGTCGGCGGGGAAGCCGAGGTCGACGGGGTCGATGCCGATCATCATCGCGAACGAGTACTCGGACACCATCTCGTCGTCGAGCCGGAACGCGGGGCTGTGGCTGCTGATGGCGGTGAACGACGCGACGTCGGCGCCCGCCTCGGTGAGCGCGCGCGCCACCTCGGTGGCGACCAGGCCGCCGAGGCAGTAGCCGACGACGTGGAAGGCGCGGATCCCGGTCGCGAGGAGCTCGCGGGCGTACTCCGCGGCGATCCGGTCGATGAGCCCGTGCGGGTCGGCGTCGAGGAAGGCGTCGAGGTCGGGGACCTCCACGCCGTACAGCGAGCCGGTGCCGCGGGACCTCCGGCGGATCTCGGTCATGAGCGCGCGGTACGGCATGATCGTGCCGATCCCGGCGTGGACGAGCACGGTGGCCGGGCCCCGGCCGGATCCGGAGAGCAGGCTCACGGCCGGCGTCGCGGGTGCGTCCCGCTCGCCCGCGGCGCCCTGCCCGGCCTGGCGCACGTAGCCGGCGAGCCCGGCGATCGTGGGTCGGCGCAGCATGTGGCGGAGCACGACGTCCCACTCGAGGTCGACCACCTCGGGGAGCTGCTCGCGCATCCGGCCCACGAGGCGCGCCACGAGGAGCGAGTCGCCGCCGAGCGCGAAGAAGTCGTCGTCGCGGCCGATCCCGGGGCGGCCCAGCAGCTCCGCCCACAGCTCCTGGAGCCGGCGCTCGACGTCGTCGCGGGGCGCGTCGGATCCCGCGGCGACCGTCGCCTGGGGCGCCCGGTCCTCCGCGAGCCGGGCGAGCGCGGCCCGGTCGACCTTGCCGTTCGCGGTGACCGGCAGCGCGTCGAGCACCTGCCAGCGGCGCGGCACCATGTAGTCCGGCAGGCGGTCGGCGGTGTGGCGGCGGAGCGACGCGGCCCGGAGCGGCGCGCGGTCGGCCTTCACCTCCGCGAGCAGGAGGTGCTGGCCGAGGCCGGAGAGCGGATCCTCGTCGGCCGGCACCTGCTGGATCCCGCGGGCGCCGAGGTCGTCGAGCATCGCCCGCCACTCGGGGGCCTCGAAGAGCAGCGCGTCGTCGGCGAGCCGGGCGTCCGCGGGTCCGCCGGCGCGCACCTCCATGAAGTCGGTGGCGATCATGAGCGGCGGGTTGTCCTCGCGCGTGCTCTCGATCACGGCGAGGTGGCCGTGCGGGGCGAGGAGCCCCCGCAGGCGCCGGAGGGCGGCCGGCACGTCGGGCACGCCGTGCAGGCCGTTGGAGCAGATCACGACGTCGTAGGAGCTCGGGCGCTGGCCCTGCGGCAGCGGGTCGAGGGCCGGGTCGAAGGCCTGGAAGCGCACGCCGGGCCGGTCGGGGTGGCGCTCGCGCGCCTCGCCGACGTGGAACATCGACGGGTCGGTGAACGTGTACTCCACGGCCCGGCCCGCGAGCGCGGGGATGAGCTGGTCGGCCGCGCCGCCCACGCCGCCGCGCACCTCGAGGATCCGGAGCGGCTCGTCCGCGCCGTGCCCGCGGGCCTCGTGCTGGTCTGAGAGGGCCACGACCGCGGCCGTGAGCGCGGCCGTGAGCAGGCGCACGCCGAGGTTGTCGCGGTAGGCCGCGCCGATCGCGTCGCTCGGGGCGCCCGGGTAGAGCAGCTCCGCGATGTCGAGGTCGCCGCTCACGAGGTCCGCGAGCGCGAGGCTCGACGACTGCACGTGGCGGAGCAGCTCGGCGCTCCAGCGGATCTCCCGCTCGGCCTCCTCCACCCGGGCCCAGGCGCGCGCGACCCGCGCAGGATTCGCGGAGAGCGCGCCCCGGAGGCGCCCGTCGGCGTCGCGCGCGATGCGCCCGCGACGCTCCAGCGCGCGCAGCCAGCGGCGCACGACGACCCGGTGCGCGTCGCTGGCGCGGAGGAGGTCGGCGACCTCGTCGGCGCTGACGGGCACGGCGTCGTCGACGAGCGCGCCCGCCGCCGCGAGCGTGCGCTCGATCACGCGGAGCGCGTGCTCGTCGAACTGGGCGAGGAACGCGCCGAGGGCGTCGGTGTCGACGTCGGCGGCGGCCGCGGCGAGGGCGGCGCGCGCGGCGTCGCCGGCGGCCGGATCCGCATCCGCCGGCGTGATCCGCTCGGGCTGGACCAGCCCGACGAGGTGCCGGCCCGCGGTCCCCTCGGCCACCTGCACCGCGCAGTCGGCGACGCCCGGGTGGGCGAGCACCGCGGCCTGGATCTCCGCCAGCTCGATGCGGTACCCGCGGATCTTCACCTGCGCGTCCTCGCGCCCGAGGAGCTCGATGCTGCCGTCGGGCAGGTACCGGCCGATGTCGCCCGTGCGGTACTCGCGGTCGCCGGTCGCGGGATCCACCCGGAAGCGCTCGCGCGTGCGCTCCGGGTCGCCGAGGTACCCGAGCGCGACGCCGGCGCCGCGGATGAGGATCTCGCCGGGCACGCCCTCGGGCCGGTCCCGCCCGAGGTGGTCGACCACGGCCAGCCGCTGGCCCCGCAACGGCGTGCCGTACGGGATGCTCGGCCGCAGCCGGTCGACCTCGCCGATCACGTGGTGCACCGACCAGATGGCGGCCTCGGTCGCGCCGCCGAGGCTCACCATGGTGAGCTCGGGGTGGCCGGCGCGCATCGCGTCGGGGAGGGTCACGGGGATCCAGTCGCCCGAGAGGAGCGCGAGCCGCAGCGTGCTGGGGCCGTCGCCGTCCGCCGCGCCGCCGGTCGCGGCCACCGCGTCGCGGTAGTCCTGCAGCATGCGCGCCTGCGCGGGCACGGAGTTCCAGAGCGTGACGCGGTGGCGGGCGATGAGCGCGGCCCAGTGCGAGGGGTCGTCGCGCCGCCGCGGGTCCGGCAAGACCATCGCGCCGCCCGCGCCGAGCACGCCGAGCACGTCGAAGACCGACAGGTCGAATCCGAGGCCCGCGAGCGCGAGCACGCGGTCGTCGGGGCCGACGCCGAAGCGCTCGCGGATGTCGACGAGCGTGTTGTGCGCGGCGTGGTGGGAGAGGATCGCGCCCTTGGGGGTGCCGGTGGACCCGGACGTGTAGATGACGTAGGCGGGGTGGGCCGGATCCACGCCGTCGCGCCCGGCGCCGGGGGCCGGACGGGCGGCGGCCGGCTCGAGCGCGTCGACCGCGATCCGCTCGACGCCCGTGGGCCAGTCCGCGGGGGCGCCGACGAGGGCCTCCTGCGTGAGCACCTGGCGGATCCCGGCGTCCGCCAGCACGGTGTCGCGGCGGATCCGCGGCTGGGCCACGTCCACCGGCACGTACGCGCCGCCCGCGAGGAGCACGCCGACGACGGCGACGACCTGCTCCCAGCCGCGCGCCGCGACGATCGCCACCCGGTCGCCCGGGCGGTGCCCGGTGGAGCGGAGTCGCGCGGCCACGGCGGCCGCGCGCCGCACGAGCTCGTCGTGGCTCAGCGTGCGGTCGGGGGCGATGACGGCGGGCGCGTCGGGTGCGGCCGCCGCCGCGAGGAGCGGCTCGTGCACGAGCGCGGGCGCGACCGGATCCCCGGTGTCGCCCACCCGGATCCGCCGCTCGCGCTGGTCGTCGGGCAGGTCGACGGCGCACGGCAGCTGCCAGGCGGCCGGGTCGTCGGCGAGGGCGCGCACGGCCCGGATGAAGGCGCCGAACGCGGCGTCGGCCACGCCGTCGGCGAGCACGCCCTCCCGGACGTCCCAGCTGAGCTGCAGCCCGTCGGGCACTCGGAGGGCCTGGCAGTCGATCCACACCTGCGGCGTGCGCGTGACGGCCGCGGTGATCCGCCCGCCGTCGCCCGTGGGCGCGCCCGCCGCGTCCCCGGCGAGCGCGCTCGTGAAGACCACGGGGGCGAGCGCCACGTCGCGCGCGTCGCCGCCGCGCCGCCGGGTGAGCTCGGCGAGGAGCTCGGTGCCGCCGCAGAGCGGGTGGGCGAGGTCCTCGAGCAGGCGGGCGGAGAGGGCGCGCATCCGCTCCACGGCGGGCACGTCCGCGGTGAGGTCGACCTCGAGCAGCTCCACGGACGTGAAGTCGCCCACCACGTGCGCGGCGCCGTCGGGCAGGCCGCGGCGATCCGAGACGGGCACGTTGAGGAGGAAGCGCGGGCTGCGGCTCCAGCGGCCCACGGTCTCGGCGTAGGCGGCGAGCAGGGCGCTCGTGGGGGTCACGCCGGCGTCGGCGGCGGCGCGGTCGAGGCGCGCGGCGGCGGCGGGGTCGAGCACGGCGGAGAGCCGGCGGAACCGCGCGGGCGCGGCCATCGGATCGTGGTCCGCGAGCGGCAGCTCCGGCGCGGGCGGCAGGTCGTCGAGGCGCCGCCACCAGTAGGAGCGGTCGCGCTCGTACGCGGCCGACGCCGTGAGGGCGCGCCGGGCCAGCACGCAGTCGCGGAAGCCGGGCTGCCCGTCGTCGGTGCCGGGCAGGGCGGCGGCGGGATCCGCGACGAGCGCGCGCAGCTGGTCGAGCACGAGCTGGAGGCTCGCGTGGTCGAGCACGAGCAGGTCGACCGCCAGGTGCAGGCGCACGGCGTCGTCGGCGCGGGTCACGACGGCGCGCACCCGCGGCCAGCCCGGATCGCGGCCCGTGCCCTGCGCGAGGTCCGCGCGCACGGCGTCGAGGCGGTGCCCGAGCGACGCGGGGCCGAGGCCCCTGAGGTCGTCGACCGTCACCTCGACAGGGCCGGGGTCGGCGAGCACGCGCTGCGAGCCGTCGGGGTGGATCTCGGCGCGCAGCATGCCGTGGTGCGCGACCAGGCGGATCCACGCGTCGACGATGCGCGCGGGGTCGGTGGACGCCGGCCACGACAGGTCGAGGTCGGCGCTGCAGGCCACGCCGCCGTAGGGGTACGCGTCGGTGCGGCCGAGGAGGTACGCGGTCTGCACGGGGGTGAGCGGGAACGGCGCGTGCGCGGCGGCGGGATCGGCGGCGGCCGGATCCGGGGCGCCCGCCCCCGACCCGTCCTGCCGCCCGAGGAGCGCGAGCACCTCGTCGCGGTGCCGGCGGATGAGCTCGCGCCGGTCGTCGTCGATCACGCCGCGCGGCCCGCGGAACCGGATCCGCCCGTCCTCCGCCCAGAGCCGGACGCCGCGGGCGTTGAGGTCGTCGATGAGCTGTTCAGCGTTCACAGGTCTCCGCTTTCGAAGAGGTCGGCGCCGGTCGTGGCCGGCGGTCGGGCGGGTGCGTCCGCGGGGGATGCGGACGCGGGGGTGGACGGGGTGGACGGGGTGGCGGGCGCGCGCACGCGGTCGATGCAGGCGGCGTACGCCCGCACGGTCGGCTCCTCGAGGAAGCGGCGGACGCCCGCGTCGACGCCGAAGCGGCGCTGGGCGGCGGTCACGAGCCGGAGCATGGCGAGGCTGTCGCCGCCCGCCGCGAAGAAGCCGACGCCCGGGGCGGGCGGGGCGCCGAGGATCCCGGCCCACAGCTCGGCGAGGGCGGCCTCCGTCTCCGTCGCGGGCACGGCGGGGCCGGCGTCGTCGGGGGCGTGCGCGGCGTCGGAGCGCGTCGGGCCCGCGCCGGCGTCCGCGTCCGCGAGCGCGCGGGCGAGCGCCGCGACGTCGACCTTGCCGTTCGCGGTGAGCGGCCACGCGTCGACGAGGTGGATCCGGTGCGGCATCGCGTACGCGGGGAGCCGGTCGGCGGCCGTCGCGGTCGCCGCGGCCAGCACCGCGGCCCCGTCGTGCCCGTCGCCCGGCTCGACGGCCGCGTGCAGGCGCCGCCGTCCCGCCGGCCCGTCGACCACGAGCGCGATCGCGCGCCGCACCCCGGGCGCGGCCGCGTGCGCGGCCTCGATCTCGCCGAGCTCCATCCGGTGCCCGCCGAGCTTCACCTGCCGGTCCGCCCGGCCGAGGAACTCGAGGATCCCGCCCGGCCGGTACCTGCCCGTGTCGCCCGTGCGGTACCAGCGGCCGCCGTCGAGCTCGACGAACGCGGCCGCCGTGCGCGCGGGGTCGCCCCGGTAGCCGCGGGCGAGGCCGCGGCCGCCGATGACGAGCTCGCCCGGCACCCAGTCGGGGCAGTCCCGGCCGCACGCGTCGAGCACCCGGAACGCCTGGTCGGGCAGCGGCCGGCCGTAGGGCGCGGATCCCCAGCCCTCCAGCGGGCCGTCCACCTCCCACGCGTTCGACCAGATGGCCGCCTCGGTGGCGCCGCCCAGGGCCACGAGCCGCGTACCCGGGCCGGCCGCGCGGATCAACCGCCCGTGCAGGTCGGTGCCCACGCGGTCGCCGGAGACCAGCGCCGCCCGCAGCGGGCCGAGCCTCCCGGGCCGGTCGTCGGCCGCGACGAGGAGCATGTCGAGCAGCATCGGCACCGTGTCCCACAGCGTGACCCCGTGCTCGTGCACCAGGTCGAGCCACCGCGGGGCGTCGCGCTCCTCGCCCTCCTCGGGGATCACGAGCGCGCCGCCCGCGCCCAGCACGCCGAGCACGTCGAACACGGAGAGGTCGAAGTCGAGCGCGGAGAGGGCGAGGATCCGGTCTCCGGCGCCGAGGTCGAGCATCCGGGACACCGCGTCGACCGTGGACCACGCCGCGTCGTGCGCGATCTCCACGCCCTTGGGCTCGCCCGTGGAGCCGGAGGTGTGGATGACGTAGGCGAGCGCCTCGACGGGCGGTCGCACGGGTGCGTCGAGCCGCTCCCCTGCGGTCGCCTCGGCCGGGCGGAGGAGGGCGGGCGCGTCGGGGGCGTTGCCGCCCGCCGCGGCCGGGTCGTCGGCGATCACCAGCCGGATGCCCGCCGCGCGGTGGATGGCCCGCCGCCGCGCGGGAGGCTGCGCGATCCCGACGGGCGCGTACGCGGCGCCCGCGCTCAGCACGCCGAGGACCGCCGCCGCCTGGTCCGCGCCGCGCGGCAGCGTGATGCCGACGAGGTCGCCCGGCCCGATGCCGCGCCTGTGGAGCGCGCCGGCGATCCGCATGGCGCGGTCGGCGAGCTGGCCGTGCGTCACGACGCGCGTCGACGCGCCCGTGCCCGTGATGAGCGCGGGCGCGTCGGGCGCCCGGAGCGCGGCCTCGTGCACGGCGTCGTGCAGGAGGCGGCCCGGTCGGGGAGCCGCGGGCGTCGCGGTCGCCGTGGCGCGGGCGCGCGCCTGGTCGGCCGGGGGATCCACGGGGAGCGGAGCGTCCCAGTCGGCCGCGGCGAGGTGCTCGAGCGTGGCCGCGTACGCGGCGACGAGGGCGTCGACGAGGCCCGGCGGGAACGCGTCGTCGCGCGCGTCCGCGTCGACCCGCAGCCCGCCGTGGTCCTCCAGCACCTGGACGTCGAGGAGCACCTGGGGGGACTGGGACACGCCGTGGATCCGCTCGCCGAACGCCCCCGGCACGTCGGCCGAGACGCCGTCGCCGACGCCGATCGCGCTCGTGAACACCACGGGCACCGGCGCCACGGCCGTGCCCGCGAGGCGCGCGCGCTCCCGCAGGATCCACGACGCGGGCGCCTCGCGGTGGTCGAGGTCGGCGGCGAGGCGCTCCTGCAGCCCGCGCGCCGCCTCCGCCGCCGAGCCCGCGGCGCGGTGGTCGAGCAGGGTCAGGGCGGTGAAGTCGCCGACGAGACGCGGCATGTCGGGATGGACGTCGCGCCGGTCGAAGAGGGTCAGCGTCATGGTGAGGTCGCGCTGCCCCGTCCAGCGGGAGAGCACGTGGCCGTACGCGGTGGCCAGCATGCTCGTGGGCGTCAGCCCGGCCGCCCGGCAGCGGTCGCGGAAGGCGGTCCACCACGCGGCGTCGAAGCGGTGCGCACGGCGGACGAAGCGCGGCGCCGGGTCGGCGTTCGCGAGCGGCAGCCGCGGGGCATCGGGCATGTCGGCGAGCCGCGCGCGCCAGTGCTCCTCGTCGGCGCGCCGCCGCTCCGGGTCTGGCCGGATCTGCAGCACGCAGTCCCGGAACGTCAGCTCGGCGGGGGCGGGCGGGAGCGGCAGGCCGCGCACGAGGAGGTCGAGCTCGGTGTACAGGATCATGATCGAGAGCGCGTCGACGACGGCGTAGTCGATGCCGATCGCGATGCGCGTGCGGATCCCGCCCCGGCCGTCCGGGTAGCGCAGCGCGTCGACGTCGAAGAGCGGCCAGACGGCGAGGTCGTGGCACCGGTGCGAGGTGCGCTCGCGGAACGCGGCGAGCTCCCGGGCTACCGCGTCCGGATCCGCGTCGGCTGGCACCTCGCGCGCGTCCACGCGCACGGGCGGCACCTCCTCGAGCACGCGCTGGGTGCCGTCGGTGTCGATCACGGTGCGCAGCGTCGGGTGCCGGCGCACGAGCTCGTCGAACGCGGCGGCGAGCAGGTCGAGGTCCTGCCCCTGGCCGTCGAACTCGGTGTGGTGGTACGTGCCGACGCCGCCGAGCGGGATGCGGGGGTCGCGGCCGACCGCGTACGCGCGCTGCACGTCGGTGAGCGGGAACGGGTCGTGGCGGTGCTCGGGGTCCGGCACGATGCGGGCGCGCGCGGCCGCCGGCTCCGGGGTCGTGAGGTGCAGCGTCGCCGCGAAGTCGGCCAGCACCGGGTGCCGGAACAGCGCGGCCACGCTCGCGTCGGCGGCGCCCGCGGCGCGCAGGGCGGCGATGCTGCGGGTGGCCTGGAGGGAGTCGCCGCCCGCGGCGAAGAAGGAGCGCCCGCGACCGCACGGGGTGCCGAGCAGACCGCTCCAGACGCGCTCGACGAGCCGCTCCTCGGGCGACAGCGGGGCGTCGTCGTCCGGTCGCGGGGCGGGGGCGGGGCGCTCGGCGAGCTCCGCGCGGATCCTGGCCCGGTCGACCTTCCCGTTGGCGGTGAGCGGCAGCTCGGCCCGCACGACCACGCGCGCGCACGCCATGGACGGCGGCAGCAGCGCGCCCGCATGGGCCGCGACGTCGTCGGGCGCGACGACCGCGCCCTCCTCGGGCACCACCATCGCGGCGAGCGCGCCCGCGACGGCGACGACGACCGCGCGCTGCACGCCCGGGAAGGAGGCCAGCGCGGCCTCGACCTCCCCGGGTTCCACGCGGTGCCCCCGGATCTTCAGCTGGTGGTCCGCGCGCCCGAGGAACTCGAGCACCGGCCGCCCCGCGTCGTCGCGGCGGTACCGGGCGCGGTCGCCCGACCGGTACCAGCGCTCGCCGTCCCGCACCGGGAAGCGTGCGGCGGTGAGGTCGGCCTCGCCGCGGTAGCCGCGGGCCAGCGCGTGCCCGCCCACGAGCAGCTCGCCGGGCACGCCGTCGGGGCGGTCGCGGCCGCGCTCGTCGACGACCCGGAGGCGCACGCCGGGCAGAGGGGCGCCCCAGGGGAGGCCGCGCGCGGACGACGCCGGATCCGCGGGGGAGCCCGCAGCCGCCTCGTGCACGGTGGAGTGGATGGTCGCCTCCGTCATCCCGCCGAGGGCGAGCAGCCGGGCGGCGGGCGCGCAGGCGGAGAGGCGCCCCGGCAGATCCGCCCCGACCACGTCGCCGCCGAGCAGCACGAGCCGGAGCGGCAGGGATCCGTCGCCGGTCGCGGCGAGCAGCATGTCGAGCAGCGCGGGCACGGTGTTCCAGACCGTGACGCCGTGCGCGCGCACGAGATCCCGCCAGCGGTCGGCGTCGCGGCGCTCGTGCTCGGCGGGCACGACGACCGCGCCGCCCACCGAGAGCACCGCGAACAGGTCGTAGACGGAGAGGTCGAAGTCGAGCGCGGAGAGCGCGATGGCGCGGTCGTCCGGGCCGACGGGCGCGACGCGCGCGAGGGACCGGATGGTGGCGACGGCGGCCCGGTGGGCGACCTCCACGCCCTTCGGCCGGCCGGTGGATCCCGACGTGAACAGCAGGTAGGCGGGGTCGTCGGGGGCGACGGCGACGGGACCCGCGAGCGGCTCGGCGTGCCGGGCGGCGCCCAGCGCCACCACGGGTGGGCCGCCCGGGCCGACGGCCGCAGCGGAGACGGCGACCAGCGCGTCGTCGGCGAGGACGCAGTCGATCCCCCGCTCGAGGACCAGCGCGCGGCGCGCGGGCGGCTGGTCCGGGCCGACGGGCGCGGAGCAGGCGCCGGCGAGCAGCACGCCGAGCACGGCGGCCACGCGATCGGGTCCGGCGGGTGCGGTGAGCGCCACGGTCGCGCCGGGGCCGACGCCGTGCGCGCCCAGCAGCCCGGCGATCCGGCGCGCGTGGTCGGCCAGCTCGCCGTAGGCGACCACGCGGCCGTCGGACGCGATGACCGCCGGCCGGTCCGGATCCGCGGCCGCCCGCGCGAGGAACGCCGAGTGCAGGAGGCCGTCGCCCGCGCCGGGCGCGTCCGCATCCGGGGTCGGCCGCTCGAGGGCGCGGCGCGCCCGCACGTCCTCCGGGGCGGGGACCGCGAGCGCCGGCCGGTCCCAGGCGCCCGGCCGCTCGTGCACCAGCCCGTCGACGAGCGTGCGGTACGCGGCGAACGCGGCCTCCATCGCCGAGGCCTCGAGGATGTCGACCCGCACGTCCCAGTTGAGCAGCAGCCCGCCCTCGAGCTCGGTGACCTGGGCGTCGAGCCAGACCTGCGGGCCCTGGGAGATGATCCACACCGGCTCCCCGAGCGCGCGCCGGATGGACGCGTCGTACAGCTCGCCCAGGCCGATGGCGCTCGTGTACACGACGGGCGCCAGCACGGGGCTGCCGCCGTCGCGGCGCGCGAGGTCGCGGAGCACGTCGACGCCGCCGTAGCCCGCGTGGGCGACCGCCTCGCGCACGCCCTGCTGGATCCGCGCCGCGTCCTCCCGGAACGGCCGCTCCTCCCGCAGGTCGACGTCGAGCAGGATCGAGGTGCTGAACTCGCCGACGAGCAGCTCCAGCCCCTCCTCGTCGCCGCGGTCGAGCACGGGGAGGTTGAGGAGGAAGCGGCCGTCGGCCGACCAGGCGGCCACGACCTCGGCGAACGCCGTCGCGAGCACGGCGGCCACCGTCAGCCCGCGGGCGCGCGCCGCGGCCTCGAGCAGGCGGAGCTCCTCCTCTCCTATCCGGTGGTGCAGCCGGCGGGAGCGCGGCACGTTCCCCGCCCGCTCGGCGTCGTCGCGGACGGGCAGCGCGGGGCCCGCCGGGAGGTCGGGCACGCGCTCGCGCCACCAGCGCGCGTCGGCCGAGGAGCGGGACGCCGCGGCGCGCGCGGCCCGGGCCGCCAGCTCGCCGCGCACGTCGCGGTGGATCCCGGGCAGCTGCCGCCCCGGCTCGTCCACGAGGTCGCGGAGGTCGGCGAGGATCACGCGGAGGCTGATGGCGTCGCCCGCGAGCATGTCGAGGTCGACGTGGAGGCGGCTGCGGCCGCCCGGCACGAGCGACAGGTCGACGCGGAGCACCTCGCCGCGCTCGACGGCCATGCGGCGGTGCGTGCCCGCGTCGCGCATCTCCGCCAGGCGCTCCGCGACGGCGTCGGCGGGGAGCGCGCGGAGGTCGTGGACGCGCAGCCGGGCGGCGGGCGGCTCCTCGTCGGCGGGCAGGGGCTGTTGCGTGCCGTCGTCCCGGAAGCGCATCCGCAGCGACGCGTGCCGGGCGACCAGGGCGGCGAGGGCCGTGCGCAGCCGCTCGGGATCCCGCTCCGCCCCGTCGAGCTCGACGTAGAAGTGGGCGGCGACCGACCCGGACGGCTGGCCGGGCTGCCGGCCGAGCCAGTACGCGTGCTGCAGCGGCGTGAGGGGAGACGGCGACGCGGGGTCGAGGGCGGGAGCGGCGGTGCGCCCGATGGGATCCGCGTCCGCGGCGTCGTCCGCGGCGGACGCGCCCAGCACGCGCGTCCACGCCCGGATCGTGGGGTCGGCGGCGAGGCGCGAGAAGTCGGCCGCGAGGCCGTCGCGTCGCCAGCGCCCGGCGAGGCGGATGAGCGCGGTGGACTCGAGCCCGAGGTCCACCAGGTCGTCGTCGAGGCCCACCTCGGCGGGGTCGAGGCGCAGGGCGCGCGCGACCTGGTCGCGGAGCAGCGCGGCAGGAGGGACGGACGGGATCCGCTCGGTCATGTGCACGCTCCTCGGACTCGCAATGTTGAGAACGGTTATCATATGGCGGCTGACGCGCCGGCGACGAGATCCGTCCACGGCATGAGGAGGACGCTGACGGATGCACGAGCGCGAGCACGCGGAGCGCCCGGGTCACGGGCCCGGTGGCGGATGCGCCGACTGGGTCGACGCGATGGGCCGGGCCGCCCGGGCCGCCGGACGGGAGCCGGACGCGCGGCTCGACGGCATCCTGCGGCGGAGCGCCGCCCGCGTGCCCGACCGCACGGCGCTCGTCGGCGCCGGCGGGCGCTGGACCCACGCCGAGCTCGACGCCGAGGTCGACCTCGCCGCGCGCGGCCTGATCCGGTCGGGCGTCCGGCCCGGCGACCGGATCCTGCTGCAGCTCGCCGACGGCGCCGCCTTCGTCATCGCCTGGTCCGCGCTCGTGCGCGCCGGCGCCGTGCCCGTCCACGCGATGCCCGGCCACCGGCTCATGGAGCTCGCGCACCTCGCGGCCGGCAGCGGGGCGCGCGGCATGGTCGTCGCGGAGCGCGTGGGCCGCGACGACGGCCGGGACCTCGCCGCCGGGGTGCGCGCGGCCTGCCCCGGGCTCGACCTCGTGATCGTGCACGGGCCCCGGAGCCTCGCGGGCGCGCTCACGTGGGAGGGGATCCGCGAGCTCGGACGCGAGGACGTGGGCGCCGGCCCGGGGCTCGACCCGGTCGCGCCCGACGGCGCGCCCCGACTCGCGCTCCTCCTGCACTCGGGCGGCACCACGGGCCTGCCCAAGCTCATCCCGCGCCACCACGCGGAGTACTCCTACAACGCGTGGGCGGCGGCGCGCGCGGCCGGCGTCGGTCCCGGCTCGGTGCTGCTGGCCGTGCTGCCCGTGGCCTTCAACTTCACCCTCGCGTGCCCCGGCGTGCTCGGCGTGCTGGACGCGGGCGGCACCGTCGTCGTCGCGCCCGACCCGGATCCCGCGACGGCCTTCGCGCTCGTCGCCCGCGAGCGCGTGACGCACGTGGCCCTGACCCCCACGCTGGCGCGGGCGTGGATCGACGAGGCCGCGCACGCGACCGCCGACCTCTCGAGCCTCCGCGTGGTCCAGGTCGGCGGCGCCCGGCTCGACGACGTCACGGCGCGCGCCCTGGAGCCCGCGCTCGGGGCGACGCTCCAGCAGGTCTACGGGATGGCCGAGGGGCTCGTCTGCATGACCGCCCTCGACGATCCGCCCGAGCTGCGCTGGAGCACCCAGGGGCGCCCGACCAGCCCCGACGACCTGCTGCGCCTGCGCGCCGCCGACGGATCCCTCGCGGCCGACGGCGACGAGGGCGAGCTGGAGACCCGCGGGCCGTGCACGCTCCGCGCGTACCACGCGGCCCCCGACGCGGACGCGTCGGCCTTCACGCCCGACGGCTTCTACCGCACCGGCGACGTCGTGCGGCGGCTCCCGTCGGGGCACGTCGTGGTCACGGGACGCGCGAAGGACCAGGTCAACCGCGGCGGCGAGAAGTACGCGGCGGCGGAGGTCGAGCGCTACCTGCTGGCCATGCCGTCCGTGCGGGCGGCGGCCGTGGTGCCGGTGCCGGATCCCGACCTCGGCGAACGCGCCGTCGCGGTCCTCGCCTGCGCCGGGCCCGCCCCGGATCGCCGCGCGGTCGTCGCGCACCTCCGGTCGCTCGGGGTGGCGGCGTACAAGCACCCGGACCGCGTGGTCGCGCTGCCCGCGCTGCCGCTCACCGCCGTGGGCAAGGTCGACAAGGCCCGGATCGCGGCGCTGCTCTCCGCGGGACCGGGCACGGACGCGCACGCCGACGGGGACCGTGCTTGACGCGATCCTCCCCGCCGGGGCCGTCCTGGCGGAGGAGCGCGGTCCCGCGGGCGAGCACCCCCTGCATCCGGCGGAGGCGGGCGCCGTGGCCCGCGCGGTGCCGTCGCGCCGGCGCGAGTTCGCGGCGACCCGGGCCTGCGCCCGCACGGCCCTCGCGGCCCTCGCCGCGTTCGACGGGGACGCGCCGGGCGCCGCCCCCGTCGCGATCCCGAAGGGCCGGGGAGGCGATCCCGTCTGGCCGCGCGGAGTGGTCGGCAGCCTCACGCACTGCGCGGGCTACCGGGCCGCCGTCGTCGCGGGCGTCGACGCGCTGCGCACCATCGGGATCGACGCCGAGCCGCACGCGCCCCTGCCCCGGGAGGCCCGGGACGTCGTCGGCCTCGCGGGCGAGCTCGACCCGCATCCGCCGCTCGGCGCCGACGTGCACGCGGACTGCGTGCTCTTCAGCGCGAAGGAGTCGGTGGGCAAGGCGCACTACGCCCGGTACCGCGAGTGGCTGGGCTTCGCGGACCTCCACGTGACGCTCCACCCCGGCGGCGCGTTCACCGCCCGCCGGTGCGCGCCCGGCCCCGTCCCGTTCCCCGCCTACCGCGGCAGCTGGCGCGTCGCGGAGGGCCTCGTCCTCACGTGCGCGTGGCTCGCCGTGCCCCGCGTCCCGTCCGCCGTCCCCCGCCCCGCCTGAAGGAGTCCCCATGCCCGCAGCCCCCGTCACCCGCGCCGCCGAGCTGCGGATCACCCGCGACCCGCTCGGCGCCGCCGCCGACCTCGGGCGCGCCTTCCGCGACGAGCCGCACGTGATCCTCGAGGAGGCGGGGCGGTTCTCGTGCGCCATCGGCGCGTGGGCGGAGGTCATGGTCGACCGTCGGGTCGTGCGCCTGCGCGTCGCGGGGGAGGAGGACGTGGTCGTGCCGTGGCGGGAGCAGCCGCTGCGCGAGGTGGACCGGCTGCTCGCGGGCCTCGGCCCCGGCCGCGGGCGCGCCTACGGCACCGCGTCCTTCGAGCTGGCGCGCGCGCATGCGGGCATGCCGGTCGCCGTGGACGCGGGGGAGCTCCTGCACGTGATCCTGCCGCGCACGGAGGTGACCATCGCGGACGGCCGCGCGACCATCCGCTCGGGGGACGCGCGCGAGGCGGCACTGGTCGCGCGGATCCTCGGCGCGGCCGAGCCCACGGCCCACCCCGCCGCCCACCTCGCCGCCCTCGCGCCCGCGCACGAGCGCCCCGGCGTCCCCGACCCCGAGGAGGGTCACGCGCGCTACCTGGCGGCGGTCGCGTCGGGCATCGCCGCCATCCACGCGGGGGAGCTCCGGAAGGTCGTCCTGTCGCGCCGGGTGCCCGTCGCGGGCGAGGTCGACCTGCCCGCCACCTTCGTGCGGGGGCGCCGGGCCAACACGCCCGCCCGCTCCTACCTGCTGGGCCTCGGCGGGGTCGAGGCGGTGGGCTTCAGCCCCGAGATCGTCGTGGCGGTGGACGCCCGGGGCACCGTGCGCACCCAGCCGCTCGCCGGCACGCGGGCGCTCGTGGCCGACCCCGTCGAGTCGCGGCGGCTGCGCGAGGAGCTCCTGTCGGACGCGAAGGAGATCCACGAGCACGCCGTCTCGGTGAAGCTCGCGGTCGAGGAGATGGCGCCCGTGTGCCGCCCGGGCAGCGTGCGCGTCGAGGAGTTCATGGTGGTGGAGGAGCGCGGCACGGTGCAGCACCTGGCCTCCCGCGTCGCGGGCGAGCTCGTCGAGGGCCTCACGTCCTGGGATGCGCTGGCCGCGCTGTTCCCGGCCGTCACGGCCTCGGGCGTCCCCAAGCGCGCCGCGTTCGACCTCATCCGCCGGCTGGAGGGGCACGACCGCGGCCTCTACGCCGGCGCGGTCCTCCGGATCGACCCGGACGGCGCGCTCGACGCGGCCCTGGTTCTGCGGACGCTGTTCCGGCGCGGGGACGCGACGTGGCTCCAGGCCGGCGCGGGCGTCATGGGGGCGTCGCGCCCGGCGCGCGAGCTCGAGGAGACGCGCGAGAAGCTGGCGAGCATCGCGGACCACGTCGTCCGCGCGCGCGAACCCGGCCGCGGGGCGGGGTCGGCGGACGGGGGCGGCGCGCGCGCCCGTGCCCCGCGGGGAGCCGCCGCCGGCCGGTGACGTCCCCGGGCTCAGACCCCGCCGCCCCCGCCTCCTCCACCGCCGCCGCCGGAGGTCGTGCCTCCCGTGGATCCGCCGCTCGAGCTCGAGCCGGAGTACGTGCCGTGCATGCTCGACGACACCGACCCGAGGCTCGCCGCGAACACGGCGGGCGAGAATGGGGTCTGCCCGGCGTACCAGCCCGGCCGGCTCCGCTCGTGCTCGTAGCGGCGGCCGAGCTCGTCGGCCCACTCGCGCTCCTGGCCGAACACGGCCGCGTACGGCAGTAGCTCCTCGGTGAGCCGCAGCGCGTCGCGGTCGTCGCGCGGGAGGTCCTGCCGCTCGGCGCCGTCGGGCGACTGCAGCACGCGGATCCGGTCGGCCTCGGCCAACCGGATGAACAGGCGGAGCCCCGCCAGGTGGTCGCGGAGCGCCACGCCGCGCTCGGTGAGCGGGTGCTTCACGACGAGCGCGACGCTCGCCCCGGTCGCGAGCACGGCTGCCACGAGGATCGCGATCACGACCGGGCCGCCGTACGCGCCGACGAGCGACAGCACCGCGAAGACGATCGCCGCGACCATGCCGAGCCCCGCCACGACGAGCAGCAGCACGATGGGCCCCACCGGCAGCGGCCTGCGGAGCCCGTCCGTCACGGTGTGCTTCCGCACGCCGGCCAGGAGCGCCTGGATCCGCGTCGCCACCTTCGTGTCGGTGCCCCTCAGCTCCTTCACCGCGCCGGCCCCCGCGCCGTCGCCGAACACCGCGGCGACGAAGCGCCGCTCGTCGGGGTCGGTGACGCGCGACGGGTCCACGAGCTCCAGCGAGAACGCCGGCTTCCGGCCGCCGTCCCGCTCCAGGATCCGCACGGCGCCGCGCACCGCGAGGTCGAGCAGCAGCGCGGTGGTGGCGCGCGCGACGTTCCCCGAGATCACGGAGGAGACCAGCACGCCGATGCCCTCCGGCGGGTCGTACTGGGCGACGATGGTGCCGCGGCCGGGCGCGTCGGACAGGCGGCGGCGACGGAGGACGAGGGCGCCCGCGGCGGCGGCCAGCGCGAGCAGCGCTCCCGCGAGCGACAGCGCCGGCCACGGCGCCGCGAGGAACGAGGAGTCGCGCGCCGTGAACGTGCCGCGCTCGAAGCCGATGGAGAGGCTGAGGTTCTCGCGCGGGCCGAGATCGGTCGCGCTCGCCTGGAAGCCGGCGTCCGTGCGGGTGATCTCCGCGGGCCCGTCCGCGCCCGCGGGACCCGCCGCCGCATCCGCGCCACCCGTGACCCGGGGGAGGAGCTCCGGCGCGATCTCCACGGTCGCCGACACGCGCCCGAACGGCTGCGCCCACCGGAGCCCGTTGACGTCCCAGTAGAACTCGTCGGCGTCCGTGTCCGCGTAGGCGCGGGTCACGTCGTGCTGCTCGTACTCGATGACGTAGGTCTGCTCGCCGCGCACGTACCGGTCGTCGTCGGCGATGGTGAGCACGAGCGCGCCGTCGTCCGTCTCGGACTCGTAGGCGCGCGGAGCCCCGGCGCCGTCGGTCACGGAGAGCACGCGGAGCCCGGTCGGGTGGCCGTCGTAGTCGCGCACGAGCTCGCGGCGGATCCCGCGGTTCTGGTCCCGGTCGGGGAACTCGGCCACGAGCGTCTCGGTGGTGCGGAGCACGGAGCGGCCGTCCGCGTCGGCCGACAGCCGGTAGACGGCGTCGAACGAGCGGAACGAGAAGTCGTCCACGTCGGCGTGCGCCGGGGCGGCGAGCCCGAGCGGGATCGCGAACGCGGTCAGCAGCGCGGCGACGAGCGCCAGGCGGATCCGGGCACCACGGTCGATGCGGCCCGGGCGGATCCGCGTGACGTCCCGCGTGCGCTCACGCACCGGTCGCCCCCGTGCTCGTTCCCGATCCCGTCTCCGGTCCCGCGTCGACCAGCCGCCACTCGGCGACGAAGTCGCGGACGCTCCGGGTCTCGAGGTCGAGCCGCACCCGCTGCAGCAGCCGGTCCGCCTCGTCGAGGTCGCCGGCGTCCGTGCGCAGGACCTCCCGGCCCGTGTCGATCCGTCGGACGACGAGCTGCGCCTCCCGGCCGAGACCGGCGAGGTCCCCGCCCAGGCCCACGACCGTGAGCGCGACGGTGCCGATCGCACGCGCCGCCCGTCTCACGGGCCGACGCGGGCCGGCGTCCAGCAGCGCCTCGAGGACCTCGGCGGCAGCGGCATCGTCCCTGCCGCCCTCACCACCGGTGCCGGATGCGTCAGCGCTCGTCATCGTGCTCCCCTCGCGCGGCCCCCGCCGCACTCGGAGTCAACCACGGGATCCGGCCGCCAGCAGGGCCGCGGCGTCGGCGGCGAGGCCCGAGTAGGCCGACTGCCGCTCGAGCCCCGACGCCTCGCGCGCCGCGGCCTGCACGACCACGGTCCACGCGTCGTCCCCGTCCTCCACGAGGTAGGAGAGCGCGAGCGTGCCCACGGAGCTGCCGCCCTTGAACGCCACGTGGTCGAAGCGCTCCGGCTCGGGCAGGCCCGGGTTCGCCGCGAGGATCCCGCGCACGGGCTCCCCGGCGGGCGTCGCCGCGAGCTCGGCGAGGCGCAGGTGCGCGCGGGCGATGTCATCGGGGGTCGCGAACCAGTCGGCGCCCTCGGTCCACACGACGTCCGTGAGCGCGGTGACGGGCACGTCGAGCATCCCGCCCGGCAGCCCGTCGAGCAGCGCGCGCCGCTCGGCCGCGTCCCCGTCCGCCCAGTCCTCGCGGAGCGCGCCGTCATCCTGCCAGCCGACGCGGAACAGGTCGCGCGTCGTCATGAGCGGCACGTTCCGCGGCGGATCCGAGTGGCCGAGGTCCGCGAGCGCCGCCTCCACGCGCTCCCGCCCGACGGCCTGGACGAGCATGTCGGTGGCCGTGTTGTCGCTGATCGCGATCATCTTCTCGGCGGTGTCGCGCACGCTCACGATGGTGCCGGTGGGGGCGTCCTGCAGCTCGCCGGAGGGGAGGCTGCGCACGTCGTCGGTGACGGTGAGCGGGTCGTCCCAGCCGATGCGGCCCTCCTCGACGGCCTGCACGAGCGCGCCCAGCACGTAGAGCTTCACGATGGATCCGATGGGCCGCGCGTCCGTCGCCCGCACGCCGTCGGGCAGCACCTCGAGGATCCGCTCGCCCAGCTCCCCGCCGGATGCGCGCGTGACCGTGAGCGACACGTCGCCGCCGAGCGCCGCGGCCTGCTCCTCCAGCTCCGCCCAGCTCGCGGCGGGCTCGCGATCGCCCTCCGGCTCGCCGAAGAACAAGCCCTCGATGAGCCCCTGGTCGTCGACCGCGACCTGCATGTCGAAGGTGCCGCCCGCCGCGCTCGCGATCGTGGTGACGGACTGCCCGCCCTGCTCCTCGTGCCCGGTCGCGGTCCACGGGCGGCCGGCGTGCACCTGCTCCAGCACGGCCGCGAGGTCCTCCGCGGGGGCCGCGTCGAGCATCACCTGCGCGAGGCGCTCGCCGGTCTCCTGCACGGGCACCGCGTCATCGGAGTTCACCGTGTCGAGGAGCCACTGCGCCTGCTGGCCGACGGGCGATCCCGGCAGCACCACCGGCTCGGCGACGGGCGCCGACGTGGCGGGATCCGCGGGCGACGCCGAGCACGCGGCCAGGAGGGCGGCCACGGCGGCGATCACGAGGGCGGTCGCGGCGCGCGCGGGGCGGGATCGGCGGGTCGGTCGAAGCGGTGACGCAGGCATGCGTCCATCCGACAGGAACGGGGCCGCCCGGGCGTCCCCCAGGAGGGGGAATCGTCCGGGCGGCCCCGTTCGTCGTGTCGTACCGCGGTCGGATCAGCCGCGCGGCTCGACCCGGCTCTGACCGGCGTCGCGGCCGGAGACGACGTTCGTGTCGATGTCGAACGCCTGGTCGCCCGCGCCGATCGTGTGCTCGAGGATCTGGTCGAACGCCCAGTTCTCCGGGATCTTCACGCCGAGGTTCGCGCCCCAGCCGGTGGACATGTCGGCCACGTAGCTGAGCTCGGTGAGGTGCGCGGCGGCGAGGGTGCAGCAGATGCGGCGGCCGGCGTACACGCCCACGCGGTAGGCGCTGCCGCGGCGGCGGAGCTCGTCGTGGATCCCGCGGAAGTACGGCTCGAGGTACGTCTCGACCTCGTCGCCCGTCGCGTCGAAGTCGATCGCGTAGTAGATGGGCGTGCCCGGCAGGAAGCCGAGGCGGCGGGCCGCGTCGTCGGCCCGGCCCGCCGCGCGCACCCCGAGGTCGTACGAGAAGTACGTGGTGTCGGTGCCGCCCTCCTGGAAGATCGGGATCACCTTCAGGCCGCCGGCGAAGATGGCCTGGAGCTCGCCGTCCTGGATGCGCTTCTCGAGCGCGTCCGGCCGGTCGGAGTTCGTGAGGTAGCGCCCGACGATCGTGTAGCCGGCGTCCTTCAGCGTCTTCGCGCGCGCGGCCGTGATGACGGTGATGCCGTCGGCCGCGTTGCCCGGACGGGTCGGGTCGCCGTTGCTCGCGAGCAGCGCGGCCCACGTGCGGTAGTCGCCGCGGCCCGTCTCGGGGAGGGCCACCGTGCGCTGGAACTGCGAGATGCGCACGCCCTGCTCGGCGGAGAAGGTGCCGTCGACCGGCCCGTCCCACGTGCTCATGACCACGAGCGACGCCTGGAGCAGGTGCACGAGGTAGCCCGTGGTGTCGGCGGATCCCACGGTGAGGGTCGCCTGCTTCTGCAGCGTCGTGCGGGTGAGCGGCCCCATCACGCCGTTGGCGGTGGCCTCGTCGATGCCCATCTCGAGCTGGAGGGCGTGGATGAGGGCCTTGTGCGAGTCGCCGGTCCACACGCCGTCGGTGGTGACGGCCGGGAAGCCGGTGCGGGCGCCGTAGCGCGCGACGAGCTGCTTCTGGATGTCGCGGACGACCGGACGGCCGTTCGACGCGAGCGGGACCTCGGGGATCGGGGTCGCGGGGGTGGTGGCCTCGTCGGCGTGCGCGGGACCCGCGGCGACGAGGGCGACGGGGACGGCGGCGAGCGCGCCGCCCAGGACGGAGCGTCGTGACAGGACGGTGCTTCGAGACTGGTTCATCGGTGTGCCTCCCATGCCGGACCACCGAGCAGACCGCCCGCATGGCGGGCGATGGTTCCGGTGGATGGCGGTCTGCGGTTGTCCGACGGCCTAATGGCGACGCGTGGTGCCGCCGGGCCGAGCGGGCGTGAATGGTCACCGTACGTCAGACCGGCGCGCGACGCCGCCCGGCGTCCACAGGGGAGGCGGGCGGCGGGTGGCGCGACGCGGTGCGACACGGTGGGCGTCAGCGGTCGGCGGGCACGGGTCCCGCGGGACCGGTGGGTCCGTCGGATTCGTCGTCGCCCGCGCCCCGAGCGCTGGGGCGCATGCGGTCGCGCGCGTGGTGCAGCGTGTCCGACGGGACGGGCGGCACCCCGCGGGAGAGCCGCGCGAGGCCGAGCCGGACGACGACCGCGGTCGCGATCCCGAACAGCGCCAGCGTGATGAGCGTGGCCGCCCACAGCGGCAGCGCGAGCAGCAGGAGCGCCACGATCACCGCGGCGAGGAGCCCCAGCGACACGAGCGCGAGCGCGACGCCCGCGCCGAGCATGATGGCGCCCGAGCGGGCGGACCGGGCGCGCTCGCCGATCTCCCGCTTGGCGGAGTCGATCTCCGCGCGCACCGCGCGGAGCAGGGGGTCGATGGCCTTCTGGGCGAAGGACCCGCCCAGCCAGCCGCCGCGGGAGGAGCTGTCGTCGTCGGTCATGGTGCGTCTCTTCTCTCGTGCAGGGGAGCGGGCGTGCAGGGGGCGGGCAGACGACCGCCCCGGCTCGGATCGCGGGGATCCGGACCGGGGCGGCCGTGGGCGGATCAGGCCAGGCGGGTCTCGCTCGACATGCTCGAGCGGAGGCCGCCGGTGATCTGGATGACGACCGGCACCTCGGTGCCGAGGACGGCGTCGAGCCGGGTCACGGCCTCGTCGACCGTGCGGCGGACCGCCATGGGCGAGACGCCGCGACGGGCGACCGCGGTGACCCGCAGCGTGGTGGCGTGCGCCACCTCGAACGCCGTGACGTCGACGGAGACGATCGCGGAGTCGTCGCGCAGCGCGTCCCCGAGCAGCTGCTCGGCGACCTTCGCGTCGATGACGACGGATCCGCCCGTGGGCGTCCCGGCCTCGCGACCGCCCTCGAGGCGCACGAGCGTCCCGGTGCGGCCGTGCCCCTGGCGGAGCGCGAACCAGGCGAGGACCACGATGAGGACGAGCGCCACGAGGGCGACGACCCAGAGGATCCACGGCTGCCCGCCGGAGAGCGCGTCGGAGACCGGCTGCTTCGCGTCGGACGCCGCGCCGGAGACCGTGGACTGCACGTCGGGCAGCAGGCTGCCCGCGCCGAGCGCGACTCCCGCGGCGATCAGGACGAGCCCGACCACGATGACGAGGAGGCGGTTCAGCGCCCTGTTCGTGCTGGTCATGAGCCCACCTTCCCGTTCGTCGCGAGCGTCACCTTGGGGGTGAGCGCCGGCGTGTAGTCGTAGCCGTCGAGCTCGGCGCGGACGGCCTGCTCGATGGCGGCCTTGTCCGGCGTGTACCCCGACGAGGGCGTCAGCCGCACGAGCACCTGCCGCTTCGAGACGGAGACGTCGACCTGGTCGGGCGACACCTCGCCCGCGTAGCTGGCGGTGAGGGCGACGGAGCGGGCGATGACGCGGTCGTCGACGACGGCCGCCGTGCGTCCCACGCTCCCGCCGCGGCGGCCGCGGCTGCCGGGCTTGAGGCCGACGATGACCAGGATCAGCCCGACGATCGCGACCACGACGCCGACGGCGACGAGCGCCCCGGCCGGGGCCGACGCGGCGTCGAGCGTCGCCGACGCGAGGTCGGCGGGCGCGAGCAGCAGCGGCGCGGTGCCGACGGCCGCGAGGACCGCCTCGGTGCCGAGCCAGGCGAGCACGAGGATCAGCAGCACGGCGAGCGTGATGGCGATCCCGGCGCGCGACGAGTGCGTCTCCCGCCGCACGAGGCGGCGGTAGGTGCTGTCGGTGCTCATGAGACCCTCCTGCGTTCCTGGATGCGGGCGCCCGTGATCCGGAGGTCGACCCGGCCCACGGTGGATCCCGTGAGGCCGAGCACGCGCTCGCGGACCTCGGTCTGCGCGGCGGTGAGGCGCTCCACCAGCGACCCCTCGCGGACCGGGCGGTCCGAGAGCGCGGGGACGCGGATGGGGGTGCGCGCCTCGACGGTGAGCTTGCCGCCCGCGTCCGTCAGCGTGACGGTGACGTCCGACGCGGGCACCTCGAGGGCGTCCGCGGTGACGGCGGAGACCACGCGACGAACGGCGCGCGACGTGATCGTGGTGCGGCCACGGGGCGTCTGCGACGCGGTGCCGGGCGTCCCGGGGGCCGCGATCGCGGAGCTCACGACGACCGGCGCCCGCGGAGGGCGTCGGCGAGGCCGCGGACGTCCAGCTTGCCCTCGAGGACGCGGCCGACGCCGAAGCCGACGGCCATGAAGATCAGGACGAGCAGGAAGCCGCCGAAGCCGAAGGCGAGCCCGGAGAGCGCGAGGACCGCGCCGACGAGGAGGCCCGTGACGGTGGGGGTCACTGGACGCGCTTCTCGGCCGCGTCGTCGTCGGACGACTTGTCGGACGGGAGGTTCACGTCGGTGATCGTGACGTTGACCTCGGTGACCTCCATGCCGACGACCTGGTCGATGGCGTCGGTGATGGCGGAGCGCACGTCGTCGGCGACCTGCTGCAGGTCGACCGGGTACTCGGCGATGAGCGTGACGTCGACGGCGACCTGGGTCTCGCCGACCTCGACGGAGATGCCCTGGCCGCGGTCCTGCTGGCCGATGACGTTGCGGATCGCGCCGACGGCACGGGCCGCGCCGTTGCCGAGGTCGTGCACGCCGCGGACCTGGCGGGCGGCGATGCCGGCGACCTTCTCGATCACGCCGTCGGCGATGGTGTTCTTGCCGCCGGTGGTGCCGGTGCCGGTGACGCCGGTGGACGCGGACGTGGGGGTGATGCTCGACATAGTGTCTCTCTCTCGTGGTGGTCGGACGGTTCTGGTGGTGCAGCTGCGTGGCGCGGATCGGAGGGTGCCTCGCGATCCCGCTTCGTCATTCAGACGCATGCACCGGGTGGTTCGGCACGCGGTTCAGGCGACTCCCAGGGACCAGGATCACCGCTTCGCCTCCCGGACACCGATCGAGGAGGGAGCGGACACCGCCCCGACACCCGTCAGCCGCGCAGGGTCGCGCTCGGCAGCTCGCCGAAGCGCTCCGAGTAGGAGGCGGCGAACCGTCCGAGGTGGCCGAAGCCCCACTGCTCGGCGACCGCCCGCACGGTGGTCGTGGTGGGCGAGGCGTCGCGCAGCTCGGCGCGCACGCGGTCGAGCCGGATCCCGCGGAGCAGCGCGCTCGGGGTCGTGTCCTCGTGGCGCCGCACGGCGAGCTGGAGCACGCGCGTGCTGATCCCCGCCGCGCGGGCCGCGTCGGCCGGCGTGATGGGCCGGTCGGCGTGGTGGTGCAGGTACTCGATGGCCGCGCGGACGGCGCTCATGCGCGGCGCCCGCATCTCCGCGCTGAACGGCACGTCGTGCCACGGGAACAGCTGGAGGGTGGCGCGCGCGACGAGCAGGCCCACCTGCATCCGCAGCAGCGGGCTCGACGCGGCGTCCTGCAGCACGGGGCTCGCCTCGCCGACCGCGCGCCGCCAGGCGGAGGTCTGCTCGGGCGACGGCGCACGGGTGTGGTCGAAGACGAGCGGGCGCGAGCGGCCCTCGTGCAGCTCGGCGGCGGTCTCCTCGAGGAAGGCCGCGTCGATGTGCACGAGGTTCTGCACCGCGGGCCCCGAGCGGAAGCTGAACGACCGGCCGGACGGCAGGAGGAACGGGCGGCTCCCGTTCGAGCGCACCTCGTGCGAGCCGACGTCGACGGCGCCGGATCCCTCGCGCCACCAGGCGACGACGTAGTCGGGCAGCATGGGCAGCCGACCCCAGTGCTCGGCGGGGAAGACCGACGAGCGGAGCGTCACGTTCTCGTCGCCGACGAACGAGTACCGGTACGAGAAGTCGCCCGGGCCCTTCGCGGCACGGAAGTCGGTGCCCGGGTACAGGGCGGTGTAGCGCGCGACGGCCTCGTCGAGGTCGGTGCCGGCCATGTGGCCGCGGCGCAGCGCGGGCGCCGGGGCCTCGGCGGCCCAGTCGGCGAGATCCGCGGCCCGGCCGTCGGAGACGGCACCTCCCTCGTGCGGCGAGATGGTGTCGACGGTCGCGTCGCCGTCGTGCGGGCGCGTGCGGGGTGCGAGCCGGGTCGTGCCCGGCAGCGCGGCTCCGCCGGCCCGCTCGGGGTCGAGCGCGGGCAGCGCGTGCAGGGGGGACGCGGCGCGGTGGCGCCCGTCGGGCGCGGATGCGGTGCTCATGGATCCTCCGTCCTGCGCGACCGGGATCCGATCGCGTGTCATGGAGTGGACGTTCGGGGCGGCGTGTTCGTCACGCTCCAGGAGGGCGGATCCGCGTCCGGCGCCGGGCCGACCGGGTCCGGCCGGGTCCGGCCGGGACGCCACTGCGGCGCCCCGACCTGCCCGCTGCCGCTAGTTCGCGGCGCTCGTGGTGATGCTGCCGTTGATGCCGGCCGGGTAGAACCCGCCGCGGTTCACGGCCTTGCTGTTCAGGTACACGATGTTGAGGACCTGGCCGGTCGTGCGGCTGAACGCGATGCTGTTCGCGTCGGTCGGCACGAGGTTGGCGCCGCCCGAGACCGTGATGCCCTGGTCGAGGTCCGTGGACCCGTCGAGGGAGTCGCGCGCGTTCGAGATGGCGTTGGCGGGTGCCGCCAGGCCGCGGGCGAACAGCTGCGAGCGGATGATGCCCGCGTGGTACGCCTCGACCGCGAGGATTCCGGCGGCCGCCTCGAGGTACGTCTTGTTGGTGATGAGCGGCGCGGCGCCCTTGTACGCGGTCACTCCGACGTCCTCGAAGATGAAGGAGGCGAGCAGGAAGTTCTCCTGGTTGGCGAACGCGTCGAAGGTCTGGGTGCCGCTGATGAGGCCGGCGGCGCGGGCCGCGGCCGTGAACGCGGCGTCCAGGTTGATCGCCGGGCGCGCGACCCGCGCGGAGCCGAGGGCGGCGCGGAGGAACTTGACGTGCGCCTTCTCGTCCTGCGCGATCTCGTACGCGTACTGGCGGATCGCGTAGTCCTGGAACTGGACCGCGCGGCCGCCCGTCACGGCGCCCAGGGTGCCGACGCCGGAGATGTCGTTGGGTACCAGGCCGTTGCCGGTCACGGCGCGGAGGTAGAACTCGGCCTCCAGGTACTCGAGGTTGAGCGCGAAGTTGAGGACGGCGGCGTCCGTGACGGCGCCCGCGTCGGCCTCGGCCTGCGCGTCGGCCGCCTGCGCTCCGGTGGCGGGGATGAGGGCCGCGGCGCCGACGCCGAGGCCGGCGACACCCGCCGCGCTGAAGAAGCGGCGACGGTCGAGCGGCGATTGCGCGCTCCGGTCGATGGCCTGGCTGATGAACTTCTTGTCGAACATGTGCACGCTCCGAGGAGGTCGGCGGTGCGCATGGCTCGTCCATGGGCATCCGCGGTGCTCACGATCCGCCCGAATCGACTTGTGCGCAATGCCTTAGCCCCCGGATGACGCTGGGATCCGGTCCCGGGCTACCGGTATGCGGATCCAGGTCCCGCGTCCGGGGGCCGCGCCGTCACGCGCGGGGGAGCCCGGCGACGGAGGCGGCGAGCACGCGCGCGGGGTCGATCGGCGCCGCGTCGGCCACGCGGTAGAGGAGGAGGGCGTCGACGAGGCCCACGAGGTCCTCGCCGTGCACGCAGGTCCCGATCGTCGCGTAGCTCGGACAGGAGCGCGAGGCGCACGGCCTGCGCGTCGGCGCGCGCGGCCAGCCGGCCGAGCATCGCGAGCGCCGCGTCCACCGCCGCCGCGTCGTCGAGGACGGCGGGCACGGCGAGGTCGCGCAGGTCCTCCTCGAGCTGCTGCGTGATCCGCGCCACGACGAGCGCGGTGAGCTCCCGCCGGCTGCGCGCGTAGTACGTCGTGGATCCCGCGGGCACGCCGGCCTCGACGTCCACCGCGCGATGGGTGAGGGACCGGATGCCGCTCCGCGCGACCAGCCGGACGCCCGCGTCGGCGAGATCGTCGCGTCGTCCCATGCCGCCATCGCCTCCCCGTCGAGCGCAGTGTCCTCTACATGCGTAGAGGATGGAGCGGGCATGCGGGTGGCAGTGGTCGGCGGCGGGAACTCGGGGGCGGCGATCGCCGGGGCGGTCCAGGAGCGGGGCGGCGAGGCGCGGCTGCTCTCGCGCGCGACGGGGTTCGACGTGCTGCGCGACGACGCGCGTCGGGTGCTCGCGGGCGCCGACGCGATCGTCGAGGCCACGGGCCTCTTCACGACGAGCGCCCGCCGGGCGACGCGCTTCTTCGAGGGATCGACCCGGGCCGTCGGCGGCGCCGCGCGGGAGTCGGGTGCCCGGCACGTGCTGCTCTCCATCGTCGGCCGCACGCTCCCCGAGGTGCAGGGCTACGGCTACTTCGCCGGCAAGACGGCGCAGGAGGAGGCTGCGCGGGCCACGGGAGCGGACCTCGCCATCGTCCGCTCGACGCAGTGGTTCGAGTTCGCGCGGCAGAACCGGCAGCGCATGCGGTTCGGGCCGGTGGCGCTGGTGCCCGGGATGCGGATCCAGCCGGTGGCGCTCGACGCGGTCGCGGGAGTCGTGGCCGACGTCGCGCTCGGCGCGCGGCCGGGGCCGGTCGTGGAGGTCGCGGGGCCCGAGGTCACCACGCTGTGGGAGATGACCCGCGCGCTCGAGGACCCGGGCGCGCGGCCCGTGCCGCTGCCGATCCCCGGACGGCTCGGCCGCGCGTTCGCTAGGGGCGCGCTGCTGCCCGGATCCGATGTCGAGGTCGTCGGTCCGCGCTTCGCCGACCGCGGCTGGCGCTGACCACGGACAGCGCGACGGCGGGGCGCCCGGAGGCACCCCGCCGTCGTCCGTGCCTCGTGGCTACCTCTTGAAGCGGTCGATCCAGCCGGCGACCGGGCGCTGCTGTTCGCCCTGCTGGGCGGCGAGGACCACGAGCACCGCGGTGAGCGCGGGGATCGCCCACTGCAGCGCCTTCTGCTGCTTCTGGGCCGTGGCCAGCTCGTCGGAGCTGCCGGCGCCGGGCTCGGTCGTGCCCGCTGCGCCCTCGTCCGCGTGCTTCGCCATCTTGGTGCCGACGAGCGCCGAGTACAGCGTGACGCCAGCCGCGCCGATGGTGAGGACGGCCTTGGCTTTCGTGTTGGTGCGGGCCTCGCCCTGGGCCGCCAGGCGGCCCTTGTTCGCGTAGATCAGGCCGAGGCCGCCGATGGCGTGCGCGCCGAGGGCGGCGAGCTGCACGGGCGCCCAGCGTGCCCAGCCGATGGACGACAGGCGCAGGCGCTCCTGCGGCTGCTTCGCCTTGGCGGCGGCACCGTTGAGGCCGACGGCGCCCATGAGGGATCCGCCGAACCAGGCCGCGAGGCCGAGGTCGTGCATGCTCCTGATGACGGTGTTGCGTTCTGACATGGTGCTTCTCCCGAGTCGTCCGAGACCGCCCGCGGGGCGATCGCTGTCTATGAGCTGGACGCTACGCCCGGGATCGAGCAGTGTGTCAGCGGGTGGCGGATGCCCAGGATCACGCCATCGACCGGCGTCGCCGTCCTGTGCCGGGATCCTGGGAGTCGAGCCCCGTGCCCTTGGCGCGCCTCCTGCGGCCCGGTTGGCTGGTCGCGTGCCCGCCGTGCGGCGGGACGGACGACACGAGGGGACGGATGCCATGGGCAAGGCGTGGATGGTGATGGTCGCGGCGGTGCTCGGCGGCCACGGGTTCGTGGGGCTCTTCATCGAGGGGTCGCACATGCTGGGGGTCCTCAACGTCGACTTCTTCCTCGACGCCCTCTACCTGCTGAGCGCGGTCGCGCTGCTCGTCGCCGGCACCCGTCAGCTCGGCGCCGGCGCGATCCGCGCGACGCTCGCGGCGTTCGGCGGCCTCTACACGCTCATGGGCGTGCTGAGCTTCTTCGATCCCCGGCTCGGCGGCCTCGCGCCCACCGGCTTCACGATCGTCGACGACTTCCTCTTCTTCGGCATCGGCCTCTCGGGCCTCGTCCTCGCGCTCACGCCCAGCTCGGCCGAGCCGCTCACCACGGGCGGCAAGCCGCTCAACTAGCGGGACCGCGACGACGACGAGGGCGCGACCCGGCATCGGCCGGGTCGCGCCCTCGCGTCGTGCGCGGGTCGGGCGTCAGGCCCGGTGGATCCGCACCGTGATCACCTGGAACGCCCGCAGCACGAGCCGCACGCCGCGGCCGTCGGCCTCGGGCTCGAACGCGATCGACCGCGGGAAGCCCGCGCCGAGCGGGCGCTCGAGCACGTCCACCTCGGTGAAGCGGTCGGTGGCGAGGTGCGCCTCGAGCCGGGTCGCGGCGCGCGCCCCCGTGGACTCGTAGAGCCGCACGATCACGTCGCCCGAGCCGTCGTCGGCGAGCTTCAGCGCCTCGATCCGCACCGTGCCGCCGTGCACGGAGACGAGGCCGGCGGCGGTGGGCAGCGAGGACGGGACGACCTCGGCGGCGGAGGCGGGTGCGGGCGCGACGGCCGGCGCCGCATCCGTCGCGTCGCCGGGACGCACCACGCGCAGGGGCAGGTTCTGCTCGAGCCCCGCGTCGACCGCGCCCTCGATGCCGACGCCCGGCACGAGCGCGTACTCGAACCGGTGGTGGCCGATGTCCTGCACGGGGTCGGGGGAGCGCGCCGCCCGCACCAGGCTGATCCGCAGCTCGGTCTCGACCTCGCCCGTCGTGCCCACCGTGCGCGTGATGTCGTGCCCGTAGCTGCCCGCGTTGGTGAGGGCCACGCCGTAGCCGGGCTCCTCCACGTGCACGAAGCGGTGCGCCATGACCTCGAAGCGCGCCTCGTCCCACGACGTGTTCGTGTGCGTGGGGCGGCGGACGTGCCCGAACTGGATCTCCGCGCTGTGGTGCTGCGCGTGGATCGTGAGCGGGAAGGTCACCTTGAGGAGCTTCTCGTCCTCGAGCCAGTCGAGGTCGGCGGTCGCGTGGATCCGGGCGTCGTCGGCGTGCAGCGACACCCGCTGCACGACGCGCGAGCGCCCGAACTGCCGGACGACCTCGACGGTCGCCCGCAGCGGCGAGTCCTCCACGAGCTCGACCGAGGCCGCGTCGACGAGGTCGGTGCGGCTCGCGCGGTAGTGCGCGTCGACGTCCCAGGCGTCCCACGCGGTGGGGATGTCCTCGTGCAGCTGCAGCAGGTTCGCGGCGCGGCCGGCGGGCACGAGCTCGCGGTCGGCGTGCCGCAGGTCGACGATCGAGGTGATCAGGCCGCGCGCGTCGAGCGCGACGCGCAGCAGCCCGTTGTCGAGGACGGTGCCGCCGTCGGCGCGCGTCGTGACGACGGGCGAGGCCGGCTCCACCGCGACGAGCGGCGCGATCCCGCTCCCGGGCACCGCGACGAGCGCGAGCGCGGATCCGTCGGCCGCCTCCACGAGCGCCGTGCGCGCGTGACCGGTCGAGTTCACCGCGAACGCGCCGGATCCGTCGCCCTCGCCGTCCGCGACCGCCTGCGCCGTGACCCGCGCGATCGCGTCGGCCACGAGCGCGTCGAGCTCGGCGAGGCTGCGCGCGTAGTCCTCCTCGTTCTCCCGGTGCACCCACGTGATGGAGGAGCCCGGGAGGATGTCGTGGAACTGCTGCAGCAGCGTCTGCTTCCAGAGCCGGTCGAGCGCCGCGTACGGGTAGTCGGCGCCCGTGCGGACGGCCGCGATGGTCCACCACAGCTCGGCCTCGCGGAGGCGGTGCTCGGCCTGGCGGTTGCCGCGCTTCTCGCGGGCGTGCGAGGTGAACGTGCCGCGGTGCAGCTCGAGGTACAGCTCGCCGACCCACACGGGCGCGTCCGGGTACTCGGCCTCGGCCTTGCGGAAGAACTCGTCCGGGTGCTCGACGATGACCTTCGGCGACCCCTCGAGGTCGGCCGTGCGCCGCTGGCGCTCCATCATGTCGCGCGTGGGGCCGCCGCCGCCGTCGCCGTAGCCGAAGGGCGCGAGCGACATGGTCGCGCGGCCCTTCTCCCGGAACTGCCGCACGGCGTGGTGCGTCTCCTCGGCCTCGAGCGTGGAGTTGTAGGTGTCGATCGGCGGGAAGTGCGTGAAGATCCGCGACCCGTCGATCCCCTCCCAGAAGAAGGTGTGGTGCGGTAACGTGTTGGTCTGGTTCCAGGACAGCTTCTGCGTGAGGAACCAGTCGAGGCCGGCGAGCTTCGCGATCTGCGGGAACGAGGCCGTGTAGCCGAACGAGTCGGGCAGCCACACGCCGTGGGTCTCGACGCCGAGCTCCTCCTGGAAGAAGCGCATGCCGTGGGTGAGCTGGCGGATCATCGCCTCGCCGCCCGGCAGGTTGCCGTCGGGCTCGATCCACATGGATCCGACCGGGTACCAGGTACCGTCCGCGATGGCCTGCTTGATCCCCGCGAACACCGTCGGGTAGTTCTCCTTCACCCACGCGTACTGCTGCGCCTGCGAGCACGCGAAGCGGAAGTCGGGGTACTGCTCGGCGAGCCGGAGCACGTTGGAGAAGGTGCGCGCGGTCTTGCGCTTCGTCTCTCGGATGGGCCAGAGCCACGCGCTGTCGATGTGGGCGTGGCCGACGCCGCTCAGCGTGTGCGCGCTCGGCACGGCGGGGCGCGAGAGCACCTCGGCGAGCTCGGCGCGGGCGGCGGCGGCGGTGCCGACCATGTCGTCCATCGCGAGCACGTCGAGCGCGCGCTCGAGCGCGCGCAGCACCTCGTGGCGGCGCGGCTCGGTCTCGGGCAGCTCCATCAGCAGCTGGTACAGCACCTCGACGTCGAAGCGCAGCGCCCACACCTCGGGTTCGAACACGGCGAGCTCGGCCTGGCGGAAGCGGTGGAGGGGCTCGGCGGGCGCGGTCGCCTTGTCGCCGTAGGGGGTGGGCACGAACTCGTTGACGAGGATGTCCGGGTTGCCCGCGGCCTCGACGAGGAAGCGCACCTGCTCGCCGCCCGCGGCCTCGTCGGCGAGGCGCACGTAGGTGTTGCGCGGGTGGATCCCCTTGACCGGCACCCCGTCCATG
Source organism: Clavibacter michiganensis subsp. insidiosus (assembly GCF_002240565.1). Taxonomy (GTDB): domain Bacteria; phylum Actinomycetota; class Actinomycetes; order Actinomycetales; family Microbacteriaceae; genus Clavibacter; species Clavibacter insidiosus. The sequence continues at coordinate 3,139,758 of NZ_MZMO01000001.1, read as the reverse complement.
GTGTGCACGAGGCACTCGGCCTGGTTGCCCGGCCAGTCGCCGATGAAGCCGGGGTCGAGGAGCAGCTCGACCGTGCGGCCGGCCCACTCGGCGGGCACCTCGCCCGTGACCTCGAACCACCACGTGGACCACGCGCGGCCCCACGGCTGGCCGAGCGCGAAGGGCGCGTACTCCTGCCGCATGGCCTCGGCGACGGGCACGGGCTCGTCGGGTGCCATCCATGCGCGGAGGGTCACGGGCGCCTTCGAGGAGTAGACCGCGGGGGTGATCCGCTCGTCCAGCGCGCGGAGGATCCGCTCCTGGACGAGCTTCTGGTTCTGGTGCATGGGGAGTCCTTCGGGAGGTCGGGATGCAGGCAGTCGGAGGGGCGCGGCGGGTGCGGCCCGCGCGTCAGCGGAGGTAGGAGAGCGCCGGGAACGCGTGCATCGCGTCCTCCAGCAGGGAGCGCGCGACCGTGACGGAGTCGACGAGCGGGTGGTGCGCGAGCGCGCGGACGGCCGCGGCGCGGGATCCGCCGACGCCGGCCTCGATGGTCTGCCGCTCCACGTACTTCGCGTTCGTGACGAGGCCCACCCCGAAGTCGGGCAGCTCCGTGCCCGCGACCGGATGCGCGCCCGAGGCGTCGACCACGCACGGCACCTCGACCACGGCGTCGGCGTCCAGCGCCGCGAGGGTGCCGCGGTTGCGCACGTTGAGGATCAGCCGCGCGCTCTGGTCGTAGGCGATGCCGCGCATGAGCGCGATCGCGACGTCCTCGTAGCCGCCCGAGACGAGGTCGTCCTCGTCGCGGTCGCCCATGCCGGCCGACTGCCGGTTGGTGGCCATGTAGGTGGTCTCGCGGTCGAGCCGCGTGCGCTCCCACAGCGCGAGCGCGGACACGTCGTGCCGGTGCTCGAGCTGCTCGTAGAACCGGCCCTGCTGCTCCACGAGGAACGCGCCGCGGGTCTGCGCGGCGAGCTGGTCGGCGTGCCGCACCTCGCGCTGGTAGTAGTAGTAGTGCAGGTACTCGTTGGGCACGGCGCCGAGCTCGGTGACCCACTCGGCGCCGAAGAGCCGGCCCTCCTCGAACGTGCCGATGAGGTCGGGGCGGGCCATGAGGTCCGGCAGCACGTCGCGGCCGTCGACGCGCAGGCCGCGCAGCCAGCCGAGGTGGTTGAGGCCCGCGTAGTCGATGACCACGTCGTCGCCCTGCACGTCGAGGGCGCCGAGCACGCGGCGGGCGAGGCCGATGGGGGAGTCGCAGATCCCGATGACGCGGTCGCCGAGCACGCGCGACATGGACTCGGTGACGACGCCGGCCGGGTTCGTGAAGTTGATGACCCAGGCGTCGGGGGCCTGCACGCGGATCCGCTCGGCCAGGTCCATGACCACCGGCAGCGTGCGCAGCGCGTACGAGATGCCGCCGTAGCCGACGGTCTCCTGCCCGATGACGCCGTGCGCCATGCCGAGCCGCTCGTCGCACGAGCGCCCGGCCATGCCGCCCACGCGGATCGCCGAGAACACGAACGCGGCACCCGCGAGCGCCTCGTCGAGGTCGGTGTGCAGCGTGATCACCGGGGCGTCCGCGTACGCCGCCGCCTGCTCGGCGAGCACGCGCGCGACGGCCGTCAGGCGCACCTCGTCGGTGTCGTAGAGGGCCACGTGGTCGACGCGGCCGGCCTCGTGGTCGCGGAGCAGCGCGGAGTAGACGAGCGGGACGCGGAAGCCGCCCCCGCCCAGGATCGTGAGCCTCATGCGACGGTCACCGACACTCCCTTGTCCGCGAGGCACTGCGACACCCGCTCGTGCGGGGCGGCCTCGGTGATCAGCTGCGTCAGCGACGCGGTCGGGGCGACACGGCCGGCGCCGGTGCCCGGGAACTTGGAGGAGTCGGCGAGCACCGTGACCCGGTCGCTCATCTCGGCCATCGCGCGCTTGATGGGCACCTGGGCCATCGTCGTGTCGCGCAGGTCGCCGTTGTCGGCGATGCCGCTCACGCCCACGAACGCGTGGTCGGCGTGCAGCATCCGCAGGCTCTCGGCGGTGAGCGGGCCGGACACCGAGCGGTAGACCGGATCCCAGTCGCCCGGCAGCAGGATGAGCCGCACCGACCGGTCGTCGCGCAGCACGTCGAACGCGGCGACGTTCGCGGTGATCACGGTGACGGCCCGCCCGCGCAGCTGCTCGGCGAGATGCAGCGTGGTGGTGCCGATGTCGAGCACGACCGACTGGCCGTCCTGGATCTGCGCCGCCGCGGCCCGCGCGATGCGCTCCTTGGCCTCGCGGTTGACCTGCTCGACCTCGGCGAAGGGCGCGTCGACCTCGACGAGCACCGCGCCGCCGTGGGTGCGCCGCAGCGCGCCCTGCTCGTCGAGGCGGGCCAGGTCGCGGCGGATGGTCGCGTCGCTCGTGCCGGCCGCCTCGGCGAGCTCGGCGACCGTGGCGCTGCGGGTGGCGCGCAACCGGTCGAGGATCACGAACTCTCGGGCGTCTCTCATGAAGTGAACATTACCGCGCAGGATCGGTCAGAAACAATCTCGTAATGAACAAGGTCTTCCATCCACGTGCTCACATGGGCTAGAAACGTCACTACCGGTCGGCGGGCACCCGTCGACCTCGTCCCGCCGGCAGCGTCGCCGTCGGCGGACCCGCACCGCTCGCCGCCTGAGGCCGCGTCGCGGCCCACCCGAAGGAATGAGGTCCCCGTGCCCGCAGACCCGCGTGCCCTCCGGGGCCCCGCCGACCAGGCACCCGCCGGGCTGCTCGTCGTCGGCCAGCTCTTCGCGGACGTCGTGTTCGGCGCGCTGCCGGGCGGACCGCGGCCGGGCCACGAGATCTGGACGTCGTCGTTCGGGCACGGCCCCGGCGGCATCGCGAACTTCGCCGTCGCCGGCGCCCGCCTCGGGGTGCCGACCGCCATAGCCGCGGCCGTGGGCACGGATCCGTTCTCCCTCCTCGTGCACGCCGCGCTCGCCGCCGAGGGCGTGTCGCTCGACCACCTCGTGACCCTCGACGCCTGGACGCTGCCCGTCACCGCGTCGCTGAGCTACGACGACGACCGCGCGCTCGTCACGGGCGGCGTGCCCTGCCCGCTCGGATCCGACGAGCTCGTGCCAGGGGAGGTGCCGGCCGCCGCCGCGGCGCTCGTGCACCTGGATCCGCAGCGCAGCGCGTGGATCGGCCGGGCCGCCGCCGCGGGCACCGACGTCTACGCGGACGTGGGCTGGGACCCGTCCGAGCGCTGGGATCCGGCCATCCTCGACCAGCTCGACCAGTGCCACGCGTTCGTCCCCAACGAGCTCGAGGCCTCCGCCTACACGGGCACCGACTCGGCCGTGCATGCCGCCCGGGCGCTCGCCGCGCGCGTGCCGCTGAGCGTCGTGACGTCCGGATCCCGCGGCGTCGTCGCCGTCGACGCAGGCACCGGCGAGGAGGTCGTGCGCCCGCCGCTCGCGGTCCGCGCCGTCGACGCGACCGGCGCGGGCGACGTGTTCGGCGCCTCGCTCGCCGCGTCCGCCCGGGCGCCGTGGACGCTGACCGAGCGCGTCGACTTCGCCTGCCTCGTCGCGGGGATCACGGTCACCCGCCCCGGCGGCGCGTCCGGCGCCCCGCGGCTCGACGAGCTCGTGCCCTGGCTGCGCGCGCACCCCGACGCGGCCGAGCCCGGCCGCTACGACTACCTCGCCGACGCGCTCGCCGGCCCCGACGCCGCGCACCTCCTCGCCTGACGCTCCCTCCCTCCCTCTCCCGCTCCCGCCCGACCCCCACCGAATCGAGAACCACCATGTCCCTCCTCCCCGCCCGCCGTTCCCGCGCCCGGCGCATCGTCGTCGGCGTCGCGACCCTGGCGCTCCTCGCGCCGGTCCTCGCCTCCTGCTCGTCGTCGTCGGGATCCTCGGCCGGCGGCCAGCTCGACCTGTGGATCTGGCCGGACGGCCTCAGCCAGACGGTGCTCGACAAGGTGCCGGCCGAGGTGCCCGGCACGACGCTCAACGTCTCCACCATCGGCGGCGACTTCAAGCAGAAGCTCGTGACCACGTTCACGGGCCGCTCGGGCCTCCCGTCCGTCACGGGCGTCAAGGGCGAGGACATGCCGTACTTCCTCAGCGAGGACGGCCTCTTCGAGGACCTCGACAAGCTGGGCGCCAAGGACGTCGTCGACCAGTACCCGGCGTGGAAGCTGAAGGAGGCGACCACGAAGGACGGCCAGCTCATCGGCCTCCCCATCGACATCGGCCCCACCGCCCTCTACTACCGCGCGGACGTGTTCCAGAAGGCCGGCCTGCCGAGCGACCCCGCCGACGTGGCCAAGGCCACCGCCACCTGGGACGACTACTTCGCGTTCGGGAAGAAGCTGAAGGCGGCCACCGGCGGCGCCATCTTCGTGGACGCGTCCGACGTGTTCACCAAGTCGCTCGGCCAGGGCACCACCCGCTTCGTCGACGAGGACGGGAACTACACGGGCGACAGCGACACCGTGAAGGCCGCGTGGGATCGCGCGGTGCTCGCGTACAAGGACGGCCTCACCGCGAACGTCACCGACGGCAGCCCGGACTGGGCGTCGGCCATCAGCAACGGATCCCTCCCCGCGCTCCTCGGCGCCTCCTGGTACCAGGCCGACCTCAAGAGCGCGACGGCCGACACCTCGGGCGACTGGCGCGTGGCGCCCATGCCCGGCGGCCCCGCGAACATCGGCGGCTCGTTCCTCTCCATCCCGTCCGGCACGAAGGACCCGCAGGCCGCGTTCGCGGTGATCAAGGACGTGCTCAGCGAGGACAACCAGGTCACCGCGTACGCCGACAAGGGCATCTTCCCGTCGGCCACCGCCGCCTACGACTCCCCGGAGCTGCAGAAGGGCGACGACTTCTTCGGCGGCCAGTCGACCGTCGGGATCTTCGCCGCCGCCGCCGCCGAGATGCCCACCGCCTACACGAGCCCCTACGACAACCAGGTGCAGGCCGCGTTCGTCACCGAGCTGCAGAACGTGACGTCGCTCGGCAAGGACCCGGACCAGGCCTGGACCGACGCCGTCGCCGCCGGCGAGGCCGCCCTGACGACCGCGAAGCAGTGATCCCCGTCGCCGTCCGCCCGGGAGGGCGCCCGCCCGCGCCCTCCCGGGCCGGCGCGGGCACCCGCGGGCTCCGCCGCACGTGGCCGTACTACGTCGCCATCGCGCCGTTCTTCGTGCTGTTCGCGATCTTCGGCCTGTTCCCGGCGCTCTACTCGCTCGTGCTCTCGTTCCAGGACTGGAACGGCCTCGGCACGGCCAAGTGGGTGGGCCTGGCGAACTTCCAGGCCCTCGCGGCCGACGCCACGTTCTGGCTGTCGATCAAGAACACGCTCATCATCTTCGCGCTCTCGACGTTCCCGATGATGGCGATCGCGGTCGTCGTCGCGGCGATGCTCAACTCGGCGAAGCGGCTCAGCACCTTCTACAAGATCAGCTACTTCGTGCCGAACGTCACGAGCGTGGTCGCGATGGCGGTGCTCTTCGGATCCATCTTCGGCGACAGCTTCGGGCTCGTGAACGCGGGGCTCCGCGCGATCGGGCTCGACGGCGTGGCGTGGCTCTCGACGCCGTGGGCGATCCAGGTGACCATCGCGATCCTCATCACGTACCAGTGGACCGGCTACAACGCGATCATCTTCCTCGCGGGCATGCAGGCCATCGGCACCGAGGTCTACGAGGCCGCGAAGCTCGACGGCGCGGGCGCGATCCGCACCTTCTGGTCGGTGACGCTGCCGCTGCTGCGCCCGACGATCCTCTTCGTGCTCGTGGTCTCGACCATCACCGGACTGCAGAGCTTCACGGAGGCGCAGGTGCTCACGGCCTCCTCCAGCACGACGAACCCGAACTCGGGCGGCGCGGGCCAGGCCGGCCTCACGACCGTCCTGTACTTCTACCAGCAGGCCTTCAACTACAACCGCTTCGGCTACGGCGCCGCCATCGCGTGGGGCGTGTTCCTGCTCGTGGTGATCTTCTCCATCATCAGCTTCCGGCTCGGGTCGGAGAAGAAGGAGAAGCCCGTGCGGGCGGCCGGCACGAGGAAGAGGCAACGCGCATGAGCACGACCGTCCACGCCGCGGGATCCGCCGCGGCCCGGATCGCGGACCAGGCCTCCGAGCGCGCGCGGTCCGACGGGGAGCGCACCGGCCGGCCCGCGGGTCGCCGGCAGCTGCCGCCCGGTCGGGTGATCCTGCACGGGATCCTCTTCGCGGGATCCATCGTGAGCCTGTTCCCGCTCTACTGGCTCGTCGTCATGGCGAGCAACACGACGAGCGACATCTACAAGTCGCCGCCCGTGCTCGTGCCCGGGCCGTACCTGGGGGACAACATCCAGGCCGTGTTCCGCACGATCGACTTCGGCGGATCGCTCATGAACACGGTGATCGTCGCGGTCTCCGTGACGGTGCTCGTGCTGTTCTTCGACTCGATCGCGGCCTTCACCTTCGCGAAGTACGAGTTCCCCGGGCGGCGGCTGCTCTTCACGCTGCTCCTGGTGACGTTCATGCTGCCCGCGCAGCTGTCGGTGCTCCCGCAGTTCATCACGATGATCAACCTCGGCTGGGTGGGTCAGCTGCAGGCGCTCATCGTGCCGACGGCGGCGAACGCCTTCGGCATCTTCTGGCTGCGGCAGTTCATCATCTCGAGCGTGCCCGACGAGCTCATCGACGCGGCCCGCATCGACGGCGCCGGGTTCTTCCGGCAGTACCTCACGGTGTGCCTGCCGCTCATCCGGCCGGGCCTCGGGTTCCTCGGGATCTTCACCTTCATCGCCGCGTGGAACGACTACCTCTGGCCGCTCATCGTGCTCAACGACCCGGGCACGCTGACGCTGCAGGTCGCGATGAGCCAGCTGAACAGCGCCCACGGCAAGGACTACGGCATGGTCATGGCGGGCGCCCTGCTCGCGGTGATCCCGCTCATCGTGGTGTTCCTCGTCGGCGCCAAGCAGTTCATCGGCGACATCGCGAAGGGCGCGCTGAAGTGACGGCCGCCTCGACACGCGCGCCGCGGATCCAGGCCGTCGGCGACCCGGACGCACTCGGGGCCGCCGCGGCCGACGTCGTGCAGGCGTTCCTCGGCGAGGACCCGGCGGGCGTGCTCGGCGTCGCGACGGGATCCAGCCCCGAGCCGCTCTACGCCGAGCTCGCCCGGCGGCACCGGGAGCGCGGCCTCGTCACCGACGGGCTCTCCCTCGTGGCGCTCGACGAGTACGTGGGGCTCCCGGCCGGGCACCCGCAGTCGTACCTCGCGTTCGTCCTCGCGCGCATCGCCGAGCCGCTCGGCGTGCCGAGCGCGCGCGTGATCGTGCCCGACGGTGCCGCGGCCGACCCGCGCGAAGCGGCGGACGAGCACGAGCGGCGGATCCGGCGGGTCGGCGGCGCGGGCCTGCAGATCGTGGGCATCGGCGCCAACGGGCACCTCGGCTTCAACGAGCCGGGCTCGCCGTCGGACGGGGTCAGCCGCGTGGTGCGCCTCGCGGAGGGCACGCGGCGGGACAACGCGCGGTACTTCGGCGGGGATCCCGCGCGCGTGCCGACGCATGCCATCACGCAGGGGATCGCGACGATCATGTCGGCCGGGCGGATCCTGCTCGTCGCCTCGGGTGCCCGCAAGGCCGACGCGCTCGCCGCGGCGCTCTCCGGACCCGTCACGGAGGAGGTGCCCGCCTCGATCCTGCAGCGGCACCCGCGCGTGACCGTCGTCGCCGACCGGGCCGCGCTCGCCGGGCTCGCGACGCTCGCCTGACCGGGACCGCCCGGCCGCCGCCGCATCCGCCGCCACCTGCGCTCCGGCGCACCGACCAGCACGGAGACCCGCATGCCCCACCTCGACGACGTCGCCCCGGGATCCGCCTCGAGGCTGCCGCCGCGCGCCCGGTTCACGACCGACGCGCCCGTCCACCCGCTCGACGGCGACTGGCGGTTCCGGCTGCTGCCGGAGGCGCCGGTCGACCGGGCCGACGCGCCGCCGGAGGTCGCGGATCCATCCCTCGACGACGCCGCGCTCGACGCGGCCGGCTGGACGACGCTGCCGGTGCCGTCGCACTGGGTGCTGCACGGCCACGGGTCGCCCGCGTACACGAACCTGCAGTACCCGTTCCCCATCGACCCGCCGCACGTGCCGGACGCGAACCCGACCGGCGAGCACCGGCGCGCGTTCACGCTGCCGGCGTCGTTCGCGGACGCCGAACGCGTGCTGCTGCGCACCGACGGGATCGAGGGGCTCGCCACCTTCTGGGTCAACGGCGTCGAGGCGGGCTGGACCACCGGCAGCCGCCTCGCGACGGAGATCGACGTGACGGAGCTGCTCGTGCCCGGCGCGAACGTGCTCGGGATCCGCGTGCACCAGTGGTCGGCCGCCTCCTACCTCGAGGACCAGGACCAGTGGTGGCTGCCCGGGATCTTCCGTCCGGTCGAGCTCCTCGCCCGGCCCGCCGGCGCGCTCGACGACGTGCGCGTGCGGGCCGACCGCGACCCGGCCGACGGATCCGGCCGCCTCGAGCTCGAGGTGGATGGCGCGTTCCCGGTCGTGGTGCGCGTTCCGGAGCTCGGGATCCACGTGACGTGGGAGACCCCCGCCGACGTCGCGCCCGTCGCGATCCCCGCGGTCGACGCGTGGAGCGCCGAGCGGCCGCGCCTCTACGACCTGACCGTGTCGTCGCCGGGCGAGACGGCGTCGTTGCGGATCGGGTTCCGCACGGTGCGCATCGACGGCGACGCGCTGCTCGTCGACGGCCGCCGCCTCACCTTCCGCGGCGTCAATCGGCACGAGTCGCACCCCGAGCGCGGCCGCGTGTTCGACGAGGCCGAGGCGCGCGCCGACCTCGAGCTGATCAAGAGGAGCGGGATCGACGCGATCCGCACCTCCCACTACCCGCCGCACCCGCGCCTCCTCGACATCGCCGACGAGCTCGGCTTCTGGGTCGTGCTCGAGTGCGACCTCGAGACGCACGGCTTCTGGGACGTCGAGTGGCGGGACAACCCCTCCGACGACCCGCGCTGGCGCGACGCCTACCTCGACCGCATCACGCGCACCGTGGGCCGCGACCGCAACCACCCGTCGATCGTCATGTGGTCGCTCGGCAACGAGTCCGGCACCGGGCGCAACATCGCGGCCATGTCGGCGTGGGTGCGGCGCGCGGATCCCACGCGGCCCGTGCACTACGAGGGCGACCTCACGGGCGAGCACACCGACGTCTACTCGCGCATGTACCCGACGCTCGAGGAGATCGACTCGGTGTGCGGCACGCCCGTCGCGAGCATCCATGAGACCACGGGCGCGACGGGCGCGAAGCAGCGCGCGAAGCCGTTCATCCTGTGCGAGTACGGGCACGCGATGGGCAACGGGCCCGGATCCCTGGCCGACTACGAGGACGCGATCGACCGCTGGCCGCGCCTGCACGGCGGCTTCGTGTGGGAGTGGCGCGACCACGGGCTGCTCGCGCGCACCGCCGACGGCCGCCCCTTCCACGCGTACGGCGGCGACTTCGGCGAGCCCGTGCACGACGGCCCCTTCGTGATGGACGGCCTGCTGCTCTCCGACGGCACGCCCACGCCCGGCCTCGCCGAGCTCGCGGCGGTCATCGCGCCCGTGCGCGTGCGGGTCGCGGCCGACGGATCCGGGGTGCGGGTCGAGAACCGGCGGCACAGCGCGTCCACCGACGACGTCGACCTGGTCTGGATCCTCGCCCACGACGGCAGGCAGGTCGCTCGCGGGATCCTCGAGCACGCCGCCCTCGGGGCCGGTGACGCGGCGACGATCCCGCTGCCCGCCGAGGCGCGCGCCGCCGGGCACGCCGAGGAGGCGCACGTGACGGTTCAGGTCGTCACGCGGCACGACGCGCCGTGGGCCGAGGCGGGGCACGTCGTGTCGTCGCACCAGGCGCTCGTGCGCGACCGGCCCGCGCCCCGGCCGCGTCCCGCCGGACGCTGGCACGGCGACGCGCTCGGCGTCGGGACCTTCGACGCGCGCGGCGACCTCGTCGCCTGGGGCGGCGTGCCCGTGCGCGGTCCGCGCCTCGAGCTGTGGCGCGCGCCCACCGAGAACGACCGCGGGGCCGGCCAGGGATCCTACGAGCTGGCCGAGCCCGAGCTCACGCGCGGCCGCGGCGCCGAGGAGACGCCGCCGTCGGCCGATCGCTGGCGCGAGCGCGGCCTGCACCGGCTCACCCACCGTCGGCTCGGATCCACCCGAACGGCCGGTGGCCTGGAGACGCGGATGCGCGTGCAGGCGGCGCACTCGGGCGCGGGCGTCGACGTCGCGTTCCGCTGGACCGCGACCGACCGCGGCCTCCTGCTCGCGACCGAGGTCGTGCCGTTCGGGATCTGGGACTGCACGTGGCCGCGGGTCGGCGTGCGCATCGACCTGCCGGCCGCGCTCGCCGAGCATCCCGTCGCCTGGCACGGCACGGGGCCGGGGGAGTCGTACGCCGACAGCCGCACGGCCGTGCGCGTCGGCCGCTTCGCGTCGAGCGTCGACGGCCTCGCGGTCGCCTACGCCCGCCCGCAGGAGACGGGCCACCGACCCGGGCTGCGCTCGCTCGTGGTCGGCGACGGATCCGCGACCCCGCTCACCGTGACGACCGTGCCCGACGCGTCCGGCCATCGCGCCGGCTTCCAGCTCTCCCGCTGGACCCCGCAGCAGATGACCGACGTCGGCCACCCGCACGAGCTGCCCGCATCGGACGGCCTGCACCTGCTCCTCGACGACGCCCAGCACGGCCTCGGATCCCGCGCGTGCGGCCCCGACGTCCTCCCGCGCCACGCGCTCTGGCCGTCGCTGCGCACGTGGGAGGTGCTGCTGGGGTGAGGCGGTGCTCGCGCGGGCTGTCCGGGATCCGCGCGAGCGGGGCACGTCCGGGTGACGCCCACGCGCCGGCGCTAGGCTCTATGCGCGCGCATGGAACTGATCCGTGCGAGAAGGAGCACCCCATGAGCACCACCTACCGCGTCGGCTACCTCGTCGGCAGCCTGTCGTCCACCTCCATCAACCGGGCCCTGTCGCTCGCGCTGAAGGGCCTCGGCGCCCAGGCCGGCCTCGAGCTCACCGAGATCCCCATCGCGCCGCTGCCCTTCTACAGCGCGGACATGGACGGCGAGTACCCCGAGGTCGCGAACGACTTCAAGGCGGCCATCGCGGACGCCGACGCCGTCATGATCGTCACGCCCGAGTACAACCGCTCGGTGCCCGGCGTGCTGAAGAACGCGCTCGACTTCGCGAGCCGCCCCTACGGCGAGAACGCGTTCCAGGGCAAGCCCAGCGCGGTCATCGGCACGTCCATCGGCGCGGTCGGGACGGCCGTCGCGCAGCAGCACCTGCGGAGCATCCTGTCGTTCCTCGCGTCGCCCGAGCTCTCGCAGCCCGAGGCGTACATCCAGACCACCGAGGGCCTCATCTCCCCCGAGGGCGCGATCTCCAACGCGGGCACCGAGGAGTTCCTCCTCACCTGGCTCCAGGCGTTCCACGCGCACATCGAGCGCAACCTGCAGGCCGTCTCCGCGTAGCGGACGCGGCGCACGACGCGGGGCCCGGGCCGATCGTCCGGGCCCCTCGTCGGGCACCGGGGATCAGCGCCGCAGCTGGATCCCGAGCACGTCCCGCGTGCGGCCGCCCGGCACCGCATCCACGCGCACCGCGATCGTGCCGTCGGGGGATCCGGCGCGCATGGCGTCGGTGATCCGCACGTCGAGCGCGTCGTCGTCGGCCTCGCCGCCCACCTCGCGCGGGTCCGCGACCGCCTCCACGCCGCCGACGCGGATCGACTGGTCGACGGCAGCGGCACCGGCCGCGGCGTCCCGCGCCTCCCGGCGCAGCCGCACGCGCACCGCGGTCGCCGTGCCGTCCGGGTCGCGCAGCTCGTAGGAGAACCAGCCGGTCGCGCTCCGCCAGTGCACGCCGTCGGCGCCGCCGGCCCGCGTGCCCGCGCCGCGGAAGGCGTGGTCCACCTCGGGCTGCTGTTCCCCGGCGACCACCTCGTCGACCACGTCGCCGTCGGTGCCCGCGGCGTCCAGCGCGCGCAGCTCGGCGGCGCGCGCGGCGGGATCGGCGCCGGTCGGCCAGACCAGCGTGCACCGCTCGTCGTGGATCCCCGGGAACGGCTCGAGCGCGACCGCCACCCGCTCACCGTCCCGCCACGCGTCGAGCCGGAACGCCAGCGCGGAGCGGTCGACGAGCGTGACGGCGCCAGCGGGGTCGGCCGCGGTGATCACGGGCGTCCGCTCCAGCGGCACCTTCGGCGCGGGCGTCACGTGGCCCATGCGCGAGTCCTCCGCGAGCGATCCCACGAGCCCGTCCCGGCCGTCCCTCGAGGCGAGCGGCACGGGTCCGTACCGGAACGACGTCCACGCGGATCCGTCGGGCAGCCCCTCCGCCCGCACCTCCATGCCGAGGTGCACGGTGACGACGGTCGTGCCGGACCACGTGCGGCGGATCGGCACGGCGGCGGCGGCGGGCACCACGGCGACCGGCTCTCCGCCGACGCGCACCTCCATGGACGTCGCCCAGCCGGGACGCCGCAGCCGCAGCTCCAGCTCGGCCTCCGCGGAGGCCGCGATCGTCACGGTCGCCGTGCCCGTGCGCACCACGTCGCCCTCGATGCGCGCCCGGATCCCGCGCGCGGCCCAGTCCAGCTCGGCCGGCACGTAGAGGTCCACCAGCAGCGCGTCGTCGCCCGCGCGCGCGAACACCTGCTCGCCGTAGCGCGCGTGGTTCTCCATCCCGGTGCCGACGCAGCACCACATCGACTCCTCCGCCACCGAGTAGACGCGGTGGTGCGCCGGCCGGAGCGACGTGAAGTAGACGAGCCCGCCGTGCTCGGGGTGCTGCGTGGAGAGGACGTGGCCGAGCGTCGTGCGCTCGACCTGGTCGAGGATCGCCGGATCCCCCGTGCGCTCGAACCGCAGCCGCGCGAGCTCGAGCATGTTGTAGCTGTTGCAGGTCTCCGGCCCCTGCTCGTCGAGCACCATGGGCGCGAAGTCGCGCGACGGGTGGAAGTGCTCGCGCACGCTGTTGCCGCCGATCACGACGCTGCGGCGGTGCACGACCGAGTCCCAGAACGCGTCCGATGCGGCCAGGAGACGCATGTCGCCCGTCATCCTGCCGAGGCGCTCGAGGCCGATGACCTTCGGGATCTGCGTGTTCGCGTGCAGCCCGTCGAGCTCGTCCCGGCCGGCGGCGAGCGGATCCACGAGGGCGCGCTGCGCGAACCGCCGCGCCTCGGAGAGCAGGTCGTCGCGTCCCGTGATCCCCGCGAGCGTCGCGAACGCGTCGCACATGCCGCCGTGCTCGGTCGCGAGCATCCCCTCGAACGCATCGTCGTCGAGGTGCGACGAGACGCCGAGCCACCAGTCGGCCATCCCGACGGCCATGCGCAGGGCCCGCGCGGATCCCGTGTGCTCGTGCGCGTGCAGCAGCCCGCGGAGCGTCTTGTGCAGGTTGTAGAGCGGCACCCACCTGCCCTCGAGGTCGAAGGTGTCCGCCTCGATGCGGCCCTCCGCGATGGTGCGGCCGAACGCGCGGCCGTCGGGCACGCCACCGAGCCAGCCGTCGCCGGCCGCCTCCTGGCAGCGCTCGAGCACGTCGAGCATGTGCTCGAGCCGCGGCAGGAGCCGCGGGTCGCCGGTGGCGGCGTGCAGCTGCGCGAGCGCGGAGAGGTGGTGGCCGCCGATGTGCCCGTCGAGGCCGATCGCCTCCCAGCTGCCGTAGCTCGGCGCGGGGGAGTCGAGGCCCGCCTCCCGGAGGTAGGGCGCGAGCAGCCGGTCGGGATCCAGGCGCAGCACGTACTCGACGTCGGTCAGCTGCGCGTGGCGGAGCGGCCCGTCGCCGGGGCGGACGGCGGAGAGCGGGAAGCCCTGGACGGCGCCGAACACGGCGGGATGCGCGGGGACGTGGAGTGCGGTCATCGGGATCCTCGGCTCTCGGGGTGCGGGGGCGGCGGCGGTGCCGGGCCCCGGTCGATCCGCCCTTGACGAGCAGTACATCGATGCACATAATCTAGTACAACGATGTAGAAGGCGCCATGGCGGCGCGTGCGGCCCTGCGGCCGAGCCCCTCGGGGCCGACACGCCACGGACACGAGGAGCGCGATGACGCGGACCACGACGAGGATGGGCGCCGCGGCGACCCTGATGATCACGGGCCTCGCGCTCAGCGGCTGCTCCGCCGGATCCGGCGGCTCGGACGACGGCACCGTCACGCTCTGGATCCGCGACTACGAGAAGGCGCTCGTCGAGCCGCTCGCCGAGGCCTACGACGCCACGCACGAGACGCAGGTCGAGATCACGCTCGTGCCGTCGCCCAGCTACGTGCAGAAGCTCGCGACCTCCATCGCGGGCGGCGACCCGCCGGACGTGGCCGCGCTCGACCTCGTCTTCACGCCGTACTTCGCGCAGGCCGGCGCGCTCGTCGACATCACCGACCGCGTCGACGCGCTCGGCTACGCCGACGACTTCAGCCCCGCCCACGCGTCCGTCTCGTCGTTCGACGACCGCACGTACGCGGTGCCGTTCACCGGCGACGTCTCGGTGCTCTTCTACAACAAGACGCTCTTCGCCGAGGCGGGGCTCGACCCGGAGGATCCGCCGTCGACGCACGCGGAGATCCGCGCCGCCGCCAAGGCCATCACGGCGCTCGGCGACAGCACCTACGGGTACTCCATCCCCGGCGCGTGCGGCGGCTGCCTCATCTTCGGCTTCACGCCGCTGATCTGGGGCGGCGGCGGCGACGTGCTGTCGGAGGACGGACGCACCGCCACCCTCGACAGCCCGGAGGTCACCGAGGGGCTCGAGCTCCTCCGCGGGATGTGGACCGACGGCAGCATGCCGTCCCTCGCCCGCACCGACGCCGGCCCGAACACCGCGACCGCGTTCCAGCAGGGCACGGTCGGCATGATCGCCGACGGCACCGCCACCATGGGCTCGCTCGTCGCGGGCGGGACGGTCGACTTCGGCGTCACCCCGCTGCCCGGGAAGGACGGCGGATCCGCGTCGTTCGGCGGCGGCGACACCCTCGCCATCCTCGAGGGCTCGGACGACGTCGACGCGGCGTGGGAGTTCGTCGAGTGGGCCACGGGCGAGGAGGCCCAGACGATCCTCGCGGAGCAGTCGGTCGTGCCCATCCGCACCGACCTGCTCGACGACGTGTACGTGCCGCAGGACCCGCGCTACGCCGTCTTCGCGGACGCGCTCCGGGTCGGCCACGTGCCCTTCAGCCCGGTCGAGAACGAGCTGTTCAACGACAACAACGGGGTCTGGGTCAACCTGATCTCGCAGTCCGTGTTCGGCGGCGGGATCCCGGAGGCGCAGCGCGAGGCCCAGGCCGAGGCGCAGCGCATCCTCGACTCCGTCGTCTACGTCGAGGAGGACGAGAAGTGACCGCACCCGTGATCACCCGGCTGGAGGGCGCCGTCGCGTCCCCGGCCCGCAGCGCGGTGCGCGACCGCGGCGGCATGGCGAGGAGGCGGCGCTGCACCGGGATCCTCCTGGTGCTGCCCGCGCTCGCGATGCTCGTGACGTTCTTCATCTGGCCGCTGATGCGCACCATCGCGATGAGCACGTACACCTGGCCGCTGCTCGGCAACCGCGCCTTCACCGGGCTCGCCAACTACGTCGAGGCGTTCCAGGACGCCGCGTTCCTCGAGGCCGTCGGCTTCACGCTCGTGTACACGGCGATCGTCACCCCGGTGCTCCTCGTGATCGGCCTGGTGCTGGTGCTCCTCATCCAGCGCCGCACGCGCACGGCTCGGATCTTCCAGTCGATCTTCTTCCTGCCCGTGGTCGTGGGGCTCGCCTCCGCGAGCTACCTCTTCCTCTTCATGTGGCAGCCGGTGATCGGGCCGACGATGAAGGCGCTCGCCGGGGTCGGGCTCGTGGACGTGTCGACGAACATGTTCGGCGGATCCGTGACCGCGTTCCTCGTGGTCGTGAGCATGGTCGCGTGGAAGTCCGCCGGGCTCCAGATGCTGCTCCTGCTCTCGGGCTTCCAGTCGATCCCGCAGGAGGTGAACGAGGCGGCGGACATCGACGGATCCAGCCGGTGGCAGCGGTTCGTCTACATCACGCTGCCGCTGCTGCGGCCGACGCTCGCGCTCGTGCTGGTGTTCAGCGTGGCCGGGTCCCTGCTGGCGTTCGACCAGTTCTACATCATGACCGCGGGCGGGCCGGACAACGGCACCATCACGGCGGTCTACGAGATCTACCGCTCCTCGTTCATCCGGCTCGACCTCGGCTACGGGGCCGCGCTCTCCATCATCCTCATGGTCGTCCTCGGCCTCGTCAGCGCAGCCCAGATGCTGCTCCTCCGGAACTCGGACCACGCATGAGCACCCAGGCCCCCACCCGCCCTGCCTCCTCCGCCCCCGCCGACGGCGCGCCAGCCCGGGAGCTCCGGGGACGCGACGCCCGCGGCCTCGGCGCCGTCCGCGCCTCCATGCCGCGCCTCGCCTGGTACGTCGCGTGCGGCTGCGTCGCGCTCCTCTTCCTCTACCCGCTCGGGATCATGCTCGGCACCGCGCTCACGGCGCAGGACGGCTCGATCGGGCTCGGCAACGTGCAGCGGCTCCTCACGCCGACCGGCGGTCTCGACCTCATGACCAGCCTCCGCAACAGCGTCTTCGTGTCGCTGCTCGTGACCGCGATCACCATCGTGGTCTCGACGCTCGCCGGCTACGCGTTCGCGCGCCTGCCGTTCCGGGGGAGCGACGTGGTGTTCTTCGTGGTGCTGATCACGTTCATGATCCCGTTCCAGGCGATCATCACGCCGCTGTTCCTGACGCTCATCGAGCTCGACCTCGACAACAGCCTCGTCGGCCTCGCGCTCGTGCTCGCCACCTTCAACCTGCCGTTCGGGATCTGCCTCATGCGCAACTCGTTCGCCGCCGTGCCCGCGAGCCTCGAGGAGGCCGCGCTCATCGACGGGAACACGCCGCTGCAGGCGATGCGCCGCGTCATGCTGCCCATCGCGATCCCGGGCATCGTGTCGACGGCGCTCCTCACCTTCTTCTCGGCGTGGAACGACTTCTTCGCGACGCTGATCCTGATCACCGACCAGAGCCTGTACACGCTGCCGGTGAGCCTCAACATCCTCTCGGCCGGCCAGAACAACGCGGTCGACTGGGGGCTGATGCAGACGGGCGTCGCCGTGACGGTGCTCCCGTGCGTCGTGCTCTACCTGCTGCTCCAGCGGTACTACGTGGCCGGCCTCATCAGCGGCGCCGTGAAGTAGGGCCGCCACCCGCGCCGCATGCCAGGCTGGGGGAGGCGTGCGTCGGCACCGGACGAGGATCCGCGGCGGGCGCCCGGACGAGGGGGAGCGGATGGCGGCCACGATGAGCGACGTCGCCCAGGCCGCGGGCGTCTCCATCAAGACCGTCAGCAACTACTTCAACGGCTACCCCTACATGCGCGACGAGACCCGCGCGCGGATCGCGGCCGCCGTCGCCGAGCTCGGCTACCGGATGAACGTGTCCGCCCGGAACCTCCGCTCGGGCCGGTCGCGCATGATCGCGCTCGTGATCCCCGAGCTCGACAGCGCCTACCTGGCGCCGCTCGCGCAGGACGTCATCGACGCCGCCGACGAGCTCGGCCTCAGCGTGCTCGTCGAGACCACCGCGGGGCGGCGCGACCGCGAGATCGGCGCGCTGTCCGGACTGCATCGCCAGGTGCTCGACGGCGTGATCTACGAGCCGCTCGCCCTCCACCAGGAGGATGCGGGCGTCATCGACCTGAACGTGCCGCTCGTGATGATCGGCCAGCGCTTCCTCGAGGGCCTCGCCGACCAGGTGCTCATCGCCGACCGCGACGCCGCGCGCGCCGCGGTCGCGCACCTCGTCGAGACCGGGAGGCGGCGCATCGCGCTCATCGGCGTGCGCGACGCCGACGAGCCGTCCGGATCCGCGCTCCGGCAGCGCGGGGCCGAGGAGGCGCTCGCCGCGGCAGGCATCCCCGTCGACCCGCGCCTCCAGGTGGATCCCGGCCCCTGGCGCCGCGAGTCCGGCGCCGCCGCGATGGCCCGCCTCCTCGACGACGGGGTCGAGCTCGACGCCGTCTTCGGCTTCAACGACTCCCTCGCGCTCGGCGCCCAGTGGATGCTCCAGGAGCGCGGCCTCCGCGTGCCCGAGGACGTGGCCGTCGCCGGCCTCGACGACACGGCCGACTCCCGCTTCGCGCAGCCCCCGCTCACCACGGTGTCGCCGGGTCGGCGGGCCATCGCGCGACGGGCGGTCGAGATGCTGGCCGAGCGGATCGAGCGCGGCGCGGACGCGGGCGCGTTCCGCACCGAGACGATGGCCTTCGAGCTGATCGTGCGCGGCTCGACGGTGGCGCGCGGGCGCTGATCCGGTCGTCGACGCCCGCCGCTCACGGGGATCGCGCCGGCGCCGACGTTTCGGTATGGTCGTCGCCATGGATCGGAAGCCCATCCCCCTCGGGGTCGCGGTGATGGTGCCGCTCGTCCTCGGGGTGATCTGCTTCTCGCTCGTCCCCTCCGCGTGGTCGCTCGTGCTCTACGCCGTCCTCCTGATCGGCCTCGCCGTCGTCCACCGAGCGGTGTCCCGGCGACCACGGCGGGAGGCCCGCCCGGTCGTGGAGGCGGGGTCGAGTCGCCCGGTGAGGTAAGGCTAGGCTTACCCGGGGCCCGGGCTCCCCGCCGGGCCGATGTCGGCCTCGACCCCAGGAGACCCATGCCCCGCGCTCGCGCCCTCGCTCGCCTCACCGCCACCGCCGTGACGGGCCTCGTGCTCGTCGCCCTCACCGGGTGCGGCGCCTCCGAGGAGGTGCCGGCCGCGTCCGTCGCCGAGACGGGCGAGGGGTCGACGACCTACCCGCTGACGCTGTCGAACTGCGGGCACGACGTGACCGTCGACCAGGCGCCGCAGCGCGTGGTGTCGCTCGACCAGGACTCCACCGAGATCCTGCTGTCGCTCGGCCTGCAGGACCGCATGGTCGGCACGGCGTCGTGGACGGATCCGGTGCTCGACTCGCTCGCCGACGCGAACGCGCAGGTGCCGCGCCTCGCCGACAACGCGCCCACCTACGAGGTGCTCCTCGGCGCGGACCCCGACTTCGTCACCGCGTCCTTCGGCCGGCACTACGCCACGGGCGGCGTGGTCACGCGCGACCGCCTCGACGAGACGGGCATCCTCTCCTACCTCTCGCCCACGGACTGCGACTCCGACATTAGCATCAACGGGGGCGGTCAGCGCACGACCCCGCTCACGGTCGACGCGCTCTACCAGGAGATCCGCGAGATGGCCGAGGTCTTCGACGTGCAGGACCGCGGCGAGGCGCTCGTCGCGTCGCTCCAGCAGCGCGCGGCGGCGGCCACCGACGGGATGGACCTCCGTGGGGCGAAGCTCATGTACTGGTTCGCCGACACGAAGACGCCGTACATGGGCGGCGGGTTCGGCGCCACCGCGCTGCTGTCCCGTCAGGTCGGCCTCACGGACGCGTTCCCCGAGGTGCGCGACGACTTCATCGCCACCGGGTGGGAGACCGTGGTCGACCGCGACCCGGACATCCTCGTGCTCGGCGACCTCCAGCGGGACCGCTTCCCCGGCGACAAGCTGCAGGACAAGATCGACTTCCTGACGAGCGACCCGCTCACGCGCGATCTCACCGCCGTGAAGGAGGACCGCATGGTGGCGCTGCACGGCGCCGAGCTGAACCCGTCGATCCGCTTCGTGGACGGGCTCGAGAAGATCCGGGCCTGGTGGGACGCGCGCGGGGACCGGCTCTGAGCGCCCCGGCCTCGCGGGTCGCGGCCTCGCCGATCGCCGTGCGGGTGCGCGCGCTCCCGCACGCCCTGCGCATCGGGCTGCTGGTCGTGCTCGGGATCGTCGCGCTCGCGCTCTCGGTGGGCATCGCCGTGACCCTCGGACCGGCCGACGTGTCGCTCGTGAACGTGCGCGACATCCTGCTCAACCACTTGGGTGCCGCGCAGATCCCGGTGCGCGTCTCGGAGGACGCCATCGTCTGGCAGGAGCGCCTCCCGCGCGCGCTCGTCGCGGCGGCGTGCGGCGCGGGCCTCGGCCTCTGCGGCGTCGTGCTCCAGTCGCTGCTGCGGAACCCGCTCGCGGATCCGTTCGTGCTCGGCGTCTCCTCCGGCGCCTCCACCGGTGCCGTGCTCATCGGGGTGCTCGGCCTCGGCGGCGGCGCGATCGGCATGTCGGGCGGCGCGTTCATCGGCGCGCTCGTGGCGTTCGGCTTCGTGCTGCTGCTCGCGCGGTTCTCATCGGCCGGCACGGCCGGCGTCATCCTCGCGGGCGTCGCCAGCACCCAGCTCTTCTCCGCGCTCACCTCGCTCGTGGTCTTCGCGTTCGCCGACTCCGATGAGACGCGCGGCATCACGTTCTGGCTCCTCGGATCCCTCGAGGGCATGCGCTGGGACGAGGTCGGGCTGAGCGTCTCCGTGGTCGCGGTCGGCGCTGTCGTCTGCCCCGCCTACGCCCGCTCGCTCGATGCCTTCGCGTTCGGGGAGGAGGTGGCGTCCTCGCCGGGATCCACGTGGGCCGCACCCGCACGATCCTCCTGGTCGTGACCGCGCTGCTCACCGCGACGCTCGTGAGCATCGCCGGCGCCATCGGGTTCGTCGGCCTGGTGCTGCCGCACGCCGCGCGGCTGCTGTTCGGCCAGCGGCACTCGCGCGTCGTGCCCGCCACGATCGTGCTCGGCGCCGTCTTCATGGTGTGGGTCGACGCGGTCTCGCGGCTGGCGTTCGCGCCCACGCCTCTACCCGTGGGCGTCGGCACGGCGCTCGTCGGCGTGCCCGTGTTCATGCTGCTGCTGATGCGGAACCGGGGGCGCGCATGACGCTCGAGGCGCGGGGCGTCAGCTGGTCGCGGGGCGGGCGGATCGTGGTGGACGACGTGACGCTGGAGCCGGCGCCCGGATCCACCGTGGGGCTCCTCGGGCCGAACGGCTCGGGCAAGTCGTCGCTGCTCAAGCTGCTGCAGGGGGCTGCGTCGCCGGACTCCGGCCGCGTGACGCTCGACGGCGCCGACCTCGCGGGGCTGCGCCGACGCGAGGTCGCCCGGCGCGTGGCGACCGTGACCCAGCACGGCGAGACCGAGGTCGACATCGTGGTGCGCGACGTCGTGCGCCTCGGCCGCACGCCGTACCGCACGCTCCTGGGCGGCGACACGGCGGAGGACCGGGCGGCGATCGACCGCGCGGTCGCGCACGTCGGGCTCGAGGCGAAGGCCGACCGCGCCTGGCGGACGCTCTCCGGCGGCGAGCGGCAGCGGGCCCACATCGCCCGCGCCCTCGCGCAGGAGCCGCGCGAGCTGCTGCTCGACGAGCCGACCAACCACCTCGACATCCGGCACCAGCTGGAGCTGCTGGCGCTCGTGCGCGACCTGCCGGTGACCACCGTGGTCGCGCTGCACGACCTCAACCTCGCGGCGATGTTCTGCGACAGCGTGCTGGTGCTGCGCGAGGGGCGCGTGGTGGCGGGCGGGCATCCGCGCGAGGTGCTCACGGCCGAGCTCATCGCCGACGTCTACGGGGTGCGCGCGCTCGTCACGCACGACGCGGCGCGCGGCTGCACGCAGGTGCTGTTCGACGCGGCGCCGCTCTAGGTGTACTGAGTCATGACGTTGGTGACACTCGGGCCGCGGGCGTCAGCCCGTGGCTCGAGTGGATTCGTTCAGTGTTGTAGTGCTGGATCCACGGATCAAGGGCGTCGGTTCTGGCTTGGTTGCTGGTGAAGGGTTGCCGGTAGGCCCACTCGGTCGCGAGGGTGCGGTTGAAGCGTTCGACCTTGCCGTTCTGCCAGGGGCAGTGCGGGCGGATGAACTTCTGCCTCGCACCGAGCTGCGTGACCGCGTTCTGGAACGCGGCCGAGTGCCGGTAGGCGAACGCGTTGTCCGTCAGGACCCGTTCGATGCGGGTGATGCCGTGCTCGGCGAAGTACGCCGCGGCCCGGGTCAGGAACCCTGCCGCGGTCACGCCCTTCTCGTCCGGGTGGATCTCCGCGTAGGCGAGGCGGGTGTGGTCATCGACCACGGCGTGGACGTAATCGAACCCGATCCCACGACCACGAACCTGTTCGCTGCGGCCATGCGCCCGCCAGCCGCCGCCGTCCGGGATCCGGCCGAGCTTCTTCACGTCGACGTGGATCAGGTCGCCGGGATGCTCATGCTCGTACCGGTTTGCCGTCGACCGGGATGCCCGGATCACGGCCCCGGTGACGGGGTCCAACCATGCCAACGGCGGTGCCCCGTGCCGCCGCAGGATGCGGGAGATCGTGCGGGCTGGAACACCGGTCACCGGCGCCAACCGGGCAGGACCTGATCGCAATCGGGTCCTCGCTTCCACGACGGCTCGTTCTCGTTCCGGGCTCGTCCTCGTCGGCACCCGTCTCGGCCTCGAGGACCGGTCCGACAAGCCTTCGAAACCCTCGGACCGGAACCGATTCACCCACCGATGCGCGCACTGACGCGACACACCGAGTTCGCGCGCGACATGCGAGACCGGCCGACGATCCTCGACCACCCGCCGCACGAGGAGAACCCTCCCGTGAACCGTCAGACGAGCATTAGCGTGGGACATCGAGGCCTCCTGGCAGTGGCAGAACTAGACAGCTCCATCAAGCCAGGAGGCCTCCTCACACGCCCCGAAGTGTCACCAACGTCATGGCCGGGTACATCTAGGCGGGTCGCCGCCCGTCGCCCAGGATGGGAGGACGGCCGCGCCGCGCGGCGCGTCGACGATGACGAGGGGATCCACATGGCCACGATCACGATCACGGGAGGATCCGGCCGGATCGCCACGAGCATCCGCCCGCTGCTCGTCGCCGCCGGGCACGAGCTGCGGCTGCTCGACGTGGTGGCCCCGCCGACGCCGCTCGCGTCGGGGGAGACCTCGGCCATCGTCGACACGACAGACGTCGTCGCGTGCACGGAGGCGTTCCGCGGATCCGACCTCGTGGTGCACCTCGCGGCGCACGCGGCCGAGCGGCCGTGGGAGGCGATCCAGGCCGTGAACAACGACGGCGCGCACGCGGTGCACGAGGCGGTCGTGCGGGCGGGGGTGCCGCGGATCCTCGCGGCCAGCTCCATCCACGCGGTCGGCTTCCTGCCCGCGACCGAGGCCGCGCGCGAGGACGTGCCCGCGCCCCGGCCCGACACGTTCTACGGCCTGAGCAAGGTGCTGCTCGAGGGGCTCGGCAGCATGTACGCCGACCGGCACGGGCACGTCGTGGTGAGCGTGCGGATCATGACGGCCGAGCCGGAGCCGTCGCAGGCCCGCAGC
The DNA here is from genome assembly GCF_002240565.1 of Clavibacter michiganensis subsp. insidiosus. Classification (GTDB taxonomy): domain Bacteria; phylum Actinomycetota; class Actinomycetes; order Actinomycetales; family Microbacteriaceae; genus Clavibacter; species Clavibacter insidiosus. The sequence goes on along the minus strand of NZ_MZMO01000001.1, from coordinate 3,116,526 downwards.
GTCTCGACCTGGCTCTCGCCGGGGGACGCGGCGCGGCTCGTCGAGGCCGTGCTGCGGTGGGACGAGCCCGGCCACCGCATCGTGTGGGGCGTCTCCCGCAACACGCGCCGCTGGGTGTCGCTCGCGGCGGGCGAGGCGATCGGCTACCACCCGGAGGACGACGCCGAGGTGTTCGCGCACCGCTTCCCCGAGCTCGGCGCGGACACCTCGCCGCCCGCGGGCGTGCTGCTCGGCTCGATCTTCACGGAGGTCGAGCTGGGCTCCGACATGGGGTGAGGCGGACATCCCGGGCGTGGGGCGCGGCGGCGGTCGGGGGACCCCCTTCTGCCGGTCGTAAGCTGAACGCATGCGTGGTTTCCGACGTGCGGGATCCGCGCGCACCCCCGGGTCCGGCCCCGGCCCCGGCCGCGGACCCCGCGCCCCGCGTGCGAGGCTCCCGCGCGACGTCCTCGTCCTCGGCGTCATCGCGTTCTTCGTGATGGTCGGCTTCGGCGTGGTCGTGCCCGTGCTGCCCGTCTACGCCGAGAGCTTCGGGGTCGGCAGCTTCGAGGTCGGCGCGGTGATCTCGGCCTTCGCGCTCATGCGGTTCGTGATGAGCCCCTTCGTCGCGCGCCTCATCGACTGGAGCGGGGAGCGCACCGTGCTCGCGGTCGGGATCGGGATCGTCGCGGTCTCCTCCGGCCTCGCGGGCCTCGCGCAGGACTACGTGCAGCTGCTGCTGCTCCGCGGCGCGGGCGGCATCGGGTCGGCGATGTTCTCGGTGGCCGCGATGACGCTGCTGCTCGGCTCGACGGATCCCACGCGCCGCGCCCGCGCGATCGGCTTCTACCAGGGCGGCTTCCTCATCGGCGGCATGGCGGGGCCCGCGCTCGGCGCCGTGCTCGCGACCATCTCGCTCACCGCTCCGTTCTTCTTCTACGCGGCCACGCTCGCCGTCGCGAGCGTCATCGGGCTGCTGCTGCTCCGGCCGCGGGATCGCGAGGTCCCGGCGACCGGCGCGGACGAGGTCGTGATCCCGTTCGGCCGCGTGCTGCGCGACCCGCGCTACCGGGCGGCCCTCCTCGCGAACCTCGGCAACGGGTGGGCGTCGATGGGCGTCCGCAGCGCGCTGATCCCGCTGCTCGTCGTGGCCGTGATCGGCGCGGATCCGTCGGCCACCGGCATCGCGTTCGCGTGCGCCGCCGTGGTGCAGGCGCTCGCGCTCGCGCCCGCCGCCCGCTTCGTCGACACGGTCGGGCGGCGTCCCGCGATCGTCGGCGCGTACGGGGTCGCCGGGCTGCTGATGATCGCGATCCCGTTCGCCCCCGACATGGTCGTGCTCACCGTGCTGCTCTGCGTGTACGGCGCGGCCGCGTCGTTCATGGGCACGGCGCCGGCCGCCGCGGTGGGCGACGCCGCGGGGGCCCGCAGCGGTCGTCCCGTCGCCGTGTTCTCGATGGTGTCGGACCTGGGCGCCATCGTCGGCCCGCTCGTCGCGGGCTTCCTCGCGGACGCGTTCTCGTACCCGGTCGCCTTCGCGACGGGCGCCGCGCTGCTGCTCGCCGCCTCCGCGTACGCGCTGCTGCGCATGCCGCGGGACGAGCGCGTGCCGGCGCCCGTCGCGGCCTGATCCGGTCGCCCCGGTCCTCCTCCACAGTCGTATCCGCGCCCGGAGCCTCCGTCCTCGGACGTCATGCGCAGGATCCGCCGCGCGCTGTCCGTATCCTCGTCACCGTGACGACTCCCCCGAAGAAGCCGCTTCCCCTCGAGCCCGACTCCACCCGCGACGGCACCCGCGACGCCGTGGAGCCCGCTCTCCGCTCCGACGTCAGCCACCTGGGCGGCCTGCTCGGCCAGGTGCTCCGCGAGTCCGGCGGCGACGACCTGCTGCGCGACGTCGAGCGGCTCCGTGAGCTGGTCATCGACGCGTACGAGAGCGCGCGCGACGCGTCCATCGACGACGCCGAGCGGCTCGTCGCGACGTTCACGCCGGAGCGCGCCGAGCAGGTCGCCCGCGCGTTCACCTGCTACTTCCACCTCGCGAACCTCGCCGAGGAGCACCACCGCGTGCGCGTCCTCCGCGAGCGCGAGGCAGCGTCGGGCTTCGTGCCCGACTCCATCCCGGACGCCGTCGGGAAGCTCACCGAGGAGCTCGGCCGCGAGGAGGCCATGCGCCGCCTCGGCGAGATGCGGTTCCACCCGGTGCTCACGGCGCACCCCACCGAGGCGCGTCGTCGGGCGGTGGCCACGGGGATCCGCCGCATCGGCGACCTGCTCACCGAGCGCGACGGCGCCATGCCGGGCACGCTCACCGGGCAGGACGTCGACCGCCGGCTGCTCGAGGAGATCGACGGCCTGTGGCGCACGTCGCCGCTGCGCACCACGCGGCCCACGCCGCTCGACGAGGTGCGCACCGCCATGGGCGTCTTCGACCAGACCCTGTTCGAGGTCGTGCCGCGCGTCTACCGCCTGCTCGACGACTGGCTGCTCGGCGAGGAGGCCGGCGTGCGCGACGCGGTGGCGCCCGCGTTCTTCCGGCTCGGCAACTGGATCGCGGCGGATCGCGACGGCAACCCGTACGTCACCGCCGCCGTCACCGAGGAGGCCGCGGGCATCGCCAGCGAGCACATCCTCCTCGGCCTCGAGCGCGTCGCCCTCCGCGTGGGCCGCTCGCTCACGCTCGGCGACGCCGACACCCCGCCGAGCCCGGAGCTCCGCGAGCTCGCCGCCACGCAGGACGCGCTCGCGCCGCACCTCACCGCGCGCATCGGCACGCGCGCGCCCGCCGAGCTGCACCGCCGCGTGCTCCTCGTCATCGCCGGCCGCCTCGCCGCCACCCGCGAGCGCCACGACGACCCCATCGCCTACCCGTCCGCCGCCGAGCTGCTCGCCGACCTCCGCGTGCTGCAGGCGTCGCTCCGCAGCGCGGGCGCGCACCGCATCGCCGGCGGCGAGCTGCAGGGCCTCGTCTGGCAGGCGGAGACCTTCGGGTTCCACCTCGCCGAGATGGAGGTGCGCCAGCACTCGCAGGTGCACCGCGAGGCGCTGCGCGAGGTGCTCGCCGTCGCCTCGGCGGACGCGTCCGGCGACCGGGCTCCCGAGCTCGCACCCATGACGGTCGAGGTGCTCGACGTGTTCCGCACGCTCGCCCGCCTGCAGGAGCGGCACGGCGTCGCGCCCTTCTCCCGCTTCATCGTCTCGTTCACGCAGTCGGCCGACGACATCCGCACGGTGCACGAGCTGGCCGCGCTCGCGCTGGGCTCCGCGGAGGAGGCGCCCGTCCTCGACGTCATCCCGCTGTTCGAGACGTTCGCGGATCTCAACGCGAGCACCGAGATCCTCGACGGCATGATCCGGCTGCCCCAGGTCGCGGCGCGCCTCGCGCAGACGGGCCGCAAGCTCGAGGTCATGCTCGGCTACTCCGACTCGTCGAAGGACGTCGGGCCCGTCTCCGCGACGTTCGCGCTGTTCGACGCCCAGGCCCGCATCGCCGCGTGGGCGCGCGAGAACGACATCGAGCTCACGCTCTTCCACGGCCGCGGCGGCGCGCTCGGTCGGGGCGGCGGTCCTGCCGACCGCGCCGTGCGGGCCCAGCCGCCGGGGTCCGTCGACGGCCGCTTCAAGCTCACCGAGCAGGGCGAGGTGATCTTCGCCCACTACGGCGACAAGCGCATCGCCGCCCGCCACATCGAGCAGATGGCCGCTGCGACCCTGCTGGCGTCCGCGCCCTCGAACGAGGAGCGCAACGCGGTGGCCGCGCAGGGATCCGCGGAGATGGTCCGCACGATGGACGAGGCATCCCGCACCCGCTTCTTCGAGCTGGTGAAGGCGCCCGGCTTCGCGCCGTGGTTCGCGCAGGTCACGCCGATGGAGGAGATCGGGCTGCTGGCGCTCGGCTCGCGTCCCGCCCGCCGCGGCCTGTCGGTCGAGTCGCTCGAGGACCTCCGCGCCATCCCGTGGGTGTTCGCGTGGACGCAGGCCCGCATCAACCTCACGGGCTGGTTCGGCCTGGGATCCGCGCTGGCCGCCGTCGGCGACGAGGCCGTGCTCCGCAAGGCCTACGACGAGTGGCCGCTGTTCACGTCGATGATCGACAACGTCGAGATGTCGCTCGCCAAGACCGACGGCCGCCTCGCCGAGCGCTACCTCGCGCTCGGCGACCGTCCGGATCTCGCGGCGCTCGTCACCGAGGAGATGGAGCTCACGCGCGAGTGGGTGCGGAAGGCCACCGGCCACGGCGAGATCCTCGAGGGCCGGCCCGTGCTGCGACGCGCCGTGCGCCTGCGCAGCCCGTACGTCGACGCGCTGTCGCTGCTCCAGCTGCGGGCCCTGCGCGCGCTGCGCACGTCGGCGCGGGAGTCGCTCGCATCGGGCGCGCCCGGCCAGGCCGACGCGACGGATCCGGACCACCGGCTCCTCCTGCTCACCGTGAACGGCATCGCGGCGGGGCTGCAGAACACGGGCTGACGCGGTCGCGTGCATTGGAGCGGAATCCCGGTCTTGTTCTCATCGTGTGACCGCTGGAGTTGGGCAAGTTGATGTCCGTGCTCGGCCGATTCGATGGGGTGATGCGCATTGCGCGATGAGCAGGGTCCCGGTGTCATGCATGATCGGTGCGTGGCGGAAAGCCGCTCGCGACCGCACCCTGCGCACAGGCGGCCAGGGGGCGATTCGCGGGTTGCATGTCTGGGCGGTCCCCGATCCTCGCGGTTCTCCGCCCGGGTCTCGACCCGTCAACAGGACACTGACCGGCAAGGACATGATCTCCTCACGGCAGGGCAAGGCGCGATGACCTATGCGTGGACCACGGCGTGTCCGGTACGCCGTGCATCACGGACGTCATCCGTCGAGCTCTCGCTGCACTCCATGAGGGAGTCACCCTCGCCGTGACGGCCCTCGACCGCCTAGGGCGTTCAACCATGGACACGCGCGGCTTCCCAGCACAGCTCCGAGCCGCGGCGCCGGCCTCCGCGTACCGAACCCCGGCGGCGGCGACACATCCCCCCCCACGGGATCCCGTGTCCACCCACAGCCGGATCCGATCGGCGATCAGGTCTTTGGAACGCTGGCCAGTCACCAAGGCAGGTTGCGCGCCATTTCGGTATGTCCCACGCAACGACCTCTCGACGCATCGCCACACTGGAGTCATCAACGAACCTCTCCTGAGCATGCGAAGAAGTAGTCGATCTATCCGTCCGCGGCAGCAGCGCAACACGGCAACCCCATGGCGCGTAAGACCGTTATCCAGCTCATCGACGACATCGATGGCGCCCCACTGCTGATGGAGCGGGACGGAGAGGGACCTTCGCATTTGACGTCATTGCCTTCGAGATCGACGTCAGCGACGCACGCGACACAGGACTACAGGAAGCGCTCACGCGGTCACCACTGCCGGCCGCCGTGCAGGACGCAAGTGCAGCGGCGCTGCGGGAGCCACGCAGACGAAAAGACCGAGCTCACGAAGATCCGCGAGTGGGCCCGCCAGAACGGAAAAGAGGTTCCTGACCGCGGCCGTGTCTCGAGCACCAAACGCGACGCGTACGACGCTGCCGACCAAGGCGGCATCTGTTCGCCCGATTCTATCTGCGGAGATCCCGACTCCGCACTGCCTACGAGAGACGCCAAGGAGGCGGCCGACCAGCTGCGCTCCTGCCGCACGCGACTATCAACCACAAGATCCGATGCGTTACGTCGAGACTGACGGTCAGATCCGTAGCCGACTCCGCCGTGGCAATCTAGAGCCACCCGTAGGGGCGCAATGTGACGCATGGCTCTGGGGCATACCGCAGGGCCAACTACGACCGAATCTACGTCTGTGATGCAGACTAGGTTGACTTTCAACCCAGTCTGATCTACTGTCAGGCGTGCCTACACGTCAACACCCCCCAGAGAGATCTTTCTGGAACAAGGCCGTACTGAGCCTCCTGGTGCTGCACGCTATATACGCATTCGAACGGGCACATGGCTACAAGGTGGTTTCGTACTTACGGGACGAGCTGGCCCTCGATGTACGAGGCGGGACCGTGTATCCCCTTCTCAATGCACTGGAGACTCAAGGGCTGCTTGCCTCGATATGGCTGCCCGGCAGCGGCGGGCCCGGGCGCAAAGAGTATTACGTCACACCTGACGGCAAGATGGAACTCGATAGAAGTTGTAAGACTTGGTTCCTCTTCTCGGAAACAGTATCTGAAGCACTGATCAAGACGGCGAAAGAAGGCGGGCAATGAACCGGCAGGCATATTTGCGTGAGCTGACCTACGAACTGCGTTCGCGAAAGAATGATGACTCAGCAATTCGGGTTGTGCTTCGCGAATTGCCAGCCGAATTAAGCGGGGAAGAGCTCGAGCGCGAGTTCGGCTCTGCGCATGACTACGCGGCGAGCTTTCCGAAGGGCACGACTCGTTCTACAGGCTGGTGGTGCATCACGGTTGCAGTTGCCGTTGCTGCTCTTCTTCTTGCTTCGCGCCCGATCTCGGTGTTCGTTCTGCGACAAGACTCTTCTCTCGCGCTGAGCTTAGGCACCCTTGCAATAGGAATCGCGCTGATCATTGCAGCCTCCATAGCAGCTGGGCAGGTTGACCGCCGTGTACCCAGGGGGGTCGAGTGACTTCTGCAGTTGCCGTTCGGTCAGTCAGCAAGGCTTATGGCAAAGTCAAGGTCCTCCAGAATGTGACTTTCGAGTGCCAGCCGGGGACGGTGACTGCGCTCGTAGGCCCCAATGGGGCGGGAAAATCCACCATCCTCAGGCTTCTTTGTGGCCTTTCCTCCCCGACAGGGGGCCAGGTCGAGATAAACGGTTCGAGGTTGCATGATATCGAGCCGGGGACTGTCATCGGTTCCGTGCTCGACCCAACCGCGCACCACCCTTCGCGCTCTGTCTACTCGACGATCTCCATCGCAGCCAAGATGATCGGGGTGTCACGTGCGCGTGTTGACGGTGTCATCGACGCACTTGGGCTATCGACGGTAGCGAAACGCAAGTTCCGCGCGCTCTCTCTGGGCATGAAGCAACGAGTCTGCCTCGGCATCGCGCTATTGGGCGAGCCCAAGATACTTGTGCTGGACGAGCCGATGAACGGACTCGATGTCGAAGGCATCGAATGGCTCCGCACAACTATGCAGACGTACGTTGCAAATGGCGGAACAGTCATTATATCCAGCCACTTGCTAAATGAACTACAGGCGTTTGCGGATCGGGTAATCGTCGTCAGTCAGGGCAGGATCGTCGCTGACGAAGCCGTTCAGAATTCAAGTCCCGATGCGAGCAGGGTTCAGGCGCTGAATCCCCCAGAGCTTGAAGCGCTGCTGGAGCGGCACTCGTTTGGATTCCAGTTGAGAGACAACTGGTACGAAGTCGACGAAAGCAGGCAACGCCTCGCTCAGATTGCGCACCTGGAAGGCGTCATCCTCATCGGATTGGATGACCAACGATCTACAGCAATATCTCAATTCTACAAAGATCGCACAGAAGGCGCATACAAAATGACGACCCAGGAGGGTGCAAAGTGACTGACGTGGTACGCCTCTCGGGCATTGAGGTCTACAAGTACTTCATCACACCTTCGACTAAATGGGTCCTGATCGTCAGTGTGTTCGTTTCGTCGCTGGCGGCGATCGGGGCTGCGTGGCTTACCTCCGCAGAGGGGTCTGCTCCGACCCTCAACGGCGCAGTGGCGGTCGCGGCCTTGCCGGTGGGCCTTCTGATCCCGATAAACGCTATCCTCGTGTTCTGTTCCGACTGGCATCACCGAGACGTGATGACTTTTCTTTCCCTCGCCCGCGGCCGGGCGGCATTTTTTGCGGCGAAACTCGTGGCCGCGGTCGGATTGGCAGCATTGATCGTCCTCGCGACGTTGCTCGTGGCAGCCTTCGCCGTGACTGGTTTTTCGGCTGCAAGAGGCGCCACGCCGGACTTCTCTTTCGGGGAGCCTGTCGGGCTCCTCTGGGTGGCTGTTGTGGGAGGCACATTGGCCGGCGCGGCACTTGGCTCGGCGATCATGTCGACTGCGTTGGCCGTCACCGTCATGATTCTCCAGATGATCGTGCTCGATCCGATCCTCGGTTTTCTTCCGAACGGGGTCGGTGACTACCTCCGCTCAGGCACGGCGTTGGGGGGATGGCAGGCCGAGATGGGTATCCTGGCGTTCGTCAGCAGCGCGGCCCTGTGGATCGTAGCCCCTCTCGCCATCGGGTTCGTGAGGTTCCTGACCCGCGAGCCATGATCACGGCAGAGAAAAGAACAGGCAGGACTGGCCTTGCTTCCGGTGATGCGCTACGGTCGTGCTTGGGGGGCCTGGGAATCCCTTGACGGGGGATTGCACCCTGTCTTGCATCCGAAACACATAGGGGACATCGTGTTCAACAAGCAGGAAGCGCAGCCGTCTCGTCTGCGCGAGACATGCATCGGGGTGGCGCTGGCGGTTTCTATCGCTCTTGCACCCGCCGCTACCGGTGGGTTCGGCTCGGGTGGGCAGGCCACAGCGGCCAGCTCCTCTGTTTCCGCGACCGTAGCGTCCTCGTCCGCGTCGTCGTCGGCAGCGCTTGCCGCTCCTTCGGCTCCGGCTGCAGCCATCACGGTTGATGGGGCAGAGAAGCGGGGTTGGGTCAAGCCGCTCATCGACTGGCTGAAGAAGAACGCCAACTCGATCATCGCCCCGATGAAGAAGGCTGTCGGTCAGGGGTGGGCTGCGTTCCAGAAGTGGTGGAACGGTATCTCCGGGTGGATCCGTGCTGGCATCACCACCATCGTTCAGGGTTCGCTCTGGGAGATCTTCGCGGGCCTGCGCGACTACTTCTTCTAGGAAGGAGTAAGCCCCGGCTGACGCAGGTCAGCCGGGGTTTCTCATGTTTCGCCTCATTCTCTACTTCGGGATGTTGTTAGCGGCCTACGCCGCACTGACTCTCATTGCTTTTTTCACTTCACTCAAATTCGACTACGAGTTGCTTCTCCTGCCGGCTGGCCTGCTGGCCTTCGCCATAGCGGTTGGCCCGAGAATGCTCAAACGGTGGAATGAAGCCACTCCGGCGGTGCTGTTGGGTAATCCGCCGAAGGCGAGTCCCGAAATGCCTGTTCTCTGTATTCTTGTCGCTGCTCTACTGGCGCTGGCATCTCATGGAGCCACTCTTCCGATGGCTGCACACTCCTCGGTCATGGCTGTCATCGAGGAGTTCGTGTTTCGACTCTTTCCGGCCATCGCGATCTTCAACATTCCTAGACGCATGATGACCAAGCGGTTCATCGCCACCGTTGTCTCTGTGGGTGTTTTTGTCGGCGGGCACCAAGGGTCGTATTGGCAGCTTGGGGTCGAGAAGGTCATCTTTGCAGTAGTTGCAATGGCGCTGATATTCATAACACGCAACGTGTGGTTGGGTGTTGGCCTCCATCTATCGACCAACGTCCTCGCTGTTTCATGGCTCGCATACTCGACCAGGCCATTGGTTGACGTGACTCTGTTCCTCGCGATCTCCGCATCAGGAGCTCTGGCAGTTCTTTCCTGCTTCACAAAGGCGGATCAGCCGCTTCAGGCGCTCTCTCGAGGCGTATAGTCGATCTCGGCCTCCGTCAAGGGCGGCATCTGCGGTCGTTGCGGACCCGGCTGAGTCGGCCGTTGCTCGCGGCGTTCCTGCTGCCGTGCGGCGCGGGCGTCGAGGGCGGTGACGGCGCGTCCGTGGCCGCTCTCGTCGACGGTGGAGAAGAGGTCGCGCACCTGGATCTCGAGCGCCTTGGCCACGCGGGTTAGCGTGTCGAGGCTGGCGTCGTTGACGGCTTCGAGGCGTTGCACCGTCCGGACGGTGATGCTGCTGGCCTCCGCCAGTCGTTCCTGGCTCCAGCCTCGTTGCGTCCGGAGGTCGACGATCCGTGTCCGTTCATGTTCGCCACAGTAGGGACGGGCCACCGTTCGGGCCACGACATCGACCCGACGTCGGCACGACATCCACCCGACAGCGTCCATCCGTCTCCGCACGGGTCCCGGCGAGGCTGCACCGGCTGTGGGGACAGCCGCGGGGAGCTACCCCGCCCCGACCTCCCGGCGGATCGCCGCCGCGAAGCGGTCGATGTCGTCCTCGGTGGTGTCGAACGAGCACATCCAGCGCACCTCGCGGCGGGCCGGGTCCCAGTCGTAGAAGCGGAACTCGCCGCGGAGGCGGTCGGCGACGCCCTCGGGGAGGATCGCGAACAGGCCGTTCGCCTGCGTCTCCTGCGTGAACTCGACGCCGTCGACGCCCTCGAGTGCGGCCCGGAGGCGCGCGGCCATGCCGTTCGCGTGGCGGGCGGAGCGGAGGTAGAGCGGCACGCCGTCGACCTCGGATCCGAGGAGCGCGAGCAGCTGCGCGCTCACGAACCGCATCTTCGAGGCGAGCTGCATGTTGAGCTTGCGGAGGTAGGTGAGCCCCTCGGACGCCTCGGGGTCGAGCACCACGATCGCCTCGCCGTAGAGCAGGCCGTTCTTGGTGCCGCCGAAGCTGACGACGTCGACGCCCGCGTCGGACGTGAACGCGCGGAACGGCGCATCCAGCGTGGCCGCCGCGTTCGAGAGGCGCGCGCCGTCCATGTGCAGGCGCATGCCGCGCTCGTGCGCGTGGTCGGCGATCGCCCGCACCTCGGCCGACGTGTAGACGGTGCCGAGCTCGGTGGTCTGCGTGATGCTCACGGCGAGCGGCTGCGCGCGGTGCTCGTCGCCCCAGCCCCACGCCTCGCGGTCGATGAGCTCGGGCGTGAGCTTGCCGTCCTCGGTGGGCACCTGGAGGAGCTTGATGCCGGCGACGCGCTCGGGGGCGCCGCCCTCGTCGGTGTTGATGTGCGCGGTCGTCGCGCAGACCACCGCGCCCCAGCGCGGCAGCATCGAGAGGAGGCCCGTGACGTTGGCGCCCGTGCCGTTGAAGACGGGGAACGCCTCGGCGCCGCGGCCGAAGTGCTCGCCCACGACCTCCTGGAGCCGTGCCGTGTAGGCGTCCCCGCCGTACGCGACCTGGTGCCCGCCGTTCGCGGCGGCGATGGCCTCGAGCACCTCGGGGTGGATCCCGGAGTAGTTGTCGGAGGCGAAGCCGCGGGCGGCGGTGTCGTGCAGGCGGAGCGGGGAGGCGGTGGGGGCGTCGGTGGCGTCGGTCACGGGATCCATCCTCGCCTACCGGCGGGTCCGGCCCGGCCTACGCCGGGAACCCGTGCAGCGCCACGTGCTGCAGCAGGATCACCGTCTTGCCGTCGGCGATGCGGCCGTCGGCGACCATCGCGAGGGCCTCGTCGAGCGGCACCTCGATCCGCTCGATGTCCTCGCCCTCCTCGGCCACGCCGCCGCCCGCGCCCACGACGTCGGCCGGCGTGTACGACGCGCGGTAGTGGTGGACGCGCTCGGTGACGGATCCGGGGGCTCATGAACAGGTCGTAGAGGTGCGTGAGCGCGACCACCTCGACGCCCAGCTCCTCGCGGGCCTCGCGGCGGATCGCGTCCTCGGGGGAGTCCGCGTCGAGGAGGCCGGCCGCCGCCTCGACGAGCATGCCGTCGGGGTGGCCGTTGACGTAGGCGGGGTAGCGGAACTGGCGGGTGAGGAGGATCCGGTGCGTGTCGGCCGCGTAGAGGAGCACGGTCGCGCCATCCCCGCGGTCGTACGTCTCGCGCTCCTGCTCCTGCCAGGATCCGTCGCGGAGCCGCAGGTCGAGCGTGGTCCGGCGGAGCACGTGCCAGCCTCGCGGGGGCCCGGCGGCGGCGCGTCCGTCCGACGGCGGGTCCGCGCGGCGGACGGCCTCGATCAGGCGCGGCCCTGCAGGATCAGGTTCCAGTACACCCACGGCAGCACGTAGCGGTCGGCGAGGAACGTGATGCGGCGCTCCTTCGCGAGGCCCTTCCAGCCCGGGATCGTGGGCTTCGGGCGGTAGCGGTCGTCGAACTCGGCGAACACCACGGTCGAGCGCGAGACCACGAACGGGCACACCGAGTAGCCGTTGTAGGTCTGCGGCAGCGGCTTGCCCTTCCGGGCGGCGACGAGGTTCTTCGCGACCGTCGTGGTCTGCTGGCGGAGGGCGCCGCCGGACTTCGAGTTGGTGGTGGCGGCCGCGTCGCCGAGCGCCCACACGTCGGGGAAGCGCGGGTGGCGGAGGGTCAGCGGATCCACCTCGACGAAGCCGCCCGCGTCACCGGGCGCCGCGAGGCCCGTGCCGGCGAGCCAATCCGGCGCGGACTGCGGCGGCACCGCGTGCAGCACGTCGTAGGGGAGGGTCTCGCGATCCGCGTCGTCGAGGCCCTGCTGCGCGGCGTGGTCGGGGCCGAGGAGCGCGCGGGACCGGTCGACGCCGGCGATCTCGACGGTGCGGGCGGCGGGATCCACGCCCACGAGCTCGCGGCCGTACCGCACCTCGATGCCGTACTCGGCGACCTTGCGCTCGAGCTCGGCGTCGACGAGCGGCATGCCGAACATGGTGGGCGTCGGCACGACCAGCACCACGCGGATGTCGTCGAGCACGCCGATCGCGCGCCAGTGGTCGCACGCGAGGTACATGGGCTTCTGCGACGCGCCCGAGCAGGTGCCGGGGCCGTCGGGCTGGGTGAAGACGACCGTGCCGGAGCGCACGTCCCGCAGCACCTGCGAGGCCTTCGCCGCGTAGTGGTGCTCGTAGTTCGAGATGCCGACGGGCGAGGCCATGGCGTCGGCGAGGCCGGGCACGGAATCCCAGTCCTTCTGGATGCCGGGGCACACGATGAGCTGGCCGTAGGAGACGCGGCGGCCGGACTCGAGCGCGACCGTCTTCGCGACCGGGTCGATGCCGGCGACGCGGTCCTGGATCCACGTGACGCCCTTCGGCGTGACGGACCCCTGCGGCCGGGTGGCCTGCGACGCCCGGGCGGTGCCGCCCGCCACGTGCGAGAACATCGGCTGGTAGTAGTGCGTGTCGCGCGGCTCGATCACCGCGACGTCGTCGACGCCGTACCGCCGGAGCCGGCCCGCGACCGAGAGCCCGGCGTTCCCCCCGCCGATGACGAGGACGTCGTGATGCGGGGTCGTGCCGGGGGCAGCGGTCATGGGCTCACCCTAGGCCGGGGCGCGACAGCGTGACCGGGGGGCGGGAGACCGGCGCCTCCCGCCCTGGCCGGAAAGCGCACGCCGGATGCCGCCCGGTGGCCGCGCAGCGAAGCCCGGCCGCTCCCGCCTGGAGGAACGCTGGACGTCCGGGACGAGCCAGGTGCGCCGGCCGTCTCCTTGACGTGCCGGGCATCCAGCCGGCACCGCGAGCCCGCATCCGGGATCGCGCCGATGAGCATCAGGAGCACCACATGACCGACGTCACCCCCGCCACCGCATCCAGCCGCGCCGCCGCCAAGCACACGCCCGCCGACTCCACCTCGGGCAAGAACACGATCGCCGACGGCGTCGTCGAGAAGGTCGCTGGCATCGCGGCCCGCCAGGTTCCCGGCGTGCACGACCTCGGCAACGGCGCGGCCCGTGCCGTCGGCGCGATCCGCAACGTCATCGGCCAGCAGGACCGCGGCCAGGGCATCTCCGTCGAGGTCGGCGAGAAGCAGGTCGCCGCGGACATCGTCGTCGTCGCCGAGTACCCCGTCGCGCTGCAGGACCTCGCCGACCGGATCCGCGAGTCCGTCACGGACGCGATCTCGCAGGTCGTCGGCATGGACGTCACCGAGGTCAACGTCACCGTCTCCGACGTGCACATCCCCTCGGACGACAAGGACGACGACGACTCGAAGAGCCGCGTCCAGTAGCACCTCCCCCGCGGACGGGACCGGGCACGACCCGGTCCCGTCGCCGCGCGCGGGGCTGCACGCCCCGCGCATCCGCACCACCACCGCACCACCCGCAGCACCCAGAGGACACGAGCCGATGAGCAGGTCGACCACCACCGCGAAGGCACCCCGCGACACCCCGGCCCAGGGCCGCGGGCAGAAGGCGGCCTCCGCCGGCGACCGCCCGTCCACCGCCGCGCGCTGGGGCGCCGAGGCCTTCGGGACCTTCCTCCTCGTCTTCGGGGGCGTCGGCACCGCGCTCTACGCATCGGCGTTCCCGGACGACGGCAACGCCACGGGCGTCGGATTCCTGGGCGTCGCGCTCGCGTTCGGCCTCACGGTCATGGCGGGCGTCGCCGCCGTCGGCGGGGTCTCCGGCGGCCACTTCAACCCGGCCGTCAGCGTCGGCCTCGCGTTCGCCGGCCGCATCGGCTGGCGCGAGGTGCCCGGCTACGTGGTCGCGCAGCTCGTCGGCGGGATCCTCGGATCCAGCGCCCTCGCGCTCATCGCCGCCGACGGCCCCGCCGGCTACCTCGCATCCGCGCAGGACGCGGGCTTCGCGTCGAACGGCTACGGCGACGCCTCGCCCGGCGGCTTCGGCCTCGCGGCCGCGCTCCTCATCGAGGTGATCCTCACCGCGGTCTTCGTGACCGTGATCCTCGCCGTCACCGGCCAGAAGGCGTACGCGGCCGTCGCGCCCATCGTCATCGGGCTGACGCTCACCCTGATCCACCTCATCAGCATCCCGGTCAGCAACACCTCCGTGAACCCGGCCCGCTCCATCGCGGCCGCGGTCTACGGCGGGCCCGTCGCGCTCGGCCAGGTGTGGGCGTTCATCGTCGCGCCGCTGGTCGGCGCCGCGATCGCCGGGTTCGCGCACCGCGCGCTGACCCGCGCCGCCTCCGTCCCCGCCTGATCCGCTCGCGCGGCCAGCCGCCGCGCCGACGCACACATCCGCATCCGCACCACCGAAGGAGCACCGCCGTGAACGACGCCGCACCTGCCATCCGTCCCATCGACCTGACCGGCATCGACCCCGCGCACCCGGAGGGGGAGACGGCCGCGCACCGCATCGGCGTCGCGGCGGCCGAGACCGCCGCGGGCGTCACGGGCGTGCACCACCTCGGCGGCACGACCGCGCGGGCGCTCGACGCGGCGTCGCGAGCGATCCGCGGCACGAGCACCGGCCCCGGCGTCACGGTCTCCGAGGAGGCCGGCGGCACCGTGATCGACATCGACCTCGTGGTCGAGTACCCGACGCCCGTGCAGGACGTCGTCGACGAGACCCGCGAGCAGGTGGCCCGAGCCGCCCGCCAGATCGCGCCCGGCGCGGTTCGCGTCAACATCCGCGTGACCGACGTGCACGGCCCGTTCGACGACGAGCAGTCGCCCGCGGGCGCCGCGCTCGCCGACTCCGCGAAGGCGGACATCGAGGAGACCCGCGACGCGGCCGAGGAGCGCCACGACGACGCCGCCGACTTCGACACCTACGCGGCGCCGCATGGATCCGCGCCGGAGGTCACCGTGATCGTCGACGGGCACGGCGATGGCGCCACGCGCGTCGAGGTCGACGGCCCCGCGACGGTCGAGGTGCAGGGCGACCGCGTGGAGGTCGACGGGTCGGCCACGACCCGCACCGACGACGAGGGCACCGACCGCTCCTAGCCGTCAGCGGGCCGGGCCGAGGGAGATCCCCGGTCCGGCCGGGCGGGGCGGGCGTCAGTCGAAGCGCGCGCCGCCGGGCCGCGACCGGCCCGCGGTCATGATCACGTACACGATCTGCCCGAGGACCGGGATGAAGTTGATGAACGTCCACGTGCCGCTGCGGTCGACGTCGTGCAGCCGACGCCACGAGACCGCGAATGACGGGATGAAGACCGCCAGCTGGAGCACGGCGAGGACGGCGCCCCACGGGTCCGTGATCATCACCGCGTCGAACGGACCGAGCGGATCGCGGTCGGCGTTCAGGTCGCTCAGGGTCTGGAGCGCGGACGTGGCGACGAACGCCGTGAGCGCCCACCACCAGAACTCGCTCCGGCTCGCGCGCCCGCGGAACGTCGAGTACTTGAGGAAGAACCTCCGCATCGCCTCGCTCCACGACGCGCCGTACAGCGGCAGCTCGAGGGGCGTGCGGGATCCGGGCGGCGTCGCATCGGTCATGCGCCGACCGTAGCGGCGCCCGGCCGCATCCGCAGGGGGAGCGGACGCGGCCGGGCCGTCGGGGGCGCGAGGGTGTCGCGCGGGCGGGTCATCCCTTCAGCGCGTCCTCCAGCTTCACGCGGGATCCGGTGCGGAGCAGCGAGTTGCTGTAGATGCGGGATCCGAGGGCCACCACCACGGCGGTCGTCGCGATGAGCACGGCGAGCGACACGAGCGGCTCCCACCACTGGGCCTCGCCGAGGAACAGGCGCATCGGCATCCCGACCGGGGCCGAGAACGGGATGTACGACATGACCGTCATCACCACGGGGTTGTCGTTGAAGAAGATGACCGCGAAGTACGGGATCATCACGAGGTACGTGACCGGGGCCGTGACGGCGCCGACGTCCTCCTGGCGGGAGACGAGCGAGGCCGCCGTCGCGAAGAGCGACGCGAGCAGCACGAACCCGAACAGGAAGAACACGACGAACCAGATCACCGCGGGGCCGACGATCGCGAGCAGCGCGGTCTGCTCGGTCACGAGGAGGCCGACGCCGGACATCAGGGCGATGAGCGCGATCTGCGTGAACGCGAGGATGCTGTTGCCGAGCACCTTGCCGGCGAGCAGCGCCCGCACGGGGATGGTCGACATGAGCAGCTCGACCACCCGCGTCTGCTTCTCCTCGACCACGCTCTGGGCGATGATCTGCCCGAACGTCAGCGCGGAGATGAAGAACACCACGCCGAACGCGAGCGCCACGATGTAGGCGATGGCGGGGTTCGTGGTCGGCTCGTCCAGGAGCTCGACGCGCGGGGTGTCGGTGAGGGCGCTGACGACGCCGTCGGGCGCGGAGCTGTCGCCGATCACGAGCACGGCGCCGTCGGAGTCGGCCTGGGTGTCGGGGACGACCGCCGCCTCCACGTCGCCGTCGCGCACCATCGCCTGCGCGTCCTCGATGCTGTCGGCGGGCACGCTTTCGAGCGACGCGGCGCCCGAGACGGCCTGCTGGGCGGAGCCGACCACGGCCACGCGCGTGGGATCGCCGTTGCCGGGGCCGCCGTTCGCGGTGAGGAAGCCGCTGACGACGATGGAGACGAGGATCCCGACGAGCAGGATCCCGGTGCTGATGAGGAACGACTTGCTGCGCAGGCGCATGCGCACCTCGCGGCCCGTCACGAGCATCGTGGACTGGGCGAACGTCGGGGCGGTGCCCCGTCGGGTGGCGGTGGTGGTGCTCACTGGACGACCTCCTGGAAGATCTCGCTGAGGGTGGGGCGGCGGCGGGTGAAGCCCGCGACGGATCCGCGGGAGACGGCCTCGGCGAGCACGCGCTGGCGCGCCTCCTCGTCGGCCTCGAAGAGCACGTAGCCGCCGTCGAACTCGACGACCTCGACGCCGGGCACGTCGCGCACCCAGCCGCCGTCGCCCGCGATCTGCAGCTCCGTGAGTGGGCGGCTGTGCTGGTCGCGCAGCTGCTCGCGGTCGCCCGACGCGCGGATCCTGCCCTCGGCGATGACGACCACGTCGTCGCAGAGGCGCTCCACGATGTCGAGCTGGTGCGAGGAGAAGAGCACGGGCACGCCCTGCGCGGCCCGCTCGGTGAGGACGCCGAGGACGGTCTCGACCGCGATCGGGTCGAGGCCCGAGAACGGCTCGTCGAGCACGAGCACCTCGGGGTCGTGCACGAGGCTCGCGGCGATCTGCGCCCGCTGCTGGTTGCCGAGCGACAGCGACTCGATGGGGTCGTTGCGGCGCTCGCCGAGGCTGAGGCGCTCGAGCAGTCGCTCGGTGCTCGCGGTCGCGTCGGCGGCGCTCATGCCGTGCAGGCGGCCGAGGTAGACGATCTGCTCCTGCAGCTTCATCTTCGGGTAGAGGCCGCGCTCCTCGGGCATGTAGCCGAAGGTGCGGCGGCTCGAGGTGCCGAGGTCGCGCCCGTTCAGCGAGACGGTGCCGGAGTCGGCGCTGAGTACGCCGAGCATGATCCGCATGGTGGTGGTCTTGCCGGCGCCGTTGCCGCCGACGAAGCCGGTCAGCCTCCCCGGCCGCACGGCGAAGGACACGTCGTCGAGGACGCGACGGTCCCCGAACGATCGCGTGACGTTCTGGACTTCGAGCACGAATGGCCTCCTCGGTGGGCATGGGTGATCCGTGCTGCTCACGCTAGGTGCGTGGGCGCGCGGGGGCGTCCGCCGTGCGGGGGAACCGGGTGGGGGAACCCCGAGGGGGACGGGAGGGGCGGGGGCGCGTCGGCCCCTCATCTGGGGCGCCGCCGTGGGTGGCTCCGCGGGATCGCCGCTCCTAGGGTCGGATCATGCGCATCTCCACCGTCGTCCAGGCTGTCGCCGACGGGGCCGGTGCCGCGGGGTTCGTGCTGTTCGCGCTGATCCTCACCGACATCGGCACCGCGCCCCTCGCCCTGAGCGGGCTCGCGCTGGTGACGCTGTCGCTCGTCGTGCGGGTGGCCGCGCTCATCCAGGTGCGCCGTGGCCTCGACCGCGTGGCCATGCGCCGCGGGGCGTGGCGCTGGTGGATACACGCGCTCTGGCTCGTGCAGGCCGTCGCCTTCGTCGCGGGCCTGGTGCTCGCGCACTCGTCGGTGGGCCCCGTGGCCGCCGCCGTGCTCGCCGGCGTCGTGGTGGCGGCCGCGTCGGCTGTGCTCGCCGGGGGAGCCGCGCGCCGGTCCGGCCGCCCGGCCGGCTTCGTCGACTCCGCCGCGATCACCGCCTACGCGTAGGCGCTCGCTGCCGGACCCGTGACGCCCGGCCGCACCGCGAACAGCATCCCCGCGCGCGGATGCCGGGCGGAATCCTCGGATGAGTAGCCCTCCTGCGACGTGGTGATCACGAGGATGTCGCGGTCGGGCCCGACGAAGGCGCAGCTGGACACCTGGGGCGCGTCGACCCGCACGGACCCGACGTGCTCGCCCGCGGGGGGGGGGGGGGTAGCGGCGCACCTCGCTCCCGCCCCAGAGCGCGACCCACAGGAACCCCTCGTCGTCGACGCACATGCCGTCGGGGTGGCCGTCGGCGGGGTCGATCTCGACGACCACCTCGGGATCCGCCAGCCCGCCCTCGTCGGTGACCCGGAAGCGGCGCACCTGCTGGGTGGGGGTGTCGATGTAGAGCATCTCGGTGCCGTCGGCCGAGAACGCGGTGCCGTTGGAGATGGTGACGCCCTCGAGCACGGTCGTCGCGCGGCCGCGGTCGAGGAGGTAGAGCGCGCCCGCGCCGGGGGTCTTGTCGAAGGCCATGGATCCCGCCCAGAGCCGGCCGCGCGGATCCACCTCGCCGTCGTTCATGCGGCGGCGGACGCCGTCGGCCGGGAGCACGGCGGCCATCGGGCTCAGCGCGCCGTCGCCCGTGAGGCGGACGAAGCCGTCGCGCGCAGCGAGCACGTGGCCGCCATCCGCGTGCCGCACGACCGCGCCGACGGGGCCGCCCACGTGGATCTCGGTGACGGGCCCGACCGCGAGGGTGACCGGATCCAGCGCGGCCTCGCGCACGATGCCGACGTACTGGTCGGCCCAGAGGAGCGTGCCGCGGGACTCGTCCCAGAGCGGCGCCTCGGCGTGCTCGGAGCGGACGGTGTCGAGCGGGACGGCGTCCCACGTGGTGACGCTCATCGGGGATCCGCCGAGGCCGCGCCGTCCCGCGGCCCGCGCTCCGGCGCGCCCGCGCCCTCGTACGCGCGCTGCGGCATCTGCGTCGCGAGCTTGCCGCCGCTCACGTCGACGAGCGTGCCCGTGATGTATCCGGCGCGGTCGCTCGCGAGGAACAGGAGGAGGTCGGCCACGTCGTCGGGCCGCTCCCACCGGCGGATGCTGAGCGTGTCGAGCAGGCGGTCCTGCGCGGGCTCCGGCATCTCGGCGAAGCCGTTCATGGTCGTCGGGATCATGCCGGGCGCGTACGCGTTGACGGTGATGCCCCACGGCCCGAGCTCGCTCGCGAGCACGCGCGTGAACTGCACGACGGCGGCGTTCGACGCCCCGTAGGCAGCCGCGCCGACGCTCGGGATGACCGCCGCGAACGACGCCGCGTTGATGATCCGCCCGCCTCCCGCGGCCTTCATGGCCGGGATGACGGCCTGCGAGAGCAGGAACACGCCGCCCACGTTGACGTCGAACGCGGCCTGGAAGCGCGCGGGCTCGAGCGTCTCGACAGACCCCTCGACGTTGATCCCGGCGTTGTTCACGAGCACGTCGACCCGGCCGGCCTCCGCGACCACCTGCGCGACCGCCGCCTGCACGGAGGCCGGGTCGGTGACGTCGGCGACGATCGCGGTGATGCCCTCCGGCAGCGGGTCGCGGAAGCGGAGGTCGAGCCCGAAGACCCGACACCCCTCGGCCAGGAAGCGCTCGGCGATCGCGCGGCCGATGCCCTGCGAGGCACCGGACACGACGACGACCCTGTCGCGGAGGTCGATGAGCATGCGTGTTCCCCACAGTCCTAATAACGTTTCCCTCAACGTAGGGGAGACCGCCATGTCCGGAGCTCGGACGCACGACCAGCACGACGACCACGACCTCCACGAGCCTGGGGAGGGAGCGGCGGGCCAGCGCACCCTGTGGGTGAGCGGCGCGGGATCCGGCGTCGGTCGCGCGACCGCCGTCGCGGCGGCCCGCGACGGCTGGCGCCTCGTGCTCTCGGGCCGACGCCGGCAGGCGCTCGAGGAGACGCGCGCGCTCGTCGAGGAGGCCGGATCCACCGCGGTCGTCGCGCCGCTCGACGTGACCGACGACGCCGCGCTCGCCGCCGTCGTGGCGGGCCTCGACCGGCTCGACGGCGTCGTGGTCGCGGCCGGCCTCAACGCCCCGCGCCGCTCCTGGGCCGACCAGGACCTCGCCGACTTCGACCGCATCCTCGCGACCAACCTCACCGGCCCGGCGCACCAGGTGGCCGCCGCCCTCCCGCTGCTGCGGGCGTCCGGCGGCACGGTCGTGCTCGTCTCCTCGTACGCCGCGTGGACCCATTCGCCGGGCGCGGGCGTCGCCTACAGCGCGTCGAAGACGGCGCTCGGGACTCTCGTGCGCGACCTCAACGCGCAGGAGGCGGGCGCCGGGATCCGCGCCACGCACCTCTGCCCGGGCACCATCGACAGCGACTTCCTCGCGCTCCGGCCGACCGTGCCCGACGCGGCCGAGCGCGCCGCGATGCTCACCCCCGACGACGTGGCCCGCGCCGCGATGTTCGTGCTCGCGTCGCCGCCGCACGTGCGGATCGACGAGCTCGTGCTGTCCCCGATGTCGCAGCGCGGCGGGTTCTGATCTCGCCGCTTCCCCAGACGATCGTCTTACGAAGGCGTTGAGTGGTCTCCGGCGCGACGAGGCGCCGACCGGGAGGCAGCACCATGACCACCGACCAGCGCACCCGACCCGACGGGGCAGCCGTCCGACGCGGGCTCCTCACCTTCATGGCGGCACCGCCGCCCGCACCCCGGCTCGACGACGCGACCGTCGCCCGCCCCTACCCGCGCCTCCGCTGCAGGTCTTCCTCGGCATCTTCCTCGGCATCTTCATCGGCTACGCGGCCTCCTACCTCATCCGCAACAACGTGCCGCTGGTGGCGACGATCCTCCGCGACGAGAACGGCTTCAGCGCCCTCGGCCTCGGGATCCTCACCAACGGCGTGCTCCTCGCCTACGGGTTCAGCAAGTTCCTCAGCGCGATCGTCAGCGACCGCAGCAGCGCGCGCTGGTTCCTGCCCATCGGCCTGCTGCTGTCCGCGTTCGCCAATCTCGTGGTCGCGTTCGTGCCGGCCGTCGGCGCGTCCGTGGCGCTGTTCGCCGTGGTCATGATCGTCAACGGCTTCTTCCAGGGGATGGGCTGGCCGCCGTCCGGCCGCACGCTCGTGCACTGGTTCTCCACCTCGGAGCGCGGCGGGAAGACGGCCATCTGGAACGTCGCCCACAACGTCGGCGGCGCCGGCGCGGGCGGTCTCGCGGGTCTCGCCATCGCGACCTTCGGCACCTGGCAGAGCGCGTTCTGGTTCCCGGCGATCGTCTGCATCGTCATCGCGCTGATCGCCTTCGCGCTCCTCCGCGACACCCCCGAGTCCGAGGGCCTGCCGCCCATCGAGGAGCACCGGTACGACCCGGCGCCCGTCGAGACCGACGCCGCCGACGAGGGCGCGTCGACGTGGTCGACCATCCGCCGCTACGTCATCGGCAACCGCACCATGGTGAACCTCGCGCTCGCCAACGTGTTCGTCTACACGCTCCCGGCGAGGGCATCGCCGTGGCCGTCGCGATCTACTGGCTCTCGCCCGCGGACGGCCCGCTCTGGGTGTCGCTCGCGGCGCTCGTGCTCATCGGCGGCCTGATCTACGGCCCGGTCATGCTGATCGGCCTGCAGGCGCTCGACCTCAGCCCCCGCGAGGTCGCGGGCACCGCGGCCGGCTTCACGGGCCTCTTCGGCTACGTGCTCGGCGCGACGCTCGCCTCGACCGGCATCGGCGCCTCGGTGCACGCGTTCGGCTGGGACGTGACCTTCGTGCTCATCCTCGTGTGCGTCGCTCTCGCGATCGTGCTGCTCGCCATCGTGGGCAGGGACGAGTCGGCGCTGCGCCGTCGTCGCGAGGAGCGCGGGGACGTCGCGGCCCGGGGCTCGCGGCGAGGGCGACCGGATCAGCTCGCGCCCGGCACCACGATGCCGCGCTCGTACGCGAAGACGACGGCCTGCACGCGGTCGCGCACGCCGAGCTTCAGCAGCAGGCGCGAGACGTGCGTCTTCACGGTCGCCTCGCCGAGGTAGAGGCGCTCCGCGATCTCCGCGTTGGCGAGGCCCTCGGCGAGGAGGCGCAGCACCTCGAGCTCGCGGTCGGTGAGCGTCTGCACGCGCGGATCCGTGGGGATCGTGGGCGTCGTGGCGGGGGCGGTCTCCTCACCGGGGGCTTCGGATCCGCGGCCGAAGCGCTCGATGACGCGGCGCGTGACGTCGGGGGAGAGCAGCGCGTCGCCCCGCGCGATCACGTGCACGGCCTCCACGAGCGACTCGGGCGACGCGCTCTTGAGCACGAACCCGCTCGCGCCCGCGTCGAGCGCGGTGAAGAGGTAGTCCTCGCGGTCGAACGTGGTGAGCATGAGGACGCCGGCCCGGATCGACGGGTCGGCGACGATGCGGCGCGTGGCCTCCAGGCCGTCGACGCGCGGCATCTGCACGTCCATGCAGATCACGTCGGGTGCGAGCGCGGCGGCGAGGCGCACGCCCTCCTCGCCGTCCGCGGCCTCGCCGACCACCTCGATGCCGTCCTCGCTCTCGAGGATCACGCGGATGCCGGCGCGCACGAGCGCCTGGTCGTCGACGAGCAGGACGCGGATGGAGGCGCGCGCGGCGGTGGCGGCGGGATCGGTCGGGTCGGCGCTCATGCGCGGGTCTCCTCGGGGATCGACACGTCGAGCGGCACGGGCATCGGCACGGGCGGCACGACCGGCGTCGGCCCGGTCGGCACCGACGCGCGCACGAGGTAGCCGCCGCGGGCCTTCGGGCCGATCTCGATGGATCCGCCGACCGCCGCCACGCGCTCCCGCATGCCGCGCTGGCCGAGGCCGCCCGGCCCGCCGCGCACCTGCGCCGGGGCCGCGGACGCCGCCGCGCCCGCGGGCCCGCCGTCGCTCACCTCCACCTCGACGCGTTCCGCGAGGTACCGGAGACGGAGGTCGACCCGGGTCCCCGCGCCCGCGTGCTTCCGCACGTTCGTGAGCGACTCCTGCGCGACCCGGTAGACGATGAGGTCGACCGTGGGGGTGAGCGGTCGCGGCGTGCCGATGACGTCGTAGGCGACCGTGAGGCCCGCGCCGCACGCGTCCGCCACGAGCTCGTGCAGCTGGTCGACGCCGCGCGTGGACGCGGTGCGGGTCGGGTCGGCGCCCGCGCCGTCGTCGGAGCCCCGGTCGTCCTCCTCCTGCCGGAGCGCGACGAGCATCCGGTGCAGCTCCTCGATGGCGCTCCGCGCGTTGTCCTCCACGATGCCGAGCGACGCCGCCGCCTTCTCCGCGTCGCGCGCCAGGACCCGCCTGGCCGCCCCTGCGTGCACGCCCATCACCGACACGTGGTGCGCGACGACGTCGTGCAGCTCCCGCGCGATGCGCACCCGCTCGAGCGTCACCGCCTGCTCCGCGACGCGCTCGCGCTCCGTCGCCAGCTCGGCCGTGCGCGTCTCGAGCGCGCAGCGGTCGCGGGCCGACGCCCACGCGCGGTCGCCGAAGTACCAGGCGCCGCCGAAGTAGAGGAGGTTGGTGATGATCGTGACGAGGCCGGACGCGACCGGCGCGGGGATCCAGGCGTCGTCCGGGGCGTTCTCGAAGATGGAGGCGTTGAGCGAGTAGAACCCCGAGGCCTGCAGCAGCGCGCTGAACAGCCACGCGAACATGCCGACGACGATGACGCCGCGCACGATGTGGGCGCGCACCCTGTTCCGCCCCCACGCGCCGAGCGAGTACATGGCGATGAACATGGCGATGTTGGAGAACAGCACCTCCGGCACGAACTGGTACGCGCCGATGATGAACACCGCGGCGATCACGAGCGTCACGGCCTCGGGCTGCAGGCGGCGGAACGCCAGCGGGAGCGTCACGAGCAGGATCCAGGCGGCGATCACCCAGACCGCGGGCCGCGTCGGGTACATGCCGAGCGCGTAGTACTGCATGACGCTGAAGGTGGTGAGCACGAGCATCACGAGCGCGAGGATCACGTCGAAGCGGAGCCCGGCGCGGTCGGGCCGCGGCCGCACCCAGAACCGGTCGACGCTGTCGGGTGCGGATGCGGCGCTCATCCGGCCACGCTATCGACCGGCCGCGGGCGCCCGCATCCACCGGATGGCGGAAGCGGGCGCCCGCCTACCCGGCCGCGGGCCCGGTGAGACGGATGCGCGGCGCCGGGGGAGCCGCCATCCCGGCGCCGATGAAGTAGCTCGGCTGCGGCGGCATGTCGTAGCCCGTGTTCTGCCACGCGACGCCGAGCCGGTACACCGGATCCTGCATGAGGGTGCGCAGGCGCATGTCGGACTGGTCGGTCGTCGCGTAGATGCGGAGCTCGTGCGAGTCGGCGCTGCGGACCACGACCTCCTCCCGCCAGTCGCCGAGCAGGTCGGCCTGCAGCATGGGGTTCACCTTGGTGCCGTTGTCGGTCAGGGCGCCGTCGGCCCGCAGGAGGACGTCCCGGTTCCGGGTCGTCCAGTTCCACTTGGTGATGACGGGCACCGCGGCGCCCGTCGCGGGGTCGTAGGTGCCGCCGAGCTGCTCGCGCAGCGGGTCCCCGTCCCAGAACACGGCGAACTTGGAGTCCGGGATGGCGTCCGTGATGAGGGTCCCGTCGGCGGCGCGGAGCTGCGGCGTGAGCGCGCCGGTCGCGTCCAGCCCGTAGGCCCACGACTCGGAGCCGGGGTACCGCGGGTCGACGTCGCCGGTGAGGCCGAAGCCCGTGTCCGCGTTCCCGGGGATGCTCCAGAGGATGCGCCCCGTGCGCGCGTCGCGCATGGTGGCGGCGCGGTTGCCGGAGTCCTGCATGTGCTCGTGGACGGCGAACGCCTCCAGCCCGGGGTTGCCGGGCACGAGGTCGCCCACGTGGATGGCGTCGCCGTGGCCGAGGCCGGTCGAGTAGAGGAGGGTCCCGTCGTCGTCGACCGTCATCGAGCCGAAGACGATCTCGTCCTTCCCGTCCCCGTCGACGTCCGCGACCGCGAGGTTGTGGTGACCCTGGCCGGCGGCCGCCCCCTGGCCCGGGGCGCTGCTGTCGAGCTTCCACCGCTCCGTCAGGTGGGTGCCGTCGAAGTCGTAGGCCGCGAGCGCCGTGCGCCCGTAGTAGCCGCGCGTCATCACCACGCTGGGGTGGGATCCGTCGAGGTACGCGGTGGCGGCGAGGAACCGGTCGACCCGGTTGCCGTAGGTGTCGCCCCAGGACCCGATGTCGCCGCGCGGCGGGTCGTACGGGACCGTGTCGATCGCCGCGCCCGTGAGCCCGGAGAACACGGTGAGGTACTCGGGGCCCGAGAGGACGTAGCCCTGGGCGTTCCGGTGGTCGGCCTGCGCGTCGCCGATGGTGCGCCCGGTGCCGTCGACGGTCCCGTCCGCGGTCTTCATCACGACCTCCGCCCGGCCGTCCCCGTCGTAGTCGTAGACCTGGAACTGCGTGTAGTGGGCGCCCGCGCGGATGTTCGGCCCGAGCGAGATGCGCCAGAGCCGGGTCCCGTCCATGCGGTACGCGTCGAGCAGCGCGGGGCCCGTGTAGCCGGCCTTGCCGTTGTCCTTGGAGTCGCTCGGATCCCACTTGACGAACAGCTCGTACCGGCCGTCGCCGTCTGCGTCGCCCACGCTCGTGTCGTTCGCGCTGTACGTGTAGGCCTCGCCCGTCGGCGTGGTGCCGCCGGCGGGCACGTCGAGGGGCACGGAGGCGTACGGCCCCGTCCGCACGCCGAAGGGCGCCGTGACGCGCTGCTCGACGCCGGCCAGGACGCTCGAGACGGTGTACCGCGATCCCGGACCGCCGCCGGCGTCGAGGAGATCCGTCGCCTGCGTGAGGGGCGTCGGGGTAATCCGCGTGCCGTCGCGATCCACCACGAAGGCGATGGAGTCGGGGTCGGTGCCCAGCATCCGCCACGACAGGTGCACGCCGCCCGGGACGACCGCGGCGTCCGGGGCGCGGTCCAGGCGCTCCATCTGGCGGAGCGGCGTGCCGGATCCAGCGGCGGCAGGCGCGGCGGTCGCGGCGGTCGCGGCGGTCGCAGCCGTCGCAGCGGTCGTAGCCGTCGCGGCTGCCGGCGCGGCCGACGCCGCCGGCACGGCCTGCGTGAGGGTGGCGCCGGTGAGCGCGAGGAGGGCGCCGACCACCAGGGCGCGGACGAGGGGACGGGACGTGGGCATGCGGACTCCGGGGAGGGGAGGGCGCGACCGGGGCTCGCGACGAGGGCGGGGAAGGCGCCGGGATCGGGGTCCCGCCGCCGGGGTCAGCGTAGGGAGCGCCGCGCTCCCGGCGGGCCGCTCCTCCCCAGGCCGCCGGGACCCCGTAATGGGCCGCACAGGTCAACCAGTGCCAGACTGGTGCGACGGGCGCATCCGCCCGACCGTCCTCCCGCACCGACGCGGATCCGCCTCCCCGAGCGCCCTCCGCCCGCGTCGAGATGCCCGACCCGCCGGTCGCGCATCCCACGCCCGCCCTGCGCCCGCCGAGCCGGGTCCCGCCCGCACCACCGCCGACGCGCGCGCCGGCACGAAAGGACTCGCGTCCATGTCCGACACCACCGCATCCGCCCGACCGGCGAAGGGCGGGGACGCCGCGCCCGCCGCGCCGGTCGTCTCCCGCCGCGCCTGGCAGGCGCTCATCGTGCTGCTCGCCGGCATGTTCATCGCGCTGCTCGACACCACCATCGTGAACGTGGCGCTGCCGACCATCCGCACGAGCCTCGACGCCTCCGAGTCGACGCTGAGCTGGATCATCTCCAGCTACGCGCTCGCGTTCGGCCTCGCGCTGATCCCCGCGGGCCGCCTCGGCGACCGCTACGGGCACAAGTGGGTGTTCGTGACGGGCATCGCGCTCTTCACGCTCGCCAGCCTCGCGTGCGGTGTGGCCCAGGACGACCTCCAGCTCGTGATCGCGCGCGTGGTGCAGGGGCTCGCCGGCGGGCTGTTCGTGCCCGCGGTGACCGCCTTTATCCAGCTGCTGTTCCCGCCGCAGGCGCGCGGCAAGGCGTTCGCCATCATGGGCGCCGTCATCGGCGTCTCGTCCGCGCTCGGCCCGATCGTGGGAGGCCTCATCATCCAGGCCGCGGGGGAGGAGTCGGGCTGGCGCCTGGTCTTCTTCGTGAACCTGCCCGTGGGCCTCGCGACCGTCATCGCCGCGATCTTCCTGCTCCCCAGCCGTCGGGTGGCCGAGGAGGTCGCGGGCGACGTGCGCGCGCAGTCCGGGCAGCGCGCGGGCGCGAAGCAGGGCGGATCCGCCCCGGCCGCCGCCCCCTCGGGCGTCGACCTCGTCGGCATCCTCCTCGTGAGCGCCGGCCTCGTGGCCCTGCTCGTGCCGCTCATCGACGGCCAGGACCAGGGCTGGCCGCTCTGGACCTACCTGTCGCTCGCGGGCGGCGTCGTGCTCCTCGCGCTCTTCGGGGCGTGGGAGGTCATGCAGACGAGGCGCTCGAAGGGCGTCCTCGTGCCGCCGCACCTGTTCTCGCACCCGGCCTTCACGGGCGGCGTGATCCTCGCGATGGTCTACTTCGCGGCCTTCACGAGCATCTTCTTCACCATCTCGATCCTGTGGCAGTCGGGTCTCGGCAACTCGGCGCTCGAGTCCGGGCTCGTCTCGATCCCGTTCGCCATCGGCAGCATCGTCGGCTCCTCGCAGAGCAACCGCCTCACGAACCGCCTCGGCCGCACCGTGCTCGTGATCGGCACCGCGCTCGTCAGCGTCGGCCTGATCTGGCTGTGGCTCGTGCTGCTGAACACGGCGGCCGCTGATCTGAACAGCTGGATGCTCCTCGTCCCGCTGCTGCTCGCGGGCATCGGCAACGGCCTCTTCATCGCGCCGAACGCGCAGTTCATCGTCGCGACGGTCGACCCCGCCGAGGCGGGCGCGGCGTCCGGTGTCATCGGCACCGTGCAGCGCGTCGGCTCGGCGGTCGGCATCGCGGTCATCGGCAGCGTGCTGTTCGCGGGCGTCGCCGGCGCCGGCATCCGCGGCCCGCAGATGGTGCCGCAGGCGTTCACCGACGCGTCGGCCTCGGCCATGGGCGTCAGCGCGATCTTCGCGGTCGTCGCGTTCGCGCTCGTGTTCGCCCTGCCGCGGCGGGTGTCGCGCGGGCACTGACGCGTACCGCTCCATCTCTCTCGCCGATCCGGATCCGTCCGGGTCGGCGAGAGCCGTTTCCGCGGGTGCGTTCCTCTTCTATGCGGCGGCGATCCGCGCCCTCAGCCGGGCGAGCGCCTCCGCCGCGCCCCGCAGCACCGCGATGTGGCCGTCGCCCGGCCGGATCACGAGCTCGGCACCCGGCACGCGGTCGGCCAGCCAGCGCGCGTGGGCGACCGGCGCGATCCGGTCGGCGTCGCCGTGCAGGAGGATCACCGGGACGGTCACGACCGCGAGGTCGACTCCCCAGTCGGCGACGAGCGCGAGGTCGTCGTCGACCATGCCGCCGAGGCCCGCGTCCAGGCCGTGCGACGCGACCCCGTTCAACCACGCCCAGTCGGTCTCCAACGCGCGGAGGTCGCCGTCGGTGAACATCGCCGGGTCGAACGCGGACGCGGCCAGCTCCTCCTCGAGCGCCTCGCGTCCGGCCACCGCGGCCCGCAGCTCCCGCTCGCCGCCCGCGTGCATGCCGGCGAACCAGTCGAGGCCCTCCGCGCGGATCGGCGCGAGGGCCGCCCCGCACAGCGCGCCGAGCACCCGCCCCGGGAGCGCGGCCGCGGCGGCCAGCGCGAGCACCGCGCCGCTCGAGTGCCCGAGCACGGCGAACCGGTCGACGCCCAACGCGTCGGCGACGGCCAGGTCATCGGCCACGATGATCGCGATGCTGCGGCCCGGGTGCCGGGTGGATCCGCCGTACCCCGGCCGGTCGTACGACACCCACCGGATCCCGCGGCCCTCCGTCGCCTCGACGAGCGGCGCGGGCGGCGGCCCCACGTTGGGCGTGCCGTGGTGGTAGACGACCACGAGGTCGGCGCCGTCGCCGGATCCCGTGTCGTAGCAGTGCAGCGTGCGGCCGTCGGGCAGCCGCAGGTCGGTCTCGGTGAGCATGGGCCGAGCGTAGGCGCGCGTGCGTGCGGCGGACAGGCCCGCGGCGCGACCCGGGCGCGCGCGTCGCACGGTGACAGGATCGGCACATGGACGAGGCGCAGCGCGGCGAGCTTCGGGAGCTGCGGCGTCGCGCCTACGGACCGCGGCCCGACCTGGACGACGCCGAGCTCGACCGGCTGCGGGAGCTCGAGGCGGGGCAGGGTGGCACGGCCGTCGCGTCGGCTTCGGTGCGGGCGGCCGCACCCGGCGCTCGGCCCGCGTCGCACCCCGCGGATCCCGCCCCCGAGGCGCGCGACCCGGCAGCGCACGACCCGGCGGCGGACCGCTCGGACGGCGACGACGCCCTCGCCTCCGGCCCACCCGCTCCGCGCCGCCGCCGCACCGCGATCCTCTGGGCCGCGTCCGTCCTCGTCGCGGTCGGCGCGACCGTCGCGCTCACCACCGGCCTCGCGTCGATGACGGGCCGCGACGTCGGGACCGTCGCGCTGGATCCCGACCGCCCCGTCCCCGACCGCTGGGACGACTGGTACCAGGTCGTCGCCCCGCAGTTCGCCCGCGGCACGGATCCCGTCGGCGGATGCGCGGCCGGGTCGTTCCCCGCCCGCGGCGTCCTCACGGTCACGGGCGACATGCCGGCCGAGCTCCGCGACGAGTTCCCCGAGGGCACGGCGCTCGAGTTCGTGCTCGAGGGCGGATCCGTGCGCGTCACCGCGGGCTAGCCGCGGCGGGCCCCCGCGTCAGGCCGGGTTCGACTTGAGCAGCCGGGTCACCGCGATCATCGCGCCGCCCACCACCGCCGGGATGCCGCCGCCGGGGTGCACCGACGCGCCGACCCGCCACAGCCAGGGCCGCCAGGGGTCGTTGTACGAGGGGCGGTGGAACGGCCCGCTCAGCCACGGAGGTCGCGCCGCGCCGTAGAGCGCGCCGTGCGGTTCGCCGCCCTCGCCGTAGTACCGCGGATCGAGCACGGTCTGCTCGTCGAGGAGGTCGGTGAGGGGCCGGTCGAGCCCCATCGCCGCCGAGACGCGGTCGACCTCGCGCCGCACGAAGGGGTGATCCGCCGTGTAGCGACGGCCGTCGGCGGGCGCGGTGAGCAGGATCCCGAGGGTGCTGCGCGGGTTCGGGTACACCTCGCCGGCGCGGTACTGGTTGACGAACACCATGGTGTCCGCCGGCTCGTCGCCCGCCTCGAGGCTGCGGTGCAGCGCCGCGGGCCGAGTGGGCAGCACCACGCTGTGCGTCGCGATCTCCGCGGGCAGCTCCTCCCGCAGCACGCCGTACACCGCGACGGCCGAGCAGGAGAGGGTGCGGGGGCGCAGGCGGGGGAGCGCCGGGATCCGCGACGGACCCGTCAGCGTGGCCAACCGGTCGGCGTCCAGGGCGCTGACGACGAGGTCGGCGGGGTAGCGGCCGGCCTCGGTGGTGACCGAGCCGCGCTCGATGCGGGTGACGGCCTCGCCGGTGCGGATCTCCACCCCGGCCGCCTCGGCCAGCCGGCCCAGCGCGAGCACGATCTCGTACACGCCGCCGCGCGGCACCCAGGCGCCGGTCTCCGCCATGATCGCCGGCATGCTCGCGTAGAGGGCCGGGGTGCGCGCGGGCGAGACGCCCGCGTTGAGGGTGTGGATCGCGATGATCTCGCGCAGCCCGTCGGGCAGCCACGGCAGGCCGTCGAGGTAGGCGCGCGTGGTGAGGCGCGAGCCGTAGACGTCCAGCAGCCGGCGCAGCGCCGGGAGGGCGGCCCGGTCGAGGGGGTCGGCGAGCAGCAGCTCCGTCACGTCGTCGGCGAGGGGCGCGTGCAGGTCGGAGAACCGCTTCCAGGCGGGGTACCAGGGGTGGTCGGGCGCCACCGGCAGCGAGGTCTCCTCGCCGTCGTAGTAGTAGCGGCCCACCTCGGGCATCCTCACCAGGTCGAGCGCGCCGGCGTCGCGGGTCCGCTCGGGCGCGCGCCCGCCGTCGCCGAGCCGCCGCAGCAGCTCGTCCCACACCGCCGGGAACGTCACCAGCGACGGTCCGGTGTCGATGCGGTCCTCGCCCAGCAGGATCCGACGGCTCTTGCCGCCGAGCTCGGGGGAGGCCTCGAGCAGAGTGACGCGGTGGCCCGCCTGCGCGAGCAGCGCGGAGGCGGTGAGCCCGCCCATCCCGCCGCCGACCACGACGACGCGGCTCACGGGGTGCCTCCCAGCACGATCGAGACCATGAGCAGCACCCCGGCGAACGTCCCCGCGATGTACGGGAAGGCGACCGACAGGCGGTAGAGGCGGTGGCCGGTCTCGGGCGTCGGATCGCGCAGCAGCGACACCACGAGGATCCCGGCGATGAGCAGGTTGAGGGCCGCCACCGGCACGCTCACCACGGCGAACAGCGCCGTCGAGACGATCCACCAGGCCCCGCTCCACACGGCCGTCCCGCGCGGGCCGAGCCGCACCGCGGTGGTGGTGATGCCCGCGTCGCGGTCCTCCACGATGTCCTGCACCGCGTCGAAGGCGTGCTTGGCCACGCTCCAGGCCATGAGGCCCAGGGCGGCGGGCCAGACCGGCGTCACCTCGAGGGCCGCCGGCACGATCACCAGGGGCAGCGCGTAGGCCGCGTTGCTCAGCGAGTCGAGGAAGGGTCGCGCCTTGAAGCGCAGCGGGGGCACGGAGTAGAAGACGAACACGCCGGCGTAGAGCAGGATCGCCGCGTTCGCGAGCGGCGGCAGCACGAGCAGGAAGCAGACGAGGAACGGGATGTTGACGGCGGCGACGGCCCACGCGATGAGCCGCACCTCGGACTGGCGGATCCGGGCGCCCTCGATGGAGCCCTTGCGCGGGTTGGCCGCGTCCGTGTCCTGGTCGTAGACGTCGTTCACGCCGTAGATGAGCAGGTTGAACGGCAGGGTCAGCCACAGGATGATCGGCAGGGCCCGCAGGTCGAAGAGCGCGCCGGTGAGCCAGATGGCCACGAGGCCGGACCCGATGGTGTTGATCCACAGCACCGGTCGCGAGATGAGCACGAGGCGGCGCGCGGCCACGATGATCTCGGAGGGCGTGCCACAGGACATGGTCTCGCTGCCGTCGGTCACTCGCACGAGCGTACGCGGTGGGCGCGGGCGTCGGCCTTACGGCTTCCGGGCCCAGACTGGGCGGATGCGCCTGATGCTGCTCACCGCCGGTACCCGGGGCGACGTGGAGCCCTTCGCGGCCCTGGCGCGACACGCCGCGTCCCGCGGTCACGAGGTGCGGCTCGCCCTGCCCGACGACGCGGTGGCGCCCGAGGGCGTGCACTGCGTGCGCCTCGACCTGGACGCGCAGCGGGTGCTCTCCCCTTCCGGCCGCACCCCCTGGGCCCTCGCGCACCACCTCCGCACGGAGGTGCGGCCCGCGATGCGGCGGATGATCGTCGCGGCGGTCCGCGAGACGGTCGCCTTCGAGCCCGACGTGGTGGTCCACCACCCCCTGATCCTCAGCGCGCCGATGGTGGCGGACGCGCTCGGCGTCCCGCGCGTGGTGGTGGAGTTCGCGCCGGTGGCCACCGCCAGCGCGCGCTTCCCCGCCGCCGGAGGTCCCACGGCCACCCGCGACCTCGGTGCGCGCAACCGCTCCACCTACGCGGTGCCGCGCGCCATCGCGCGCCTCTTCGACGGCGACGTCGCGCGCGCCGCGGCCGAGCTGCCGGGACGTCGTCGTCCGGACTTCCGTTCGCCGTCGCGCGCGACGCTCATGGCCGTGAGCCCGCAGCTGCTGTCGCGTCCCGACGACTGGCCGGAGCGGGTGCACCAGACGGGCGCCTGGTACGAGGAGGCGTCGGCGGCATCCCTGGACCCGGTCGTCGGCGGATTCCTCGGCGCCGGGCCCTACGTCGTCGCCTCGTTCGGTTCCATGGCGAAGGGCGACGCGTCGGCCCGCGGGCGCGCGATCGTCACGGCCGCCCGCGCCCACGGCCTGCGGGTGCTGGTCCTCACCGGGTGGGGCGGGCTCGCGCTGCCGGCGGAGTCGCGCGGACCCGACGTGCTGGTGGTGCGGTCGGCGCCGTTCGACCGGATCCTGCCGGGCGCGGCGCTCGCCGTGCACCACGGCGGTGCCGGCACCTCGCACGCCGTCGCCCGGGCGGGCGTGCCCGCGGTCGTCGTGCCCTTCATGGCCGACCAGCCGTTCTGGGCCGCTCACCTGCACCGGCAGGGGGTGGCCGCCGCCCCGATCCCGCTGCGCCGTCTGTCGGTCGACGCCCTCGTGTCCGCGATGGGCGACGCCCTGTCCCGGCGCGAGCGGGCGGCCGAGGCGGGCGGGCTCATGCGGCGGGATGGCGGGGTGCGGCAGGCGGTCGACGTGCTCGAGTCCCTCTGACCCGGCGACCGACCTGCCCCGGCGATCGGCCGCCAGCCCATCCCCGGCGGCGGTCAGTCGAGGATCGCGCGCATCCTCTCGTAGAACGGGGCGGGGTCGCCGGCCAGCGAGTCCTTCACCATGCGGCTCCAGCCGTCGACGACGACCTCGACGGATCCCGCGGCCACGCCGTCGAGCGACGCCCGGGCCACGTCGCGCGGGGCGATCATCGGGCCGTCGTAGCCGGCCATGATGTCGGTGTCGGCCGCCCCGAGGTGCACGCCCTGCACGAACGTGCCCTGCCCGGCGAGCTCCAGCCGCACCGCGTTGGTCATGTTCCACTCGGCCGCCTTCGCCGCCGCGTAGCCGCCGTTGCCGGAGGTCGAGAACCACGACAGCGCCGACAGGATGTTGACGATCGCGCCCCCGCCGTTGGCCGCGAGCACGGGCGCGAAGGCGCGGATCACGCCGAGCGTCCCGTAGAAGTGGGTGTCCATCTCGCGGCGGATCTCCGCCATGTCGCCCGTGATGAGCGCGGCGCCCGTCGAGATGCCCGCGTTGTTGACGACGAGCGTCACGTCCTGCGCGGCCTCGGCGGCGGCGCTCACGGATGCGGCGTCGGCGAGGTCGAGGCGCAGCACCTCGACGCCGGGGATGTCGATCGCCTCGGGCCGGCGCGCGGTCGCGTAGACCTTGCGGGCGCCGCGCTCGAGGAGCTCCTCGACGAAGGTGCGGCCGATGCCGCGGTTGGCGCCGGTGACGAGGGCGACCTGATCGGTGATGTCCATGCGTGATTCCTCCTGCCGCCCGCGCCGTTCGCGGGGTGCGGCGCGGCCTACGCTAGGAGTTGACGTCGACGTGAAGGGCAAGTCCGCCCGCGAGATCGACGTCTCCGACGGATCACGAGGGAAGAGGGCGGCATGCTGCGGATCGGCGACGTGGCGGGGCGAGCGGGCGTGAGCACCCGGGCGCTCCGGTACTACGAGGAGCAGGGCCTGCTGCCGGCCGAGCGCACCACGAGCGGCCAGCGCGTCTACCCGGAGACCGCCGTCGAGCGCGTGCAGCTCATCCAGCAGCTGTTCGCCGCGGGCCTCTCCAGTCGCACGATCCGCCAGCTGCTCCCGAGCGTCGACTCGGGCGTCGCGGCGCCCGAGTCGCTCGCGCTCCTCCGCTCCGAGCGCGACCGGATCACCGCCGCCATCGCCGAGCTCGAGCGCGCCCGCGAGGAGCTGACCCGCGTCATCGACATCTGCCTGCACCCGACCCCGGAGCACTGCCCGGCGCTGCGCGAGGGCGGGGCGGGGCACGAGCGGATGCACGCGGAGGTCGTCGCGGCGTGACCCGGCCGGTCGCTCGTGGAGAGCGCTACGCCCGCTCGTCCACCACGCCCACGAATCGGCTGCCGATCCCGTCGACCTCGCGGCGGGCGAGGCCGAGCGCGGGCTCCGGCAGCTCGTCGGGGGAGTGCCGCTCGCAGGAGAGGTAGGAGAACTCCGGCCACCACTTCTTCGGGCGCACGGCCTCGGTGAAGCCGCAGACCTCGCACGTGAGCTGCACCCAGACGGGGCGCTTGCCGGTCGCGTTCGCGCGGGACTGCGCGAGCCAGCCGGGCGGATCCTGGTCCATCGCGGCGATCTCGGACTCCGGGACGCGCCCCGGGATGCCGTGGCGCGTGGCCATCTCCAGCGGGATGCCCAGCCGCAGCGCGGCCTCTCGTCTCGTGATCATGTCGCTCCAGGGTACGCGCCGGCGCTCTTCCGCTGGGCATCGCCCTAGATGGATTGCGCACAACCTTGTTCCGTGGCAAGGTCGGAGCATGACCGGAACCGAGAGCTGCCCGCCCGCCGACGAGACCGCGCCGCCCGCGCGCATCGCCGACGAGCTGGTGTGCTTCTCGCTCTACACGGCGTCGCGATCCACGACCCAGGCGTACCGCGCGCTCCTCGCGCCGTGGGGCCTCACCTACCCGCAGTACCTCGTGCTGGTGCTGCTGTGGTCGGGCGACGACCGCACGGTCACCGAGCTCGGGCAGCAGCTCGACCTCGACTCGGGGACGCTGTCGCCGCTGCTCGCGCGGATGGAGGAGGCCGGCTTCATCACCCGCCGCCGCGTCTCCACCGACCAGCGCGTGGTCACGGTGTCGCTCGCCGAGCGCGGCCGCACTGTCCGGGCCGAGCTCGCGCACGTGCCCGCGGCGATCTTCCGCGGCATGGGCCTCGACCTCGACCGCGCTCGTCAGCTGCTCGCCACCCTGCACCTGCTGACCGCGGGCGTGCAGGACGCCACGGCCGAGGCGCTCGCGCACCCCGCGACGCGGCCGGCCGAGGCGTCGGCGCGCAGCCGCACCCCCTGATCCGCACCACCCATCCCCACCCACGGCCGCCACGAGCGGCCACGAACGGAAGGAACCGACATGGACGCCCTCTACACCGCGGAGGCCCTCGCCACGGGAGCCGGCCGCGACGGCCGCGTGGCCGTCAGCGACAGCGACCTCGCGCTCGACCTCTCCATCCCCAAGGCCATGGGCGGATCCGGCGAGGGCGCGAACCCCGAGCAGCTCTTCGCCGCCGGCTACGCCGCGTGCTTCCACTCCGCGCTGCAGGGCGTCGCCCGCGCGCGCAAGGTGAAGATCGCCGACTCGAGCGTCGGCAGCCGCGTGAGCATCGGATCCAACGGCCAGGGCGGGTACCAGCTCGCCGTGCACCTCGAGGTCGTCATCCCCGGGGTCGAGCACGACCTCGCCCAGGAGCTCGCCGACCAGGCCCACCAGGTCTGCCCGTACTCGAACGCGACCCGTGGCAACATCGAGGTCGTCGTCACGGTCTCGGACGACTGATGGCCGGCGTCGCCCGCACGTCCTTCCCGCGCACGGCCGCCCGCGTCGTGCTCGGATCGTTCCTCGCGTTCGCCGGGGTCTCGCACCTCACGGTCGCGCGCGAGGAGTTCCGCGCGCAGGTCCCGAAGTCGCTGCCGGTGCCCGAGGACGTGACCGTCGTCGGATCCGGCATCGTCGAGATCACGCTCGGCTCGGCCCTGCTGTTCGCGCGCTCGCGCCGCGGCCTCGCCGGCTGGGCGGCCGCCGCGTTCTTCACGGCGATCTTCCCGGGCAACATCGCGCAGTACGTGCACAAGCGCGACGGCTTCGGCCTCGACACCGACGGCAAGCGCCTCGGCCGCCTGTTCTTCCAGCCGGTGCTCATCGCGGTGGCGCTGTGGTCGACGGGGGCGCTGAAGAAGCGCTGATCCGCCGCACGCACGACGACGGCCACCGGATCCCCGCAGGGGGACCGGTGGCCGTCCGTCTTGACGGGCATGGGCATGCGTCGTCAGCATGGGCGCACCCGCATCGCCCGCGGTCCCTGCGTCTCGAAGGAGAGACCCATGCCCATGATCTTCGTCAACCTGCCCGTCACCGACCTGCCCCGCGCGATCGCCTTCTACGAGGCCGTCGGCTGCACCGTGAACCCCGACTTCACCGACGAGAACGCCGCGTGCCTCGTGGTCGAGGCCGACCGCAGCGCCTTCATGCTCCTCACGCGCGACTTCTTCCAGTCGTTCCTCGACGTGCCGGTGGGCGATCCGTCGTCGAGCGCCGCGGCGATCACCGCGGTCATGCTCGACAGCCGCGCCGACGTGGACGCGCGGGCGACCGCGGGCCTCGACGCCGGCGGATCCGAGCCCCGGCCGGCCGTCGACCTCGGGTTCATGTACCAGCGCCAGCTCCGCGATCCCGACGGGAACGTGATCGAGCTGGGGCACATGGAGCCGATCCCGGCGGGCGGCGTGCCGGACGCGGAGAGCGCCGCCCGCTGACGACCGTCGCTACCGCAGCATCCGTAGGAACGCCGTGATGTCGTCCGCCAGCAGCCCCGGCTCCTCGTGCGGCGCGAAGTGGCCGCCGCGCGGCATGGTCGTGTATCGGACGACGTCGTAGGTGCGCTCGGCCCAGCTCCGGGGCGGGTGCACCAGGTCATGCGGGAAGACGGCGACCGCGGTCGGCACCTCCACGCGCTCCACCGGGGCGGTGCGGCCGGAGCCGGACGCGAAGTACGGGCGGAGCGAGGTGCCGATGGATCCGGTGAACCAGTAGAGCGACGCCAGCGTCAGCAGGTGGTCGTCACGGAACACGCGGGACACGTCGCCGCCGCAGTCGCTCCACGCGCGGTGCTTCTCGAGGATCCACGACAGCAGCCCGACGGGCGAGTCCTGCAGCGCGGGCGCGAGCGTCAGCGGACGCGTCCGCTGCTGGTGCTCGTAGCCGCCCTCGGTCGCCTCCCACGCACGCACCTCGTCCACGTGGACGCGCTCCTCGTCCGTGAGCGTCGCCTCGTCGAGGTCCCGC
Organism: Clavibacter michiganensis subsp. insidiosus; assembly: GCF_002240565.1. Lineage (GTDB taxonomy): Bacteria > Actinomycetota > Actinomycetes > Actinomycetales > Microbacteriaceae > Clavibacter > Clavibacter insidiosus. Next base: position 3,078,311 of record NZ_MZMO01000001.1, on the reverse strand, counting down.
GGGGCGGCGACCGCCATCAGGTGGATCCCCGCCACCGCCTCCGGGTGCGCTTCCGCCAGCCGCGACGTGATCCCCGCGCCGAGGTCGCCGCCGTGCGCCGCGTACCGCGCGAAGCCCAGCTCCTCGGTCATCAGCCGGTGCCAGAGCTCGTGGGTCTGCTCGTCGATGCGCGGCCGCTGCGGCGAGAGCGGGAAGCCGGGAAGCGCGGGCACGATGACGGTGACGGCGTCGGCGGGGTCGCCGCCGAAGCGGGACGGCTGCGACAGGCGCTCGGCGAGCGGCACCATCTCGAGCGCGGAGCTCGGCCAGCCGTTCGTGAGGACGATCGGCAGGCCGCCGGCGCGCTCGGCGTCGAAGCGCAGGTAGGAGATCGGCGTGCCGTCGAGGTCGGCGACCGCCCACGGCAGCGCGCGGATCTCCCGCTCGCGCGCCCGCCAGTCGAACCCGTCGGCCCAGACAGCAGCGAGGCGTCGCAGTGTCGCCTGGTCGGTGCCAGCCTCCCACGGCTCGACCGGCCACTCCGGCGCCCAGCGGGTGCGGCGGATCCGGTCGCGCAGGTCGTCGAGGTCGGCGTCGGTGACGTGCAGCGGGAGCGGGTGGGTCATGCGGATCCTGACGTGGCGGGCGGGCGCGGTCCCCTCATGATCCCGCGCACCTCCGACGGGATCTATGTCCGCCGCCGCCGCGCCATCACCGCGCGCTGCAGCAGCACGAAGACCAGCAGGATCCCGCCCGTGATGATCGTGGTCGCCTCGGGCGGGATGCCGCCGTCGCGCGTGATGAGCACGTTCATCAGGCCGAGCATGAGCGCGCCGACGACCGAGCCGAGCACGAAGCCGACGCCGCCCGTGAGGAGGGTGCCGCCGATCACGGTCGCGGCGATCGCGTCGAGCTCCCAGCCGATGCCGGTGATGTTCTGCGCGCTGCCGAGCCGGGCCGTGTAGATCACCGAGGCGAGGCCGGCGAGCGTGCCGCTGATCACGTAGACGGCGAGCTTGGTGCGGCGAACGGGCAGGCCCATGAGCGCGGCCGACTGCTCGGATCCGCCGGTCGCGTACACGGTGCGGCCGAGGCGCGTGCGGTGCAGCACGAAGAACGCGACCGCCACCACCACGAGCGCGATGAGCACGCCCGGCGTCGTCACGACGTCATTGACCTTCGGGCCGTCGACCACCTTCATGTTCGTGGCGAGCGAGCGCAGCGGCGACGCGTCGTCGAGGCGCTCGGGCACGGTGCTGAGGATGGAGGCGAGGCCGCGGCCGAGGAACATCATCGCGAGCGTCGCGATGAACGGCTGCACGTCGAAGAACTGGATCAGCACGCCCGAGACGACGCCGGATGCCGTGCCGATGAGGATCATCAGCACCATCACCACCCAGGGGTCCCAGCCCGCGTTCGCGAGCAGCACGCCCGCGACGCTGCTGGCGGCGACGATCGCGCCGACGGACAGGTCGATGCCGCCCGTGAGGATCACGAAGGTGAGGCCCACCGCCAGCACGATGACGTGCGCGTTGTTGATGAGCAGGTTCGACAGCGTCGCGGCCTGCAGGATGCGGCCGTACGCGATCTCGCCGTACGCCAGCATCGCCAGCAGGATCACCAGGGCGGCGACCGTCGGCAGCGAGTCGAGCCGGAGGCGCAGGCGGCGGCGCGGCGGCCGGGATGCGGTGCCGGGTCCCGGCGCGGGCGTCGGGGTCAGGGGCGGCTGGATCGTCGTGGCGCTCATGCGGGCACGGCCTCCTTCTCGGTCGGCACGGGGGTGGGCGCCGCCGGGCGGCGCCTGGTGAACAGCGCGCGGACGCGCCGGGACTGCAGGAGCACGATCGCGACGATCACGATCGCCTTGAACGCCGGCGTGGCCGACGACGATATGCCGAGGAACACGACGGTCTTGTCGAGGGTCGCGATGAGGAGCGCGCCGACGGCGGCCCCGAGCAGGTGGAACTTGCCGCCCGCGAGCGAGGTGCCGCCGATCACGACCGCGAGGATCGCGTCGAGCTCCAGCTGGTAGCCGGTGCGGGAGACGTCGACCGTCATGACGCTGGCGGTGGCGAAGATCCCCGCGACGCCCGCGAGCAGGCCGCTCGCGATGTAGGCGGTGAACAGGAGCGCGCGGCGGTCGAGGCCCGCGAGGCGCGCGGCTTGGGGATCCATGCCGATCGCCTCGATCATGAGGCCGAGCGCGCTCCGCCGCACGAGCACGGCCACGCCGATCGTGATCAGCACGGCCAGCAGGAACACCACCGGCAGCCCCACGAGGTAGCCGTTCGCGACCCAGCGGAACGGCTCGTTGGCGGCGGCCGTGTTCTGGCCCGCCGTGATGACCTTCGCGAGGCCGCGGCCGGCGAGCATGATCACGAGCGTGCTGATGAACGGCTGCAGCCCCACGACCGAGACGAGCATGCCGTTGACCGCGCCGAGGATCCCGGCGATGAGGAGCGCGAGGCCCATCGCGCCGAGCGCGACGCCGAGCGAGTCGGATCCGGCGGCCTTGAGGAACTCCATGGAGACGGCGCCGGCGACCACCATGATCGAGCCGACGCTGAGGTCGATGCCGCCCGTGGCGACCACGAGGCACATGCCGACCGCGATCATGAGCACGGGCGCGGCGGCCCGGAGGATGTCGACGAGGTTGCCCACCAGGTTCCCCGTGTCCGGGTTCACCGACAGCGCGAGGTAGCCGGGGTCCTTCGCCACGTTGATCGCCAGCAGCAGCACGATCGCGACCGTGCCCCAGAACCAGGGCCGGTGCAGCACGTCGCCGAGCGGGCGCGCGCTCCGCTTCGCGGGGGTGGTGTCGCTCATCGTGCGGCCTCCTCGGGCGCGGTGGGGTGGGCGGTGTCGGGCACAGTCTCGAGCGCGATGTCGGAGACACCCTCCTCCGCGATGGCGGCGACGATGGACTGGGCCGTCACGTCGGGTCCCGCCTCCAGCTCGGCGATCTTGCGGTGGTCCTTGAGCACGACGATCCGGTCGCTGAGCCGCACCACCTCCTCGAGCTCCGAGGAGATGAAGACGACGGCGACGCCCGTGTCGGCGAGGGCCGCGACCTGCTCTTGGATCTCCGCCTTCGCGCCCACGTCGATCCCGCGGGTCGGCTCGTCGAGGATCAGCAGCTCCGGCTCGGTCGCGAGCCACCTGCCGAGCAGCACCTTCTGCTGGTTGCCGCCGGACAGGTTGCGGATGGGCCGGTCGGGATCCGCGGGCCGCACGTTGAGCTCGGTGAGGTACTTCGCGACGATGCGGTCCTTCTCCTTGCGCGCCAGGGGACGTGCCCAACCGCGCTTCGCCTGCACGGCGAGCACGAGGTTCTCCCGCACGCTGAGGTCGCGGATGATCCCCTCGTCGCGGCGGTTCTCGCTCGAGAACGCGATGCGGTGCCTCAGCGCCTTCGCGGGGGAGGAGATCGCGACGGTCCGGCCGTCCATGGTCACGGATCCGGTGTCGGGCCGGTCGACGCCGTAGAGGAGGCGCGCGAGCTCGGTGCGGCCGGATCCCAGCAGCCCGGCGAGGCCCACGACCTCGCCGCGGCGGAGCTCCACGTCGGTCGCGTCGAGCGAGCCCTTCCGGCCGATCCCGGTGGCCCGGTACACGGGCTCGCCGTCGGCCACCTGCCGCGAGGCGCGCTCGCGGTCGAGGGAGCGGAGGGCCTGCAGGTCCTTGCCGATCATCAGGGCGATGAGCCCGGCCCGGTCGATGTCGCGCGTGAGGTGCTCGCCCACGAGCCTCCCGTTGCGGAGCACCGTGAGGCGGTCGCTGATCGCGAAGACCTGGTCGAGGAAGTGGGAGACGAAGAGGATGGCGACGCCCTCGTCGCGGAGGCGGCGCATCACGCGGAAGAGGCCCTCGACCTCGTCGGCGTCGAGGCTGGAGGTCGGCTCGTCGAGGATCAGCACGCGGGCGTCGACGACGGTCGCGCGGCTGATGGCGACGAGCTGCTGCAGCGCGAGGCTGAGCGAGGAGAGCGGGGTGCGCGGATCCAGGTGCCCGAGCCCCACGCGCGCCAGCACCTCGGAGGCGGCGGCGTGCGTGCCCTTCCAGTCGATGCCGAACCGGCCGCGCCGCTCGTGGCCGAGCATGACGTTCTCGCCGATGGTGAGGTTCCCGCAGAGGTTGACCTCCTGGTAGACCGTGGAGATCCCGGCGGACTGCGCGTCGGCGGTGCCGGAGAGGCGGCGCTCGGTGCCGGCGACGACCACGCGGCCGGAGTCGATCCCGTACACGCCCGTGAGCGCCTTGATGAGCGTCGACTTCCCGGCGCCGTTCTCGCCCATGAGCGTGTGGACCTCGCCCGGGAAGAGCCTCAAGCTCACCCCGTCGAGCGCCTTGACGCCGGGGAAGGAGATGGTGATGCCCTGCATTTCGACGATCGGGCTGGGTGCCTGCATGGCGCGTGCTCCGTTCCTCCGCCGGCGTCGTCGCCGGGCGGGTGGGCGGCGGGGCGGATGGTCCGCCCCGCCGCGGGTGTCCGTGCGGGCGGGTCAGAACTTCCGGTCGGGCAGCGCGGTGGCGGCCTTCTCGGGCGAGTCGAACACGTCGGACGGGACGACGATCGACGACTCGACGCTCTCGCCGTCGAGCAGCGCCTGCACGGCCTCGAGCGCGGTGCCGCCGAACAGCGGGTTGTACTCGGCGACGAAGCTGAGCTTCCCGTCGGCCAGCGCCTGCAGCGCGTTCTTCGTGCCGTCGATGGTCGCGATCTTCACGTCCTCGCCGGGCGGGAGGCCCGCCTCCTCGACGGCCTGGACGGCGCCGAGGCCCATCTCGTCGTTCTGCGCGAAGACCATCTGCACGTCGTTCGCGTTCGACTTGAGCACGGTCTCGAAGACGCTCTTCGCCTCCTCGGTGGACCAGTTGGCGGTCTGCGCGCCGACCTTCGTGAAGGAGCCCTCGGCGCCGATGACCTCGTCCCAGCCCTCGTTGCGCTCGTTGACGACCGAGACGCCGGCCGGGCCCTCGAGGGTGAAGTACTTGCCGCCCTCGGGCAGCGCGGTCTTCGCCCAGTCGGCGACCGACGAGCTGACGGCGATGTTGTCGGGCGCGATGCGGGTCGCGTAGAGCGAGTCGTCGTCCGGCTCGATGCCGCGGTCGATGAGGACCACGGGGATCTCGGCCTCCTTGGCGCGCTCGAGCGAGTCCTCCCAGCCGGATCCCTCGGTGGCCGAGAGCAGGATCACGTCGACGCCCTCGTCGACGAACGACGTGAACGCGTCGATCTGCGACTTCTGGTCGTTGTTGGTGGCGGGCGCGTACTTGAGGTCGAACCCGGCCTCCTTCGTGAAGGTGTCCTGGATGTCCTTCTCGTTGGCCTGGCGCCAGGCGCCCTCGGGGCCGACCGCGACGAAGCCGACGGTGGCCGTCTCGCCGCCGCTGTCCGCGGCGCCGCCCGCCGTGGATCCGGTGCCGGAGTTGCTGCTGCAGGCCGCGAGGCCGAGGGCGATGGCCCCGGCTGCGGCGATGGTGGCGATGCGCCTCTTCGTGGACATGTATCTCCTCCTTGAGATGGCGGGACGTCGGCGTCCCGTTCCGGTCCTCGGGGACCGGACGTCGCGGTTCGCGGGGTGCTGCCGCGTGCTCGGGATGTTACCGGTAACAGTTCCGGCGGCACAAGGGTGCAGGAGTTGCGATCGCGCCTCAGCGCCGGGGCGGCTCCGGCAGGTCCAGTAGCTCCGGCAGCTCCGGCAGCGGGAAGTCCCCCTCGTCGTCCTCCTCGGCGGGCGCCGCGATCAGCTCGACGAGCGTGTCGACCGTCACGCCCGGCCCGTTGGCCAGCTCGCCGATCTTCTCCCGGTCCTTGAGCACGACGATCCGGTCGCTCACGCGCACGAGCTCGTCGAACGCGCTGGAGATGAACACCACGGCCACGCCTTCGAGCGCGAGCTGCGCGATGTGCGCCTGGATGTCGACCTTCGCGCGGATGTCGACGCCGCGGGTCGGCTCGTCGAGGATCAGCACGCGCGGCCGGATCGCCAGCCAGCGCGCGAGCAGCACCTTCTGCTGGTTGCCGCCGGAGAGCTCGCCGGCGGGCGTCGCGGGATCCGCCGGCGTGATGCCGAAGTGCTCGATGTGCCGCTCGACGAGGTCCTGGCGCTCGGCCTTCGAGAGCGGATGCGCCCAGCCGCGCAGCGCCTGCAGGGTGAGCACGATGTTCTCCCGCACGCTCAGCTCGCCGATGAGGCCCTCGGCGCCGCGGTCCTCCGCGGAGAGCGCGACGCGGTTCCGCAGCGCGTCGGCCGGCCGGTCGATCACCACGTCGCGCCCGCCGAGCGTCACCACGCCGCCGTCGGCCCGGTCGGCGCCCGCGAGCAGGCGCGCGAGCTCGGTGCGGCCGGATCCGCGGAGCCCGGCGATGCCGACCACCTCGCCCGGGTGCAGCTCGAGGTCGACGGGTCGCAGCATCCCGCGACGTCCCACGCCGGCGGCGCGGTACAGCGGCGGTCCGACCGGATCCACGCGGTGCGCCCGCCGCTCCGAGCCGATGCGCGTGAGGTGCGCCACGTCCGAGCCGATCATGCGCGCGATCAGCTCGGCCCGGTCGATCTCGTGCGGCAGGTGGTCGCTCACCTTCACGCCGCCGCGGAGGACCGTCATCCGGTCGCTGAGCGCCAGCACCTGCTCGAGGAAGTGGGAGACGAAGAGGATCGCGACGCCCTGGTCGCGGAGGCGCCGGATCACCTGGAAGAGGCGCGCGACATCGTTGGCGTCGAGGCTCGAGGTGGGCTCGTCGAGCACCAGGACGCGCGGCCGGTCGACCATGGCGCGGGCGATGGAGACGAGCTGGCGGCTGGCGGGGGAGAGGTCGGCGAGGCGGTCGCGGGGGTCGAGGTCGGCGAGGCCGAGCTCCGCGAGCATGGCGGCGGCGCGCGCGTGGGTGGCGCGCCAGGAGATGCCGAGGCGGCCGTGCGCCTCGTGCCCGAGCATCACGTTCTCGCCGACGCTGAGGTTCTCGACCAGGTGCGACTCCTGGAACGCGGCCTGGATCCCGAGGGCGCGCGCGTCGGCCGGCCCGCCGAGCCGCACGGGCTCGCCGTCGACGAGGATCTCGCCCGCCTCGATGCGGTGCACCCCGAGCAGCGCCTTGATGAGCGTCGACTTGCCTGCGCCGTTCTCGCCGAGGAGCGCGTGCACCTCGCCGGGGTGGAGGTCGAGGTCGACGCCGTCGAGCGCGACGCCGTTCGGGAAGGCGACGGTGATGCCCCGCATGCGCACGGTGGGGCGCGCCGGTCCGTGGGGGCGCGCGGTCTGCGCGGATCTGGGCGCGGGAGCGGCCGTCGGGTCGGTCGGGCGGATCGTCGTCGATCCCCGTGCGTCACGCACCTGGTGCTCCTCGGGTTCCGGGCCGGGCGGCGGCCGCGTGCCGGGCGGGCCCGGTGTGCTCGACTGTAGCCGCCGGTCGGCGGCGCGGCGAGGGGCCGGGGCGCCGGATCCTCCGGGTGCCGGATTCAGTCGAGGCGGCGGGCGGCGGCGCTCGAGTCGCGCACCACGAGCTCGGCCGGGATCCGGGTCGCCTGCGGGATCTCGCGCCCCTCGATCGCCGCGATGAGCACGTCCACCACGAGCGCGCCGAGCGCCGGGAAGTCCTGCCGCACGGTCGTGAGCGGCGGGAGGAAGTGGCGCGAGACGGGGAGGTCGTCGAAGCCGACGACGCTCAGGTCCTCGGGCACGCGGATCCCGCGGTCGTGCAGCCCGTGCACCACGCCGAGCGCCATCTCGTCGTTGGCCACGAACACGGCCGTGTACTCGGGCACCGCCGTGAGCCCCTTCGCGAAGTCGTAGCCGAAGTCGCTCGACCAGTCGCCGATCACGATGGGCCGCTCGCGCATGCCCCACGCCCGGGCGCGCGTGTGGAACGCGCGCTCGCGGGCCCGCGCGTCGAGCCAGTCGAGCGGGCCGGAGACGTGCAGCACGTCGCGGTGGCCGAGCGACGCGAGGTGGTCGACGGCGAGGCGGGTGCCCGCGGACTGGTCCACCGACACCGTGAGGAACGCCGGATCCTTCTCCGCCTTCACCACGAGCGTCGGCAGCCCGGTCGTGATGGTCCGCAGCACGGCGACGGACGACGAGCGCGGCGCGACCACGCACAGCGCGTCGACGCCCTGGACGGTGAGGTGGCGCACGGCCTCCTCGGGGGTCGCGTCCTCGTCGTCGCGCAGCGCGAACGACGCGACCGAGTAGCCGCCGTCGCGCGCCGACCGCTCGATGGCGCGGAGGATGCTCGACGGCCCGAACTCCACCGCGCTCTCGATGAGCACGCCGATGCGCAGTGCCTGCTGCGTCACGAGCTGGCGGGCCGCCATGTTCGGCCGGAAGTCGAGCTCGGCGACGACCTCGAGCACGCGCTGCCGCGTCGACTCCTTCACCTGCGGATGCCCGTTGAGCACGCGCGAGACGGTCATGTGCGAGACGCCCGCGCGCTCCGCGACCTCACGGAGGCCGAGCCGCTCGCCGCCGCTCCTGACGCTCACCCGTGCTCCATCCGGCATCCTCCGAGGCGGCGACGGACGTCGCGCCCGCCGGGTCGCGGGCCGGTCGGATCCCCGGTTGCTGCGCACACCCTACCGGGGCGGATCCGCGCGGGACCGGGAGCGACGACCGTCGGACACCCGCCCACCCCTACCCGGTCGGCCCGACCCTGGCAACCCCCTCGGCTCGCCAGGTCAGCGCGCGCGAGCCGGAGCAGGGTGGAGGGGCGACGGTTTCGCCGCACGAAGAAATAGGAGCCCCTATGTACTTCCACGCACAGACCTGGATCAACGAGATCGCCGACGGCGAGCCCGACCCCGCCGCCGCCAACGCGCTGCAGGAGGGCCTCGGCGGCCAGTTCGGCGAGATGCGCACGATGATGCAGTACCTCTTCCAGGCGATGAACTTCCGCGGCGCCGCCGCCAAGCCGTACCGCGACCTGATCCAGGGCGTCGGCACCGAGGAGATCAGCCACGTCGAGCTCATCGGCACGACCATCTCGCGCCTGCTCGACGGCGCGCCCGAGTACACCGGCAAGCTCACCGACCCGCTGGACACCCCGGGCAAGGGCGGCAAGACGCCGCTGAGCATCGCGCTCGACCACGGCAACATCCACCACCACCTCGTGGGCGCCCAGGGCGCGCTGCCCGTCGACGCCGCCGGCAACCCGTGGAGCGGCAGCTACGTCTACAACTCGGGCAACCTCCCGCTCGACCTGCTCTACAACGTCATGCTCGAGTCGACCGGCCGCCTGCAGAAGTGCCGCATCTACGAGATGACCGACAACCCCGTCGCCCGCGCCACCGTCGCGTACCTCATCGTGCGCGACCAGGCGCACGAGAACGCGTACGCGAAGGCGCTCGAGACGCTCGGCGTCGACTGGGGCAAGCTCCTGCCGATCCCGAAGACCAACGCGGAGCAGTTCCCCGAGGTCAAGAAGCTCGTCGACCTGGGACTCCAGAGCAAGCAGTACAGCTTCGACCTCGACGGCAAGAGCGAGGCCGGCCGGATCTTCCAGGGCGCGTCGCCCTCGAACGACGGCACCGACCTCACCGCGACCGAGCAGGCGCCTGTCGGCGTGCCGTCGACGATCGCTCCCGAGCGGCTCGAGGAGTTCGCGCCGGGCCTCGACAAGGACCTGCTGGCCCTCATCCAGGAGACGGCCGAGCGCGAGCTGGCCGAGGTCGAGGCGTTCTACGGGCCGAAGGCCTGATCCGCGTCACCTGATCCACGCGGCGGCGCCGTCTCCTCTGGGGGGGCGGCGCCGTCGGCGTGCGCGACGGGAGCCGACGCCCGCGGCGGATCGGGCGCGCCTCCGACGGCGGGCACCCCTCGACCTCTCCGCCGCGCGCGTGGTTGCATGAGGGACCGGCCGCGCGTCCCCGAGACGCGCCGAGGCCGTCCCGGTGGTGATCCGGGGTGGATCACGCTGCAGGCCGCCTCGGGTGGGAGCGCCGACATCTGAGTGTCCGGGGGATGCGATGCACGCCTCCGAGCTGCTCAGGCCGCTGATGCGCGCCTTCTACGGGCGCGCGATGGGGGACTCCGCGGGCGCGCCGAAGCCATCCGACTCCGCGTCCCTCCCCGCCGAGGGCGAGGATCCGGATGCGGTCCTCCTCCTCGGCAACGGCCCCGCGCACGGCTGGGGCGTCGTCACCCACGAGCTGGCGCTCACCGGGCACCTCGGCCGCGCCGTGACCGCGCGCACCGCGCGGCCGTGCGCCGTCACCTTCATCGGCGACGAGACGATGAACGTCTCCTCCGCCCTCGCCTGGGTCGGCGACCACGACGTCGCCGCGTACGACGTCGTGGTGCTGGTGCTCGGGATCAACGACGCCGTGCGCCTCACCCGCGTGCCCGTGTGGCGGGCGCGCTTCGCGGAGCTGAGGGACGCGCTGGTCGCCGGCATGCGTCCCTCGGCACGGATCCTCGTGGCCGGCATGCAGCCCGTGCGCTCGGTGACGCCGTACGACAGCGTCCTCGGTGCGATCGCGCAGCGCCACGCCCGGCGGCTCGACGACGAGGCGCGGGAGATCGTCGACCGGACCCCGCGGGCGTCGTACTCCTCGCTCGGCACCCCCGAGCTGGAGGACGACCGGCCGCTCGGGTCGTCGCGGGTCTACCGGAGCCGGGCGCGGGAGATCGCGGGCGCCGCCGCGCCGCTGCTCGCCGACGTGCGGGAGGCGGAGGGCGCGAGCAGGGTGCCGTTCGCGCCGGTGGAGCCGACCTACGACTGGGCGGGCACGTCGCGGCTCGTGGAGCAGGCGCGGCACGGCGGATCCGCGGAGCTGCAGCGCCTCGCGGGCGTCGCGCAGGAGCGCTTCGACGTCGACGTGGCGGTCGTGAGCCTGCTCGACGGCGACCGCCTCTGGTACGCGATGAACACCGACCTGCTGCCGTTCTCGATCCCGCGCGACGTCGCGTACTGCGCTACCGGGGTCGCGGCCGACGACGCCCTCGTCGTGCCGGACGCCCAGCGCGACCCGCGGTTCGCCGGCAACCCCTTCATCGACATCACGGGCATGGACTTCTACGCCCGCTACCCGCTGCACTCCTCGGACGGCGAGCCCATCGGCACCTTCTGCCTGCTGGACCGGCGGACCCGCGCCGCCTCCGCGGTGCCGATCGAGGGGTTGCGGGAGATCGCGCTCCAGGCGGAGACGGAGCTGCGGCGCTACGAGACCGCGCCGGCGGACGCGGATCAGCCGCAGTAGGCCATCGACGCGCTGATGGGACCCGTGGCCGCGGGCGCCGGGCAGATGCTCACCGAGTCGTCGCCGTCGAGGTAGCGGGCGAGGAACGTGGTGGTGGCGTGGCGGATGGTGTCGTTGGGGGTGCGCACCCCGGCCGTGTGCCCGGCGCCGCGCAGCTCGACGTACTCCTTGGGGGTGGGTGCCGGGATCGAGCGGTACATGGGCTTCCCCATGAGGAAGGGGATGGCGACCGGGTCGGACTGGCCGGTGATGATCAGCGTGGGCGTCGTGTCCGACGGGTAGGAGGCCGGGATGTCGAAGGGCTCCACGGCGACGACGGCCTTCAGCTCGTGCCGCGCCTGCGCCGCGCGGAGCACCCCGGCGCCTCCCATCGAGTAGCCGAGGACGGCGACGCGGGCGGGATCCACCTCGCCCGACACTGCGCTGGATCCCGTGAGGTAGTCGACCGCGGCCAGCGTCTCCTGCTCGCGCTGGCCGGGGCGGTCGAGCGTGCCGAGCGTGTCGATGGTGAAGGCCACGTACCCGGCGTCGGCCAGGGCCGCGCCGTACCAGCGCATGTCGGCGTGCGTGTCGCGGAAGCCCGGTGTGATGACGACGGCGCCGAGGGTGGTGCCGGTGGGCGCCTTGGGGGCGAAGACCACGCCGCCGCCGAATCCGGAGACGTCGCTGCGCGCGACGTCGACCTCGTCGACGGTGCCGGCGGCGTGGGCGGGAGCCGGCGTGGTGAGGGGGGCGGCGACCGCGAGGACGGCAACGAGGGCGGTGGCCGCGGCGGCGAGCCGGAGGCGGCGGGCGCGGCGGACGGGGATCACAGGGGACATGGTTCCTCGAGGGGGTCGGATGTCCGTGCGGCCTGCCCGACCGGATCACGCAGCACGGTAGGGGGCCGCGGGCGGCGGAGGTGCGGATCCTCCTCAGGGCACGCTCCGGCGGCGGGCACGCCATCCTCCCGGGGCATGCCGGTGGTGCCTCCGGCGGATGCCGGCGCCCGACCGCCCTCCGTGCGGTGAGGGGATGGGGAAGCGGACACGACGGGGGGGGGGCGTCCGCGCTCGCGGCGGTCGTGATCCTCGCCACGGCGCTGAGCGGGTGCTCGTGGTTCCCGCAGCCGCCCGAGTCGGCGGTCACGTCCCTGGAGGCGATGCGCGTGCGCATCGCCGCGGTGGACGGGATCGCGGACGTCGAGACCTCGCTCTACTCGACCGACTACCGGGACGGCCCGGACCCGTGGATCGCGCAGGTCGACGCCATCGCCGACACCTCGGAGCCCGCCGTCGCCCAGCCGTCCGGGACGCCCTGGGCGACGGGGTGACGCAGGCGGAGCTCGACCTCTCGCTCGCGCTCCCGGCGGGGGACGGAGCGGTTCCCGTGACGCTCGACCCGCGGGACCCGGTGTCGGCGGAGGTCGCCGAGACGTGGCGGCGGATCCCGGGCGTCGCCTCCGTGGACGTCACCGGCGGCGACCGCTCCGTCGAGCTGGAGCAGGGCACGACGTTCCCGGCGGCCGCGGGCCTCCTCCGGCCGTCCCTCGGCGACGGCGAGGTGGGGATCCGGCGCGGCACCACGAGCGTCGACGTCTCGGCCGCCGCTCCCGCTCGCTCCGTCCTCGACCTGGTGGAGCGGCTCGACGCCCGGCCGGACGTCTCGGACCTGTCCGTCTCGCCCCGGTCGGCGCCGGCAGGCGGGATCATCGAGGTCGAGTCCGAGGATCCCGCCGGGGTGGCCGCCGTGCTCGCCGCCACGCCCGACGAGGCGGCGGACGCGGGCACGGCGCCGCGGACGATCTTCTTCGTCCGCGCCCCGTACTCGTCGGCTCGCGACGCGAGCAGGGACCCGGACCTCACGGGCTGGGTCGGCCTGCCGCTCGGCTCGCCGGCGCCCGACGACCTCCCGCATCCGTCCGAGCCCGCCTCCCCGACCGACCCGACGACGCCCGCGCCGCCTCCCGCGCTCGTCGACGTCAGCGCGCAAGAGGCGGGGGTGCGCGCCTTCTTGGAGGCCGCGGCTGCCACCACGGGCGTGCCCGCCGAGGTGACCACGGTCGCGACGCAGTGCGAGGACGGCTCCGAGGGGACGCAGGCGACCGGCAGCGTGCTCATCCCGATCTTCACCGTGATGGACGAACCGCAGCCTCCCTTCGACGCGATCACCAGGTCGTGGACCGAGGCGGGGTTCGTCCCCGGGGGACGCGCGATGGGCCGCGACCATTGGACCGCCGGCGACGGCCGCGCCGACGGGATCGCCTCGGCGAGCATCCGCGGCACCGCCGACGGCCTCAGCCTCTCGGCCGAGTCGGTCTGCGTGCGCTGACCGGAGCTCGCCCGGCCGCTAGCCTCGCGAGCATGACGCGTCGCCCCCTCCTCGCCGCCGCCGTCCTCGCCGCGGCGGCCCTCCTCGCGGGCTGCACGTCGGCCGTGGACGGCGGCCCCGACCCGACGCCGGCCGTCGTGGAGGGCGAGCGCACGCCGGCGACGTCGCCCGCGGCACCCGACCCCGTCGTGCCGACCGACGGCGGCCCGCGCTCCCAGGCGCAGGGCGAGGTCAGCTCCGTGGTGGGCACGCTGGCCTACTACACCCCCGCATCCGGCGACACGCTGACCGGCGTCGCCGCCAGCTTCGGCCTCTGCATCGCCGACCTGGAAGCGGCGAACGGGAACTCGGCCATCACGGCCGGCGAGGAGATCGTCGTCGCCCGCACCACCGCGACGCCGCTCGACGACCTCGCCTGCCTCGGCTGACGTGCGGCCGGTCCGCCGAACCGTCCTGCGAGCCCGCTGACCGGATCGCGCGACCCCGGGACACCCGCCGAGACACCGCCCCTGTGCGCTGACTGATCAGAACGCGCGACCCCGGGACACCCGCCGAGACACCGCCGTAGGCTGATGCATGGCCTCCGACACCGCACCCCGAGACCCCGCCGCCCCCCTCTACCTCGACGTCGTCGACGGGTGGTGGCGCGCCGCCAACTACCTCTCCGTCGGCCAGATCTACCTGCTCGACGACCCGCTGCTGGAGCGCCCGCTCACGCGCGACGACATCAAGCCGCGCCTCCTCGGGCACTGGGGCACGACCCCGCTGCTGAACTTCGTCTACGCGCACCTCAACCGGGCGATCATCGAGCGCGACCTCGACATGATCTACATCGCCGGCCCCGGCCACGGCGGCCCCGGCATGGTCGCCAACGCCTACCTCGACGGCACCTACTCGGAGCTGTTCTCGGCGGCGACCCCCGATCGCGACGGGCTCCGCCACCTCTTCCGCCAGTTCTCGTTCCCCGGCGGCGTGCCCTCGCACGCGGCGCCCGAGACGCCCGGATCCATCAACGAGGGCGGCGAGCTCGGCTACTCGCTCGTGCACGCGTACGGCGCGGCGCTCGACAACCCCGACCTCGTGGTCGCGTGCGTGATCGGCGACGGCGAAGCGGAGACCGCGACGCTCGCCGCCAGCTGGCACCTCGACAAGTTCCTCGACCCGGAGACCGACGGCGCCGTGCTGCCGATCCTCAACCTCAACGGCTGGAAGATCGCGAACCCGACCGTGCTCGCCCGCATCCCCGAGGACGAGCTGCTCGCGCTCTTCACCGGTCATGGTTACTCCCCGCGGATCGTCTCGGGCGGCTTCGACGGCGAGGACCACGCGGCGGTGCACGAGCGGTTCGCGCTAGCGCTGGGCGAGGCGCTCGACGACATCAGCCGGATCCAGCTCGCGGCCCGTACGGGCGGCAGCGAGGAGCGCCCGGCGTGGCCGATGCTGATCCTCCGCACACCGAAGGGCTGGACCGGCCCGCGCGAGGTCGAGGGCAAGCAGATCGAGGGCACGTGGCGCGCGCACCAGGTGCCGCTCTCCGGCGTCCGCGACGACGAGGACCACCTCCGCCAGCTCCAGGAGTGGCTCGAGAGCTACCGCCCGCACGAGCTCTTCGACCGCGACGGTCGGCTGACGCCGGCGCTCCAGCCGAACCGCCCCGAGGGCGACCGGCGGATGAGCGCCAACCCGCACGCTAACGGCGGCCTCCTCCGCCGCGACCTCCGGCTCCCGCCGCTCGAGGTGAACGCGATCGACCTCAGCGACGGCCGCGGCGTCATTGCCGAGCCGACCCGGGTGCTCGGCGGCTGGCTGCGCGACGTGATCGCCCGCAACCCGCTCGACTTCCGGATCTTCGGCCCCGACGAGACCGCCAGCAACCGGCTCGACGACGTCTACGAGGTCACGGCGAAGGCCTGGCAGGGCGAGGTGCTGCCGGTCGACGAGCACCTGGCGCACGAGGGCCGGGTCATCGAGATCCTCAACGAGAACATCACGCAGGGGCTGCTCGAGGCGTACCTGCTCACCGGGCGGCACGGGCTCTTCACGTCGTACGAGGCCTTCATCCACATCGTCGACTCGATGTTCAACCAGTACGCGAAGTGGCTCGAGTCGAGCTCCAAGGTGGAGTGGCGGCGGCCGGTCGCGTCGTTCACGTACCTGCTCTCCTCGCACGTGTGGCGGCAGGACCACAACGGCTTCTCGCACCAGGACCCCGGCTTCCTCGACCACGTCGTGAACAAGCGCGCCGAGATCGTGCGCGTGTACCTGCCGTTCGACGCGAACTCGCTGCTCGTGACCATGGACCACTGCCTCCGCGGCACCGACCTCATCAACGTGGTCGTCGCCGGGAAGCAGCCGACCGCGAGCCTGCTGTCGCTCGAGGAGGCGCGGGCGCACGGCGCGCGCGGCGTGGGCGTGTGGGAGTGGGCGGGCACCGAGGTGCCGGGGCTCGAGCCCGACGTGGTGGTCGCGTGCGCCGGCGACATCCCGACCGTCGAGGCGATGGCGGCGGTGCAGATCCTCAAGCGGGAGATCCCGCAGCTGCGCGTGCGGTTCATCAACGTGGTGGACCTGATGCGGCTGCAGGACTCGACGCAGCACCCGCACGGGCTCGACGACGGATCCTTCGACGCCCTGTTCACGCGCGACAAGCCCGTGGTCTTCGCGTTCCACGGCTACCCGTCGCTCATCCACCGCCTCACGTACAAGCGGCACAACCACGAGAACATGCACGTGCGCGGGTTCGTCGAGCAGGGAGGCACGACCACGCCGTTCGACATGCTGATGCTCAACGACCTCGACCGGTTCCGGCTCGTGATGGACGTGATCCGCCGCGTGCCGCACCTCGAGACCACCTACGCGGCGCTGTCGCAGCGCATGGACGACGAGCGGATCGCGCACCGCACCTACACGCGCGAGCACGGCGAGGACATGGCGGACGTGTCGGGGGCGGAGGGGCTGCCGTTCGCGGATCCGTCGCGCCAGGTCGCGATCGACAACGGGGACGACAACGCCTGAGGAACGGGTCCGGTTGCGGGCTCCGTCATCGGGCGGGCGTGAGCGTCGCGTCGACGCGGGTGACCACCTGCCCCCACTGCGAGACGACGATGCGCTTCGCGAGCGCGCGCTGTGTCCGGTTGCCGGACCACACGGCGCCGTAGGAGGTCGGATCCCCCGGCGGCACGCCGAAGCGCAGCACGTAGAAGCCCGGCTCGAGGTTCCCGAGCGCATACCGGCCCGCCACGTCCGTGGAACCCGACGCCTCGTGCCGGCCGTCGCCCGTGGCGCGGAGCACGTCGACGGGGGAGAACCCGGCGGGCGCGCCCTCCGGGAGCATCACCGTGCCGCTGATGCTCGCGGGGGTGCGGAGCACGATGTCCACGCGGGTCGTCCGCCCGGCCGGCGCCGTGAAGAAGCGCGCGTCGCGCCACTCGTTGACCTGGCCGAGGTACTGGGAGACCTCGGATCCGCCGAGCCTCAGCCAGGCGTGCAGTGTGTATCGCGTGGCGCGTTGGGACTCGAACCGGAAGGATCCGTCGACGATGTCGACGTTCTCGCCGAAGGGGATGTCCGAGAGCTCGAGGGAGATGCTCCCGTCGCGGACGAGGTTCCGGGGATCCACGCGGTCGAGGTAGACGCGACCGACGACGGTGGCGGTGGTGGCGCCGGGCGCCGGGGCGGGATCCGCGGACGCGGGGGAGACGGGGCCGGCCTGAGCTGCGGTGATCAGGGCCAGGCCGACGAGACCGCGTCGGCGGACGGAGGGCATGGGTGCTCCGATGCTCGGACCGGCGGGTTGCCGGTCGGGAGACCGGTCTACTCCGCCGCCGCCCCGAGGTCACGACCCCCGTCGGGGGCGGTCAGCGCGCGGTCGGCGCCAGGCGCGAGGTCGACGACCGGTCGGACGGATCCCGCGGGAGCTGCACGTAGATCGCCGGGAGCTGCCCGTCGAGCGTCGCCGTGTAGCGTGTCGCCGTCGCGAGGCTGCCGGTGCCGCCGGCCCACCGCGGGAGGTCCCGGGGCGCTTCGCCGGAGCCCTCGACGTACACGACGTACTGGCCCGGCGTGATCCCGTTCAGGCTGAAGCGGCCGTACAGGTCGGTCGACGCGACGAGGCCCGTGGTCGGACGGACGCCGTCCACGGCCGCGGCGACGGGCACGACGCGCACGGACGCCCCGGGCGCGCCCGCGCCGTCCGACCGGTAGATCTGCCCCTTCGCGCTCGCGCCGCGGGCCAGCTGCACGTCGATCCCGGTGAGCGGCGTGCCCCACTGCGCGACCGTGACGGGTGTCGCGCTCGCCCTGTCGTAGGCGTCCGAGTACCACTCGCCGATGATGCCCCGGGTGTCGCCGATGGGGGCTCCGACCTGGATCAGGTAGTCGCCGGGCTCGGCATTGCCGATGGTGTACCCGCCCTCCGCGTCGGTGTAGTCGCTGCCGAGCTGGATGCCGTCGGAGATGCGGTACGCGCTGACCGCGACGCCGGCCGCCGGCACCCCGCCCGTCGTCGTCACCGTGCCCTGGATCGTGGTGTACCGCTTCAGCACCACGTCGACGCGCACGGTGCCGTCGGCCTGCACGGCGAACGTCTGCGCCCGGGTCACGTCGTTGGTCTGGCCGTAGTACTGGTACAGGTACTCGCTGCCGAACCGGAAGAACGCATGCAGCCGGTACTCGCCCGGGCGCACGCCGGAGAACGCGAACGCGCCGTTCGTCACCGCCGATGCGACGCCGTCGCTGAACGTCTGGGGCGCCGGCTCGAGGTAGATCTCGCCGGAGGAGACGAGGTTGGCCGGATCCACGGAGTCGAGGTAGATGTTCCCGACCACCTTCCCCGTCGAGGGTCGCTCCGGGACCTCCACGCCCGCGGCCGCGACCGGGGGAGTGGCCGCGCTGGTGCGGGTGGTGGGGGTGATCCCGGGGGCGGTGCCGGTGACCGCGGCGGTGATCCGCTTGCCGGCATCCGCGTCGACGGGCGTGTAGGAGATGGACGTCGCACCGGCGGCGGCCACGCCGTCCACGAACCAGGCGTAGGCGAACGAGGTCGGGCGCGGGGTCCAGATGCCGGCGACGGCGCGCAGCGGGCGGCCGACCTGCACGTCGCCCGTGATCACCGGGTCGGATGCTTCGGTGAAGGGGACCGTGGCGACGGGAGGCGTCGGGTCGGGCGTGGGCGTCGGATCCGGGGTCGGGGTGGGAGCGGGCGGAGTCGGCGTCGTGGTGGCGGGCGCGACGACGGCGGTCGGCCCGCTCGACCGCGCGAGGGACGCGTACCCGCCCCGGCGCGCGGTGACGGTGAGGTCGATGCGCGCCCCGGCGTCGGCGGCCGTCAGCTTCAGCGTGGATCCGGTCGCGCCCGCGATGGCGACGCCGTCGCGCCACCAGCGGTAGCCGAAGGTCGTGGGCTTCGGCGCCCAGCCGCCCGTGACGGCGGTGAGGGTGGAGCCGACGCGCGGGGTGCCGGTGATGGTCGGCTTGGGCGACGCGGTGAAGGTGGGCGTGGCGCGGGTGGCGCTGGTCCGCGCGTCCGCCGCGGTGGCGGATCCCGCGATGCCCGCCTGCGCGGACAGGACGAGCGAGAGCGACAACAGCCCGATCAGGGCGCGTCGACGTGGTGCGTGCATGGATCCCCCGGTCCGGCACCGCCGAACGCCGCGCCCGGTGCATGCCTACCGCGCGGCGAGGTCGGCTGTCGACGTGTCGCGTGGAACGGGGGCTCGGCGGACAGCGGACGACGACGCCGCCGCCACGACCCGGTGCGGTCGCGGCGGCGTCGTCGGACGATCTCGTGCGGTCAGCGGACCAGACGCGCCCCCGCGGGAGCGACCCGCGTGATCGCCTTCGCGACGATGGAGATCGAGTCCCCGGCGCGCACGACGATCTCGGACTTGTCGGCATAGACGCCGCCGTTCCACCAGTACGCCTTCCGCTCCTCGCCGCGGTGATAGGTCACGGCGACCTGGTACGTGCCAGGGGCGATATCCTTGATGAACGCACCGGCGCCGTACCAGGAGTAGCCGGAGTACTTGATGACCCCGCCCTGGTACAGGTTGACGACGGCGTAGTCGGAGTCCCATCCCGCTGCCGCGAGGCCGGTCACCGACGCCGTGACGGACGGACTGACAGCGAGCTGCGCGTACACGCTCGACATCTGGGTGCCACGCGTCGCGCGGTAGACGGATGCCGTCGCCAGCGTGCCGGTCCCGCCGACCCACTGTGCGGTGTACGCCGGCGCGGACGCGCGGTCCGCACTCACGTACACGTAGTAGTCACCCGCGTCGAGACCCGTGATGGAGAAGCTCCCCCACTGATCAGTCGAGACGCTGCGGGCGCTCGAGGGCACGATCCCCTGCACTGCGCTCGACGTTGGTACGAGATAGACGCGGGCATCTGCGAGCCGTGATCCGCCGGCGCCGGAGACCGAGCCGTACATGCGAGCACCCGCGTCGAGCTTGACGCTCACGTTGATGGCGGCCTGGCCCCACTGAGGGACGGAGACGACGGTGGCAGCAGCCCTGTCGTCGGTCTCTCCGTACCACTCTTCGAGGAAGCCGTCCTCGGGCGAGCTGTACGCCCCGAACTGCACCTTGTACTGGCCTGGCTCGATGTTCCGTAGCGTGTACCGACCGTTGTCGTCGGTCGTCGTGTAGTCCTCGAAGCGGCCGTCACCGCCTGCGCGGAACGCTTGTACGGACACGCCGGCGACAGGTTCGCCGGCCGCGCTCGTCGCGGTGCCGCTGATCGACGCGTAGCGCTTGAGCACCACGTCGACCCGGACCGTGCTGTCCGCCAGCACCGCGAACGTCTGGGCATCGTCGATCTCGTTCGTCTGCCCGTAGTACTGGATCAGGTAGTCGCCGGCCACCGGGACGAAGGCGTGCAGCGCGTACTCGCCCGGCTCCACGTCGGTGATGGTGAATCCGTCGGCGGTGATGTCCCACCCGCCGCCGTCGGGGAAGCCCGCGGGCTCCAGCGCGATGCTGCCCTCCGTGATGAGGTTCTGCGGGCTCATGGAGTCGAGGTAGACGTTCCCGACCACCCGTCCCGTCCAGGGCTGCTGCGGGAGCTCCACGTTCGCCGCGACCACCGCGGCCGTCTTGGCGCTGGTGCGCGCCGTCGTCGTGTATCCGGTGGCCGTGCCGATCGCGGTCGCGGTGATGCGCTTGCCGATGTCCGCCGTCATGGGCGTGTAGTCCTGCGCGGTCGCGCCGCTGATCTTCACGTCGTTCGCGTACCAGACGTACGTGAAGGCGGGTCGTGGCGCCCACGCGTTGGGCACCACGCGCAGCGTCTGGCCCACCTTCGCATCGCCCACGATGACCGGCTGCGCCGACGTGATCGCCGGCTTTCCGACCGCCGCGGTGGCGGCGCTCGTGCGGGTGGTCGTGATGTAGCCGGTGGCCTTCGCGGTGATGGTGACCGTGATCGTCTTGCCGAGGTCGGCCGTACCGAGCGTGTAGGTCGAGCCGGTGGCGCCGGAGATCGCGGTGCTGCCTGCCGACCACTGGTAGCTGAAGGCGGGAGCGGGGGACCAGGATCCGGTGGCCGCGGTGAGCACGCCGCCGACGGCGACGGTCCCCGTGATGGTGGGCGACGACGCGACCGCGAAGGCCTTGGCGGCCGGCGAGGCGACGACCGCGGCGCTCGCCGCGCTGGTCTTCGAGGCCGACGTGTAGCCCGAGCGGGCGCCGGTGACGGTGACGGTGATCCTCTTGCCGAGGTCGGCGGCGACGGGCGCGTAGGTCGAGGCGGTGGCGCCGGGGACGGCGACGTTCGCGACGAACCAGCGGTAGGAGAACGTCGTCGGCACGGGCGCCCAGGTGCCGGGAGCGGCCGTCAGGGTCGAGCCGACCTGGGCCGTCCCGCTGAGGGTCGGCGTCGGGACGGTGGTGAAGGTCGACGGCGTGGTGACGGGCGCTGCCACGACGGCGGCGCTCGCCGCGCTGGTCTTCGCGGCGGTCGTGTAGCCCGAGCGGCTGCCGGTCACGGTGACCGTGATGCGCTTGCCGACGTCGGCCGCGACGGGCGTGTAGGTGGAGCCGGTCGCGCCGGTGACGGCGACGTTCGCCACGAACCAGCGGTACGCGAAGGTCGTCGGCACGGGCGCCCACGTGCCGGGGGCCGCGGTGAGCGGCGTGCCGACCTTCGGCGTCCCTGTGATCGTCGGCGTCGGGATGGTCGTGAAGGCGACGGGGGAGGGCGCGGCTGCGACCGTCGCGGTCGCGGCGCTCGACTTGGCGAGCGACGTGTAGCCGGACTTGTTCGCGGTCACGGTCAGCGTGATCTTCTTGGCCGCGTCCGCGGCGACGAGCGTGTACGCGGATCCGGTGGCGCCGGAGATCGCGACCCCGTTGCTCCACCACTTGAACGTGAAGGAGTCGGGCTGCGGCGCCCAGGTGCCTGTCACGGCGAAGAGGGTGGAGCCGACCTGCGCGGTGCCGGTGATCGACGGCTGGGGCGCGGTGGTGAAGGTGACGGCGGTTGTGCCGACGGCGGCGGTGCCGGCGGGCGCGTCGGCGGCGATGGCGCTGGTCGCCATGCCCGCCTGCGCGGAGGCCACGAGGGCGAGCGAGAGAAGGCCGACGAGGGCGCGTCGGCGTGCGGTTGTCATGGTGCTCCTGGATCCGGGGGCCGCTTCGGGCGCGGCCGTCGGGCATGCTTAGCGGCTCCTCGCGGGGGCTGTCGTGTACCCAGTTCGGGCCCCGTTCCCGCAATGCCGCGCTGATCGGCTCGATGCCGTCGGCGAGCGCCACCCTCGGGGGTGTCCCGTACCGTGGTGGGCGTCGCCAGCCGGACGACGCCCACCCGAGCACCCGGAGGTCCGCATGGCCGCATCCACCCGCATCCTGCCGCCGCGGATCAGCGACCCGCGGCTCGAGGGGATCGCCGACGGCGACCCGTCCGACCTCGACGCGCACGCGACCTTCGAGCGGCTGCGGTTCGCCGACGCCGACCTCTCGGACGCCGACCTCGTCGACATCGGGTTCGAGGAGTGCGCGCTGGAGCGGATCCGGCTGCACGAGGCCGACCTCACGGCCGCGAGCCTCGTGGACGTGCTCGCCTCGCGCCTCGACGCGCCCGTGCTGAAGGCGCCCCGGATCCGGATGCGCGACGTGCGCCTGGAGGGCTCGCGCGTGGGGTCCGCCGAGTTCTACGACGCGTCGCTCTCCTCGGTGCACATCACCGACTGCCGGCTCGGCTTCGTGAACCTGCGCGGCTCGAAGATCACCGACCTGCTCATCACCGACTGCGCCATCGAGGAGCTGGACCTCCGCGGCACGGCCGGCATGCGCATCGCGTTCGCCCGCACCACCATCGGCACGCTCGACCTCGCCGACTCGAGCCTCACGCACCTGGATCTCCGCGGCGCCGAGATCATGGACCTCGACACCCCCGACGGTCTCCGCGGCGCCGTCCTCGACTCCACCCAGCTCATGGCGCTCGGCCCGGTCTTCGCGCGGCACTTCCGCGTGCGCGTCGAGGACTGAGCGCATCCATGCGGCCCGTCGGGCGGATGGGTCCTCCAGCCACGTGGATGACGGATCCTCCCGCGGGGGCATGCGCCGGACATGACGTCCCGCAGCGGTGCTCCTCTTCGCGATGGCTCTGCTCCCGGATGAACCGGGCGTGAGGCTCACGGGCGTCGTCGTCGCCACCATCGTCTTCGCTGCAGGACTTCGGCTGCTGAAGGTGTGCGAGTCCGAGTCGCCGGAGGCCTGACCGTTCCGGAGACGCCCTCGCGCCGCTCAGGCCGAGAAGCGAAGGCCCGGACGAGCAGCGAGTGCGACGGCCTCGACGCGCGTCGACAGGGCCATGGTGCGGAGGATCGAGCTGACGGAGTCCTTCACTGTCCCGAGCGGCAGCCGCAGGCGCCGTGAGATCTCCGCGTCGGTCGCTCATCGTGGCGCCGCCGATGCCGGCCGAGCGCAGGTCGCTCCGCACGCGCACGGCCTCCACCTGCAGGCGCGAGCTGCCGCGGCGGGCCATGCCGGGGATGAGCGTGAGCTGCAGCGTGCCGACGACCGTGCCGTCCGCGTCGGTCGCCACGAGGAGGTCGTTCGCGGCGTCGGCGAGGACGCGTGCGAGGGCGCCGCCGTAGAGGTCGGCGTCGTCCGGATCCGCCCGGTCGCCGCGCGCGGCGCTCACGGGGTCGTCGGCGAGCAGGCCCATGAGCGGCGCGAGGTCGGCGGCGGTCGCGCGGCGGAGTACCACCCCGTCGACGCGGGCGGCGAGCGGGACGGGGAGGGCGAGGTCGGCGAGCACGCCCCCATCCTCCCGGCCGCGCGGCGCAGCGGGGCCGACCTAGGCTCGTGAGATGGACAGGGACCGGATCAGCGACCTCGCGCACGCCGACCACCCCATCGCCTCACCGCTCGGCGACGGCAGCGTCGACCGCCTCCTCGCCCTCACGGCCGCCGGGCAGAGGACGGTCCTCGACCTCGGGTGCGGCGACGGCAGCTGGCTGCTGCGAGCCCTGCGGCGCGAGCCGGCGCTGACCGCCGTCGGGGTCGACCACTCCGACGCGGGCTTCGACCGCGTGCGCGAGCAGGCCGAGCGCGAGGGTCTCTCCTCCCGCCTCGAGCTCGTCCGCGACGACGCCCGCGCGTGGACGTCACCCGACCGGTTCGACGTCGTGCTCAGCGTGGGCGCGACGCACGCCTTCGGCGGACTCGAGCCGACCCTGGCCGCGGTCGACGGGCACCTGCGTCCGGGCGGTCGCGCGCTCGTCGGCGAGTGCTTCTGGGAGCGGCCGCCGACGCCGCGCGTCCTCGATCTGCTCGGAGCGCAGCCCGACGACTACGGCGACCTCGCGGCCACCGTCGAGGTCGCCGCCACCGGGTGGGTGCCGCTGCAGGGGCACGTCAGCACCCCGGAGGAGTGGGACGACGACGAGTGGTCGTGGACCGGCGCGCTCGCCACGTGGGCGGCGGACAACCCCGACGACCCCGATCGGGACCAGGTGATGGCCGCATCGGTCGAGCACCGTCGGGCGTGGCTGGAGGGATACCGCGGCACGCTCGGCTTCCTCACCATGGTGCTGGCGCGGTCGCCCGGCCGGTGAGTGGGGCTGCGAGGCGGGGCGGATGCGGCGTCGATCGCGCCGCGGTCGTCAGGCCGCGTGCACGGCCGCGGCCGTGTCGGCGTCCGCGTCTCCGTCGGCCAGGCCGGTGGCTGCACGCGGATCCGCATCCGTACCCGCGCCCGCTCCCGCGTTGAGCCGCGCGAGGTAGCCGGCGAACGCGTCGAGGTCGGCGCGCGTCCACCCGCCGAGCCCGCGGATCAGGCGGCTGCCGCCCTCGGCGTCGTCCGCCTCGATTCCCGCGCGGCCCGACGGGGTGAGCGCGAGAACGCGCACCCGGCCGTCCTGCGCGTCGGCGCCGACCTCCACGAGCCCCAGGTCCTGGAGCTGGCGGAGCTGGCGGCTGACGACGCTGCGGTCGACGCCGAGCTGGTCGGCGACGGCGCTCGCGTGGGCCGCGCCGCAGCGGCGGATCACGCGGAGCATCTTGTAGCCGATGGGCGGCAGCTCCGGGTGGATCCGCGACGCGGCCTCCCGGGTCGTCGCCCGGATGCGCGCGGCGAGCGCGGTCATCTGCTCCTCCACCTCGGCGATGCCCGCGGCGATCCCGTCGGCCGTCCCGTCGGCGCCGCCGGGGGAGTCACCCGCGGCGTCGCCCACGGGGGAGCGGTCCTCGTCGGTCATCGGCGGGAGTCGACCCCGGCGTCCTCCGCCTCAGGGAGCCGGATGGATCCCGTCGGGTTCGCCTCGCCGGCCGGGGTGAGCGCCACGGCGCCGGTGGATGCGCCGATGAGCGCGTCCTCGGCGTCCGTGCGGTGCACCTCGCGGGCGTCGACGGTGGCGGCCTTGTCGCTCTTCAGCTGCACGGCGTTCTTGCTGCCGAGCTGCGCGTTGGGCAGGAAGATCACCGCGATCAGCGACACGATCGCGAGCGGCACGCTGTAGAGGAACACGTCGCCGATGCCTACGCCGTAGGCGCTCTCGACCACGACGCGGACGGCGGGGCTGAGCTGCGAGACCTGCGGGATGACGCCGGAGCCGAGGGCCTGCGCGGCCGCGGCCTGGTCGGCCGGGGCGAGATTCGTGATCCCGGCGGTGATCTCCGACGCGATGATCGTGCCGAGGATGGAGCCCAGCACCGAGACGCCGATGGTGCCGCCGAGGCTGCGGAAGAAGGTGACCGCGCTGGTGGCGACGCCGAGGTTCTTGACCTCGATGGCGTTCTGCACGACGAGGACGAGGTTCTGCATGAGCATGCCGAGGCCCGCGCCGAGCACGAACATGTAGATGCCCACGAGCACGAAGTCGGTGTCGTAGCGGAGCGTGGACAGCAGCGAGGTGCCGGCGACGATGAGCACGGCGCCCGTGATCATGATCGCCTTCCACTTGCCGCGGCGGCTGATCAGGTTGCCGAACACGGTCGACGAGATGAGCAGGCCCGCCATGAGCGGGATGGTCAGGAGGCCCGACTGCGTGGGCGTGGCGCCGCGCGACAGCTGCATGTACTGCGCGAGGAAGACCGAGGTGCCGAACAGCGAGATGCCGACCGCGAGGCTCGCGAGCACCGACAGCGTGAAGGTGCGGTTGCGGAACATGGTGAGCGGGATGATCGGCTCGGCGACCTTGAGCTCGGTGACGACCGCGGCGATCAGCAGCACGACCGCGCCGCCCGCCATGAGGTACGAGGTGCCCGAGGCCCACTCGAACTGCTTGCCGGCCTGCGAGACCCAGATGAGCAGGAGCGAGACGCCGCTGGCGATGAAGACCGCGCCGAGGTAGTCGACGTGCACCTTGCGCCTCGGGTGGGCGGGCAGGTGGAGGGTGACCTGCAGCAGGATGATCGCGATGATCGCGATGGGCAGCGCGATGAAGAAGTTCCAGCGCCAGCCGAACGCGTCGGTCACGACGCCGCCGAGGAGCGGGCCGCCGACGGTGCCGACGGCCATGACGGCGCCGAAGAGGCCGGCGTAGCGACCGCGGTCACGGGGGCTGATGATGTCGGCCATGATGATCTGGCTCAGCGCCGCGAGGCCGCCGGCGCCGAGGCCCTGGAGCACGCGGAAGACGATGAGCGTCTCGGTGTTCTGCGAGAAGCCGGCGAGCGCGGATCCCAGCACGAAGGTGCCGAGGGCGAGCTGGATGAGCAGCTTGCGGTTGAAGAGGTCGGCGAACTTGCCCCAGAGCGGCGTGCTCACGGTGGTGGCGAGCAGCGTCGCGGTGACGACCCAGGTGTAGCCGGACTGGTCGCCCTTGAGGTCGCTGATGATGATCGGCAGCGAGGTCGAGACGACGGTGCCGGCGAGGATCGAGACGAACATGCCGAGCAGGAGGCCCGACAGGGACTCGAGGACCTGGCGCTTCGACATGGATCCGTCGGCCGAGACGGTGCGGCGGGGGGCCTTCGCGGGTGACGCGGTGGCCGGGTGGTGCTGGGACATGTTCCTCCGGGTAGTTGACTGCAGGCAACCATATGCCGATGGTGGATTGTTGTCAACCATCTCGGCCGGCCGTGGATCCGCTGCCCGGGCCGGAGGCGGCGCGCGGTCCGGAGTAGACCGGGAGGGAGTGCCGGTCGACCGACCGGCCTCGATGCGAGGAGGAATCCATGGTCGATTCGGTGGCGACGGTCTGGCTGCCCGTGAAGGACATGACGCGCGCGGTGGCGTTCTACCGCGACACGCTCGGTCTCACGATCACGAGCGAGGACGCGGACTGGAGCGAGATAGACGCGGACGGCCTGATGATCGGGCTCAACGCGCGCGAGGAGGCGAGCGGGTCGTCGAGCGGCGGCGCGGTCATCTCGTTCACGCCCGAGGGCTCGATCGAGGACGAGCTCGAGCGGATCAAGAGCCGCGGCGCCGAGATCACGGGCGAGATCAGCGACCACGAGTGGGGCCGCATCCTCCCGTTCCAGGACAGCGAGGGCAACGACCTGCAGCTGTACACGCCGCCCGCGGGCTAGCCCCGGCGGAGGTCGCCGCTCAGGGCAGCGGCTCGAGGTCGACGTGCACGTCGTCCCCGACCTCGAGGCCGTGGGCGTCGCGGATCGCGCGCTTGACCGGGAGGATCCACGTGCCGTCGCCCTGCGGGAAGACGGAGGTGCGCCAGGTCGTGGTGCCGACGCGGACGCGCACGGGCACGGATCCGAAGCCGCGGCGGCCCGCCTGTCCCATCTCGCGCAGCATCGGGGTGAGGTCGACGGGCAGCGACACGAACGTCCAGAGCTCGCGCCGCGCCTCCCAGGCCCAGAGGGGCGCGGTGAAGTCGAGGGGGAGGTCGTCGCTCATCACTCGACCCTACGGGGGCGCGCTCACCAGCCGGCGCGGCCGGCGACGAGCGCGGCGACCTCCGCCGGGGTGCGGGACGTGGTGTCGATCGCGAGGCCGTCGAGGTCCGCCGCGTCGATGATCGCGGCGAGCTCGGGGGCGCGGTCGCGGTGCCAGGCGAGGGCCGCGGCGTCGTCGCCGTGGCGGGCGTCGAGCCGGGCGCGCACCGCGTCGGCGTCGACCGCGAGCCGGACGAGCAGCGGGTCCCGGGATCCGAGCGCGTCCGCGTATCGCGGCAGGTCGCCGGCGTGCTCGACGACGGCCGCGACCACCACCACGCGTGCCCCGGCCTCCCGGTAGTTGCGGGAGAGGTCGCCGAGGTTGCGGAGCGCCAGCTCCTGCTGGAACGGATCCGCGGGCGGTGCCGGGTGGAGCAGGCGCACGGCGTCCATGTCGACCAGCGCGTGCCGCACCCCGCGCGCGGCGAGGAGGTCGCCGAGCGCGTGCATCGTCGTGGTCTTCCCCGCGCCGACGGTGCCGGTGAGGATGACGGCGTCCGTCATCGCATCTCAGCTGCCGCCCGTGACGAGGTCGCATTCCAGCTCGTCCGCCGCGGCCGCGACGACCTCGAAGGAGGCGGCGCCCGCGCGGATCGTCACCGTCGACATGGCGACCCAGCGGGGGTGCGGCTCGGCGGTTGTGCTGGAGATGGCGTGGCGGAGGATCCGGAGGCGGTCGATGGAGAGCGTCGCGGTGCGGCGGCGGATGACCTGGTCGCGACGGGTGAGGATCAGCAGCTCGCGCGGCGAGCACGCGGCGACGGCGCCCGCGAGGCTCATCGGCCGGAGCCGCTGCAACGCGCCCAGGAGGCCGTCGGCGGTGGGCACGAGCGGCGTGCGCGGGCGCGACGACAGGTAGCCGAGCTGCGGATCCCGGGAGGCCAGGTCCCAGTACGCCGCCGCGACGCCGGCCTCGTCCTGCCCGACGTCGATGCGCGGGGTCGCCCGCGGGGTCCGCGTCGGGCAGGAGCCGGGCACCCCGGCGGACTCGCCCGCGAGCGTCATCAGCAGCTCCGTCAGCTCCACGACCACGTCGGCGGATGCGCCGTTGAACGGGATCCGCAGGGCCTCGCCGTCCGCCATGTGCACCGTGAGCAGGCCGTCGAGCAGGTCGACGCGGTCGCGGACGGCCACGAGGTCGGCGAAGGGGATGCGCCGGGCGGTGAACGCGGATCCGACGCGCGACAGCACCTCCAGGTCGCGGTCGCCGACGACGAGGAGGTGGTCGTACAGGTCCATCGACGGGTCGGTGTCACGGCGCGGGATGTCGCGCGGGACCTTGAGCACGAGACGCGCGGCGAACGGGTCGACGCCGTGCGGGCGGTAGAGGCGGGGGACCTCGTCGGCGGTGCGGACGGTGTCGATCCACGGGCCGAAGGCGTCGTGCTCGGCGGTTCTGGCGTGCGGGGTCACCCCGCGAACGTATACCGCGCTCCGGCGCCCGCGGCAGGGGGGATGACCCCTCTCCGGGGCGGTCTCCCGTGTGCTACGGGAGAGGCCGCGTCAGCCCTCGATCAGGTCGCGCTCGGGCGGCACGGAGGTCCACAGCCCCAGGACGCGACGGGCCAGCGCCTCCTCGAGCCCGCCCAGCGCCTTCACCACGAAGATCGTGGTGCGGGCGGGGGAGCCGGCCTTCGAGAACCCGCGGTCGACCGCGCGCACCCACGTCTCCGCGGCGATCTTCGCGGCCGAGTAGTTGGCGCCGCCGGGGTAGGGGCGCTGCACGGCCGTCGAGGAGACGATCGCGAGGCGGCCGGCCTCGGACGCCTGCAGGTCGGCGTCGAACGCGCGCGTGGTGTTGCGCAGCGTGGTGACGAGCCGCTCGTGCAGGAAGTCCCAGTCGTCGTCGGTCTGGCCCGCGAGGCCGTTGCCGCCGCGCCAGCCGCCGACCAGGTGGATCAGGCCGTCGACGCCGCCGAGGTCCGCCCGGATCCGCTCCGCCAGCTCCCCGACGGCCGCGTGGTCGGCGAGGTCGCACACCTCGCGGCGCTCGGCGTCGACGTCCGCGAGCCGCCCGGCGTCCGTGCCGACCGCGACGACGCGCGCCCCGGCCGCCGTGAGCTCGGCCGCGACCGCGCGTCCGGCCGCGCTCGACGCGCCCGCGACCACGACCACGCGGCCGTCGACGCTCACGCGGCCTGCCCCGTGATCCCCGCGGTCGAGGAGATGACGTCGCGCATCTTCTTCTCCAGCGCCTCGAAGAACATGCTGAGCGGGAACTCGTCGTCGAGCACGAGGTCGGTGAGGCCCTTCGGCGGCCCGTCGAGCGGCAGCGCGTCCGGCCCCTTCGCCCAGGTGGACGCGGGGTGCGGCGTGACGGTCTCGGTGACCATCGCGTACGCGGCCAGCCAGTGGGCGGTCTTCGGCCGGTCGATCGAGCGCCAGTAGAGGTCGTTCACCCGGTCGGCGAGCGCGACGACCACGTCGGCGACGTCGTCCCAGTCGATCGTGAGCCGCGTGTCGGTCCAGTGCAGCACGTGGTGCTGGTGCAGCCACGCGAACAGCAGCTGGCCGCCGAGGCCGTCGTAGTTGCGAACGCGGGATCCGGTGATGGCGAAGCGGAAGATCCGGTCGAAGATCACCGCGTGCTGCACCATGCCGGCGCGCTCCAGGAGGGCGTCGTCGGCGGCGGTGCGCTCGGCGGGATCCACCGCGGCGAGCCGGCGCTGGATGCGGACGGCCTCGCGGAACGCGGTGAGGTCGCACCGCAGCTCCTCGATCGAGTAGAGGAAGAACGGCATCCGCTGCTTGATCATGAACGGGTCGAACGGCAGGTCGCCGCGCATGTGCGTGCGGTCGTGGATGAGGTCCCACATCACGAAGGTCTCCTCCGCGAGCCGCTGGTCGTCCAGCAGGCGACGCGCGTCCTCCGGCAGCTCGAGCTTCGTGACCTCGGCGGCGTGGCGCACCACGCGGCGGAAGCGGGCGGCCTCGCGGTCGGCGAAGATCGCGCCCCACGTGAAGGTCGGCACCTCGCGCATCGCGACGGTCTCGGGGAACAGCACGGCCGAGTTGGTGTCGTAGCCGGGCGTGAAGTCGACGAAGCGGATGGGGACGAACAGCGCGTTGCCGTAGTCGCCCGCCTCCAGCTCCGCGACGAACTCGGGCCAGACGACCTCGATGAGCACGGCCTCGACGAGCCGCGACGCGCTGCCGTTCTGCGTGGTCATCGGGAAGACGACGAGGTGCCGGATCCCGTCCACGCGGTCGCGCTGCGGCTGGAACGCGCTGAGGGAGTCGAGGAAGTCGGGCACGCCGAGGCCCTGGTCGACCCAGCGCGCGAAGTCCACGTCGAGCGCCGCGAGGTACGCGGCGTCGTGCGGGAAGAGCGGGGCGAGGGCGCGGACGGAGTCGCGGATCACCGTGATGAGCCGGGCGGCTTCCGCGTGGTGCGCGGCGTCGGGGATGGACCCGTCCTTGACCTGCATCGGCTGGAGCGCGACGGCGGCGTCCTTGAGGGCGAGCCAGGCGGGGGAGGGGGCGACGCGGGCGACGTCCTCGACGGCCTCGGGCTCGCCGATGACGGCTGCGGGGGCTGCGGCGCTGGACATGGATCGACCTCCGATCGTGCGGGTGCGTGCGGTGCCTCCACCGTAACGGCGCATTCGGCGTCAGATCGTGTCCCGCGTGCGGGTTCCGCGCGTGGATGCGGGCGCCCGCGCAAAGAAGCTGTGCTCGAGCACCTGTCGCCGGTGATCGTGTTGTTCAGCTAAGGCGCTGCTTTCCGCTTGCGGCGTAAGCGTCTTGTGAGAAGTCGCCCTGGAAGAGGTCCTCGTTGAGAAGACGGACTAGCGCGGTAGCGGTTTGCTCGTTAAAGGCCAGCTTTCCCTGCGGCATGTAGACATCCGCATCCATTCCGTGTTCCTCCAGCTTGGCTGAGATGTCGGCCATAGTTACGCGACTCATGTATGGGCGCCTAATGATACTTGTCACTTTTCGGCGCACCACTGAATTTCGGCGAACAATTATCTCCAAAGCCGCGGCGCTGTCTTGCGTAACGTCAAGAGTATCGACCAGCCTGTCGACCCATTCTCGGGATCGCGCCAAGACCGCATCGGAATCTTTAAATAAGCCCTCAAAATTAGCTTGATTGAGAATATACAGCTCGCTCGGGGTGATTATGAGGTCAAAGTGTCCATCGAAGGTGAGAATTGGCTCCTCAAGTTTTGTCAGGGTGTCATCAAAAAGCCTTGCAATCAAGGGTTTGCGAGCAAGTGCCACCGGCGAGTTCTTATGGACGTAGATTGTTTGGTCGGTGTCCGAGCCGAGGACAACCGCCCAGCAGATGATTCTGTTCTCGAAATCGGATGCGGTCGCCGTATCGTGACTGCCGCCCGCTGCAAGCTCCCCTAAGAGATCTGTGTCGAAAGCTTCTTCGCGTTCGGCGATTCGAGGGGCACCATCTTCCGCAGGCGAGTCTGGGTCATAACTTTCTAATTCAGAATGTATTAGCGCTGCCGCGGCGGCCGCTAGTTCCTCGAGTCGGCTAGCGACATCACCTCCAACCATCACAACTCGCGCATGGGTGGCTGCTCCTTTGCGCCACGCAACAATGAGAACGGCTGGGCCGGTTGTTGAAAGAGTCATGACGTCTCCGTGTTGGTTGAAGGTGTGCGTCGAGTTACATCGACGCCGACGGCGGGGCCCGCGCTCGGGAGGCGCAGCGCCTTTAGTTCATCACCGTTTGCGAGCATGCGTCGAGTAAGTATGGTTAAGGAGTACTCTTCTTTATCTCGAATGGTTATGATTCGATACCCGAGGAGATACACGAGGGGATTGACTTGAAGAACACTAGTTTTGGTCGTGATGAGAACGGCCAGTCCCAAGAAGGCGGCATAAGCAATTAGGTCCGGAGTGGCAGGATCTGCTGAAATGACGAAAGGGACTAGGTAGCTCGCAAGGTGCCCGGCCACCTCTGCGCCAGGCTCCTGAACGCTCTTGACGATATGGCTAGTCGGACTCCCGCGTCGCGCGAGCAGGAAGATTAGTGCTAGCGCCACTGTGCCTGCAGTTGCAAGCGGCAGTGCGCCCACTTTGAGGGTTGGGGGCTCAAGGCGTAGGGCCAGCAGGGCGAACAACGGCACGTAGGATGAGAAAGCGAGAAGGGGCCTCGCAAACATTTGTGCTCCCTTGGCTCGCTTCACTCTAGCTAATGTGCCATGTCACCTTTGGCCCCAAAAGGGGGTCAGTGGATGACCGGAGCGCTGCTGCTGGTTTGAGGCTTGTCTAAACGCGGGCTACGCCTCGTCGTCGACCGGGACCGGCGTCGTCGTCCCCGTCTCGTGGTCGCGACGGAGGACGGCGTACCCGACGGATGCGCGCGGCTCGCCGCCCACGACGGGCCAGCCGTCGCGGTAGTGCGCCTCCTTCACGAAGCCCGCGCGCACGAGCACCCGGCGCATCGGCCGGTTGTCGTCGCGCGTCTGCGCCTCGAAGCGCGTCACGTGCGGGTACGTGCGGAACACGTGCGATGTCATCGCGCGCACCACGGGCACGCCGAGTCCGCGGCCGCGCGCCGACTCCGCGAGGCGCAGGTCGAACAGCACGCCCGGATCCTCGAGGTCGTCGAGCACGACGAGGCCCACGCGGCCGTATCCGGCGACGTCGATCCAGAGGGCGGCGTGCTCGGGCCCGGCGAAGTCGCCGTCGGCGATGCGCGCGTCGACGTCCGCGACGGTCGGCTGCGACCGCACGTGGAAGGGGAACGCGTTCGACGTGAGGAAGGCACGGAGGGCGTCGGCGTCGGCGTCCACGTCGACCGGCACGAGTCGGACCTCGGGATCGGCGCTCACCACGGCGTGCCGCACAGGTCGAGGTCGCCGTCGGCGGGCGCGGGCATCCGGCCGGGCCGGATCATGGTCGGCTCCAGGTCGAGCACCACGCGCTCGCCGCCCTGCACCATCCACGTGGTCCCGGCGAAGGGCGCGAAGCCCACGCGGGCGTAGAAGGGCATCCTCGCCGGGTCGCAGACGAGCACCGTGAGGTCGGGACCATGCGCGTCGACCGCGGCGAGCGCCCGGTCGAGGGCGGCCCGCGCGTAGCCCCGGCGCCGGAGCGCGGTCGCGGTGGCCACGCCGCCGATGCCGGCCAGCCGCACGGGCGCGCCGTCGAGCAGGCCGTCCCGGTGGACGATGCCCACCATGGCGGCCACGCGCCCCGCGGGGTCGCGCGCGATCGCCGTCTCCTCCGACGTGGCCCAGGCCATGTCGCCCGCCGGATCGTCCGGCGCCGGTGCGAAGGCCTCGTCGGTGAGCGCCGCGGTCGCGGCGCGATCCGCGGGCGAGAGCGCGGAGGTGGGGTGCAGCTCGGTGATCACGGCGGTCCTCGGGGTCACGCGGGCGTCGTCGCCCGCCCTCGTCATTCTCCACAGGCGCGGGTGAACAGCGGGTGAACCCGACGGTCCCCCGTAGAGGGGACGCGCGAGCAGGGCGCATGCTCATCGCCGTGGATCCCTTCATTCTCCTCGTGCTCGTCGTCATCACGGCGCTCGCCTTCGACTTCACCAACGGCTTCCACGACACGGCGAACGCGATGGCAACGTCCATCGCGACCGGCGCGTTGAAGCCCAAGGTCGCGGTCACGCTCTCCGCCGTGC
Source organism: Clavibacter michiganensis subsp. insidiosus (assembly GCF_002240565.1). GTDB lineage: Bacteria > Actinomycetota > Actinomycetes > Actinomycetales > Microbacteriaceae > Clavibacter > Clavibacter insidiosus. Next base: position 3,043,887 of record NZ_MZMO01000001.1, on the reverse strand, counting down.
TCAACCTCGTGGGCGCCTTCCTCAGCATCGAGGTCGCGCTCACGGTCACGAACGCGGTCGTGAAGATCCAGGACAAGTCGGGCGCCCCCGACCCGGCGCTGCTGCAGGGCGGCGGATCCGCGCTGCTGCTCATCGTGCTCGCGGGCCTCATCGGCGGCATCGTCTGGAACCTGCTCACCTGGCTGCTCGGCCTCCCATCGAGCTCCTCGCACGCGCTGTTCGGCGGCCTCATCGGCTCGACGCTCGCGGGCCTCGGAGTCAACGGCGTGAACTGGGCGGGCGACGGATCCAAGCTCGACGGCGTCGTGGGCAAGGTGATCCTGCCGGCGCTCATGTCGCCGATCCTCGCCGGGGCGGTGGCCGCGGTCGGCACCTGGCTGGTGTTCCGGATCGTCGGCAACCTCGCCGGGCGCGGCCTCGACCGCACCTTCCGCATCGGCCAGATCGGCAGCGCCTCGCTCGTCTCGCTCGCGCACGGCACGAACGACGCGCAGAAGACCATGGGCGTCATCACGCTCGCGCTCATCGCGGCGGGCGGCTGGACCGACACGGAGTCCGTGCCGTTCTGGGTGAAGATCAGCTGCGCGCTCGCCATCTCGCTCGGCACCTACATCGGCGGCTGGCGCATCATCCGCACGGTCGGCAAGGGCCTCGTCGAGATCGACACGCACCAGGGCATGGCGGCCGAGAGCTCGTCGGCCGCGGTCATCCTCGCGTCCAGCCACCTCGGCTTCGCGCTCTCCACCACGCACGTGGCCACCGGGTCCATCCTCGGCTCCGGCGTCGGCCGGCCCGGCGCGCAGGTGCGCTGGCGCGTGGCGCTGCGGATGGTCGTGGCGTGGATCATCACCCTCCCGGCCGCCGCGCTCGTCGGCGCGGTCATGTGGTGGCTCGGCCACCTCATCGGCGGAGCTGCCGGCGGCATCGCGATGACGCTCGTGCTCATCGCCGTCTCGATCACCGTCTACGTCCGCTCGCGCAAGGACGACGTGGGCGCGCACAACGTGAACGACGAGTGGTCCGACGAGAAGGCCGCCCGCCCCGCCCCCAGCCCGCCGACGCCTGAAGGATCCCGCCATGCTCCCCCTCTTCCTCTCCGCGGTCGGCCAGGTCGCCCTCGTCGCCCTCGTCCTCGGCGCGGGCCTGCCCGCCCTCTTCGCGCTCGGGGTGCGGTCCTTCGCGCTCGCCAGCCCCGACACCAGCGGCCGCGTCGCCGGATCCGACTCCGCGCGCCGCCTGCCACCCGTCGTCCTCCAGGCGGTCGGCGCCCTCTGCTACGCGGTCGTCGTCCTCGCCGTGGTCGCGGGCCTCACGCTCATCATCGCGACGGGCTTCGGCCAGTCGGTGAGCTTCGAGCACGTGATCCCGACCTTCACCTCGAAGGGCTGATCATGACCGAGAGCGCATCCGAGGGCGGCGGGCCGGGCGACGGCGCGACCGGCGTCGTCGTCCCCGACCGCGGCATCGTCCAGCGCGTCGTCGGTTGGCTGCGGGCGGGCTACCCGACCGGCGTGCCGGACCAGGACTACGTGCCGCTGCTCGGCATCCTCCGCCGCAGCCTCACCGCCGAGGAGCTCGAGCAGGTGGTCGACCAGCTCGTCGACGACGCCGTGGCGGCGGAGGCGGCGGGCGAGGAGATGGGCCGGAGCCAGCTCCGCGAGCGCGTCGAGGCGATGCTGCTCGGCCCCGCGATGCCCGAGGACCTGGTGCGCGTCTCGGCCCGGCTGGCGGCCGCGGGCTGGCCGCTCGGATCCCCCGACGACCTGCACGAGCCGGACGCCGCCGACGCGCGCGCGACCGAGCGCACGGGCCTCGTCTCCCGGATCGTCTCCTGGCTCCGCGCCGGCTACCCCGCGGGTCTCCCCGAGCAGGACTTCGTGCCGCTGCTGGCGCTGCTGCGTCGCCGCCTGAGCGACGAGGAGGTGCAGCAGGTGAGCGCCCGCCTCGCGTCCGAGGGCGGGCTGCCGGCCAGCCGCCTCGACGTCGCCTCCGCCATCGCGGGCGTCACCTCCGAGATGCCGTCGGACGCCGACGTCGAGCGCGTGCGCGCCTACCTCGAGGCGCACGGCTGGCCGGAGGGCTTCCGCATCTGACCCCGGCGGGGACCCCGGACTTGCACTGAGCACACGATGGTGCAAACATGCACTCCGTGACGACGAGTGCAACGGGACTCCGTGAGCGTCGCCGGGCAGAGACCTCGGCGCGGCTCACGACGCTCGCGCTCCGGATGACCGCCGAGCGCGGCCTCTCCGGCTTCACGGTCGAGGAGGTCTGCGACGAGGCCGGCGTCTCCCGCCGCACCTTCTTCAACTACTTCGCCTCCAAGGAGGACGCGCTCTTCGGGCGCTCCGCGCACGTCGACACCGCCGACCTCGAGGAGGCGTTCGTCGCGGCCGGCGACCCTCGGGATCCGGCGCTCTCGCCCACCCTCCTCGACGACCTCGCGGAGCTGTGCCTCGAGCGCTGGGCCCGCCTCGACACCGACGGCACCTCGATGCAGGACATGCACGCGGCCTTCCGCCGCGAGCCCGGCCTCCTCGTGCGCGCCCTCGAGGCCGCCATGGAGGACGAGGCGAAGGACGTGCTCCTCGTGGAACGCCGCGAGGGCCTGCCCGCCGGCGACCTCCGCGCGTCCGTCGTCGTCCAGACCATGGGCTCGCTCGGCCGGGCGAGCGCGCGCGAGTTCCTCGTCGCGGGCAACGCCGACCCGATCCAGCTCATCCTGCGGCGGCGCCTCGACGCCCTCCGCGAGATCGCGCACCCCGCCACCGTGACCACCCGCCAGCACGAACGGACCCCATGACCACCACCGCCCCGGCGCCCCTCCTGCTCACGCAGCGGCGCATCTGGATCATCTTCTCGGCCCTCATCGCCGGCATGCTCCTGTCGAGCCTCGACCAGACCATCGTCTCCACCGCGATGCCGACCATCGTCGGCGAGCTCGGCGGCGTCGACCACCAGGTCTGGATCACCACGGCCTACCTGCTCGCCACCACGATCGTCATGCCCATCTACGGCAAGTTCGGCGACGTGCTCGGCCGGCGGAACCTCTTCCTCGCGGCCATCGCGATCTTCACGCTCGCCTCGGTCGGCTGCGCGTTCGCGGGCGACTTCTGGTCGTTCGTGGTGTTCCGCGCGGCGCAGGGCCTCGGCGGCGGCGGGCTCATGATCCTGTCGCAGTCGATCATCGCCGACATCGTGCCGGCCAACCAGCGCGGCAAGTACCTCGGCCCGCTCGGCGGCATCTTCGGGCTCTCGGCCGTCGGCGGACCGCTGCTCGGCGGCTTCTTCGTCGACCACCTCACCTGGCAGTGGGCGTTCTACATCAACATCCCCATCGGGATCGCGGCCTTCGTCGTGGCGTTCATCACGCTGACGCTGCCGAGCAAGAAGGCGACCAAGCGGATCGACGTGGCCGGCGTCGTGCTGCTCTCCATCGCCACGACCTGCCTCATCTTCTTCACCGACTTCGGCGGCGACAAGGCCTACGGCTGGGGGTCGCTCCTCACCTGGGCGTGGGGCCTCGGGCTCGTGGTCGCGGCGTCGCTGTTCGTGTTCACGGAGTCGCGGGCGGACGACCCGGTGATCCCGCTGAGCCTGTTCCGGAACCCCGTCTTCGTGAACGCCACGGCCATCGGCCTCGCGCTCGGCATCGGGATGTTCGCGGCCATCGGCTTCGTGCCGACGTTCCTGCAGATGTCGACCGGCACGTCCGCCGCGGTCTCGGGGCTGCTGCTCCTGCCGATGATGGTGGGCCTCATCGGCATGTCGATCACGTCGGGCATCCTCATCAGCCGCACCGGGAAGTACCGGATCTTCCCCATCGTCGGGACGCTCCTCACCATGCTCGCGCTCGTGCTGATGACCTCGCTCACCGCTGAGACGCCCGTGTGGCTGATCTGCGTGTTCCTGTTCGTCTTCGGGCTGGGGCTCGGCCTGATCATGCAGGTCGTGGTGCTCGTGGTGCAGAACGCGGTGCCCGCCGCGCAGATCGGCACGGCGACCAGCACGAACAACTACTTCCGCGAGGTGGGCGCCGCGCTCGGCACGGCCGTGTTCGGCACGCTGTTCACGACGCGGCTCACCGAGAACCTCACGACCGTTTTCGCCGGCGCCGGGGCCTCGCCCGACGGCGCCGCGAGCTCGGCCAGCAGCATCGACCCGCAGACGCTGAACGGGCTGCCCGACGCCGTGCGCGACGGGATCGTGAACGCGTACGCCGACGCGCTGGCGCCCGTGTTCTGGTACCTCGTGCCGTTCATCGCGATCGCGTTCGTGCTCTCGCTCCTGCTCAAGCAGATCCCGCTGTCGGACGTCGCCGGGCTCGTCGCCCGCGGCGAGGCGGTGGGCGGCGAGGAGGCCGAGCGGCTCGAGGCGGAGCAGCGCGTGGGCGTGCGCGCCGGCACGAGCCCGGCGCAGGCGACCGGACCGGACGCGGCCGACGAAGCGTCGCGGATCGCGGTGCCGTCGAGCGACGAGCGGGACGGCCGCCCCGAGCGCTGATCCCCGTCGGCGGGATCACCCGTTGACACGGCCGCCCGCGGCTGGTCGACTCACGGCAGGGCCGTCGTCCCGTGAGGAGCGGCGGCCTGTCCCGTCCCGCAGAGCCGCCGGAGGTCGCCGTGAGCGAGCCCATCGTCATCACCCGCACGTTCGCCGCCCCGCGGGAGCGCGTCTTCGACGCGTGGACCACGCCGGCCGACTTCTCCGCCTGGTTCGGCACCGCCGCGGTCGACGTGCCGCTCGACACCCTGCGCATGGACGTGCGCGTCGGCGGCGCGTGGAGCGCGGTGATGCGGCTGCCCGACGGCGGATCGATCGACTGGGCGGGCGAGTACGTCGAGCTCGACCGGCCGTCGCGCATCGCGATGACGATGACGGACCGGCCGGACGCGCCCGCGGGCGAGCCGCTCACGGTCGACCTCGAGGAGGTCGCGGGCGGCGCGACGCGCATGACCATGACGCAGCGCGCGGGCGAGTTCACGCCCGAGCAGCGTGAGATGACGATCCAGGGCTGGGGCGCGTTCCTCGACGTGATGGCGGGGCTGGTCGCGCCGACCGCCTAGCGGGGGTCGTCGGCGGGCCGCTCGCGCCGCGGCCGCCGCACCACGCCGACCGCGGTGATCCCCGCCGCTCCGAGCGCGGACGCGAGGACGGCCAGGAACGGCAGCTCGTCGGCGGACATGCCCGTGGCCGCGAGCGTGTCGCCGCGCGCGGCGGAGGCGTCGGCGGCGGTGAGCTCGGCGGGCGAGCCGGGAAGCCGACCGGGGTCGGACGCACCGGGCGAGGTCGTCCCGGGATCCACCACGGCAGCGCCCGTGAGGCAGCGGCGCACCTCGCCCACGTCGTAGAACAGCGAGCCGGCCGCGATGGGCATGCAGCCCGCGCGGAACGGGATCGCCTTCTCGTCGTAGAGCATCCGCACGATGGCGCGGCCGCTCGCGTCGCGGAAGACGTCCCACTGCACGTTCGCGGCCATCGGCGTCACGGTCTCGCCGCGCCACGCGTTCGTCGCGTACGTGTACGGGGCCTCCGGCGTGACCGGCTGCGTCGAGCCGGGCAGGCCGAGGAGCGCGGCGAACGGGATGATCGTCTCGGCGTGCGCGAAGCGGAAGGTCGCGGCCGTGGAGGATCCGGCGAGCCGCGCGTCCATCGAGTCGAGGAAGTCGTCGAGGAGCGGTGTCGCCATCCTGTAGGTGATGTCGCTGCCCTGGAACGCCGGGCCCTTCGAGTAGAAGTCCTCGGAGTCGAGCAGGTAGGCGAACCACTCGGTGTCCGCGTCGTCGCCCGAGAAGTAGCGGTCGAAGTCGACGCTGACCTCCTCGGTCATGTCGGGCGCGATGATGTACAGGTTGTAGAGCATCATCGCGGCGTCGAGCTCGTCGTCGACGTGGGTGCCGCCGTCGCCGCCGTCGACGAAGTGGTACTGCCCGGCCGCGAGGCGGTCGACGAAGGCGGGCGTGTAGACGCGCTCGAGCAGGCGGCGCGCGGCCTCGTGGCTGCGGGGCTGGGCATAGATCGCATCGACCGCGGCGGTCACCGCGGGCCCGTCCTCGTAGGCCCGGTAGTCGGCGTTGGCGGCCGACTTGTGGAAGTACAGCGTGTCGGGATCCTTGGCGATGTCCTTCGGCAGGTGCGAGGCGAGGAGCGGATCCGCCCGCGTCAGCCCCTCCGCGAACGCCTTGCCCGACGCGGTGGCGCGCGCCTCGCCCGAGCTCTCGAGCGCGACGGTGTCGGATCCCGCGTCGATGCCGGCGAACAGCGTGGGCAGCCGCTCGACGACGCGCGCGCCGATGCCGCGGTGCTGGTCGGCGCCCTGGCCGGTGAGGTTGCCGTAGCCGAGCTTCTCGTTCGCGGCCGTGAGCTTCTGGACCTCCGGGCCGAGCGTCTCGCCGAGCGTCGTGAGCGCGCCCTCGGAGCGCGCCTGCTCCCACACCTGCGTGGTGAGCGAGTCGTACTTGTAGCTCGACAGGGCGCGGGATCCGTGGCGCGCGACCGACTCCGTGTACACGGGCGCGCACCCGGCGGGCGCGGGCGCGAGGTCGGCCGCGGTGCCCTGCGGGGCGTAGGGGGTCTTGCTGCTGTAGTACGTGCGGTCGGCGGTGCCGGTGCCGGTGCCTGTGCCGGCCGCGGTGCCGGCGCCGGTCGCGGCGAGCGCCGGGAGGGCGGATCCGCCGGCGGCGATCCCGAGGGCCAGCGCGAGCGCGACGGAGGCGGACAGGCGGCGGCGGGTGCGGAGGCGCATGGGTTCCTGGCGGAGCGGGCGCGGCGCGGGGTGCGCGCGGCGGCGGTGCGGGTCGGTCGCGGGCGCGACGGGGGCGACGCTAGGCGGATCGCATGACGCGGCGGTGTCCCGTCGTTGAACGGGCGGGGCGACGGCCGGGGCGACGGCCGCGCGTCGGGGCCGGCCGGGGCGCCCGTAGGGTGGGAGGACGCGCACGAGGGGAGTCGGATGATCGGGGTGCTGACCGGCTTCGCCATCATCGGCTTCATCATCGCCGTGGGCTACGGCGTCGGCCGCTCCGGGATCGCGGGTCCGGGCGCCCAGCACTCCCTCAACCGGGTGGCGTTCTTCGTCGCGACGCCCGCGCTGCTGTTCACCGTGCTCGCGAAGGCCGACCTGCACGTCGTGTTCTCGGCGTTCCTGCTCACGTCGGCGAGCGCGGTGGCCGTGGCGGCGATCCTCTACCTGGTGGTGGCGCGGATCCTCTTCCGCCGGCCGGTCGCGGAGACCACCATCGGCGCGGCCTCCGCCAGCTACGTCAACGCCAACAACATCGGCCTGCCGGTCGCGATCTACGTGCTCGGCGACGCGCAGCTCGTGGCGCCCGTGCTGCTGCTCCAGCTGCTGGTGCTCGCGCCGACGACGCTCACGGTGCTCGACATCTCGAGCCGCGGATCCGCGTCGGTCGTCGGGATCCTCACCCAGCCGCTGCGGAACCCGATGATCATCGCGTCGATGCTCGGCATCCTCATCGCGATCACCGGGTTGCAGGTCCCGGACGCGATCTACGAGCCCTTCCGGCTGATCGGCGGCGCGGCGATCCCCATCGTGCTGATGGCGTTCGGCATGTCGCTGGTGGGGCGGAAGCCGCTCGCGCCCGGGTCCGGGCGGGGCGAGATCGTCGTGGCCTCGGTGATCAAGACGGTGGTCATGCCGCTCGCCGCGTTCTTGCTCGCGCGGTTCGCGTTCCACCTCGACGCGCCGCAGACGTTCGCGGCGACCGTGATCGCGGGCCTGCCGACCGCGCAGAACATCTTCAACTTCGCGTCGCGCTACGGGCGCGGCGTGGTGCTCGCGCGCGACACCGTGCTGATCACGACGGTCGCGTCGATCCCGGTGCTGCTGGTGATCGCGGCGCTGCTCGCGCCCGGGACCTAGCGGCGGGACCTAGCGGCGGCGGGTCGTCGCGGCGCGCTGGGCGGCGCGCTTCTGCGAGCGCTTCGCCATCTGCGCCTTGCCCTTGGCCATGGCGGCCTTGCCCTGGCGGCTGCGCAGGAAGCGGCGGATGACGGGGACGGCGACGAACAGGAAACGGATCAGCGGCATGGTGCTCCTCGGGGGATCGGCGCGGATCGGCGGACCTGCACCCCTCGACCCTGCCAGGTCCGGGCGCGCGTGACCGGGATCGGGGCGGATGCGGCTAGGAGCGGCCAGGGCTCCGGCCCAGGGAGGGCCCGCCCGCCTCAGAGGGCTTTCCGCATCTGCTGCGCCGTCACGCCGTAGCCCGCCGACGCGTAGAGCGCGATCGCGACCCGGTTGGCGCCGAAGACGTTGAGCGCGAGGGCGGGGGCGCCGGCGGCGCGCGTGGCCTCCTCCACCGCGGCGAGCAGGGCGCGGCCGTACCCGGATCCGCGGCGGGACGGATCCACCATCAGCTCGAAGAGGAACGCCGTGCCGGGCCTGCCGTTCGGATCGTCGAGCGCGACCCAGGCGCTGCCGACCCCGACGCCGTGCTCGTCGAGCCCGCGCAGGAGCAGGGTGCGCGGCGTCCGGATCCCGTCGGGGAGCCACTTCGCGGTCTCCGCCGCCGCCCGCTCGAGCGCGCCGTCCGCGGGCCAGGCGCCCGCCTGGACCTGGCGGGCCGCGTAGTCCTCGTCGGCGGCGGCCATCATGCGGGCGTACTCGGGCGGGGTCATGGGGCGCACGGTCACGGAGGGCATGCCGCGCATGGTCGCAGGGGCGGGCGCGGCGGCGGCCGGGCTGTCCACGGCGGCGGCGTCGTCGGCGGGCGCGCTGCATCGGTCCCGACGCGTCGGGCCGGGCGTCAGCCGCGCGGGCGCTCCCCATCGCGGATCCACGCGACCTCGGCGCGCAGCAGCTCGGCGCCCGGGCCGACGGGCGCGTAGCCGAGCGCGAGGGACGCGCGCGTGTCGAGGACGATCGGGTGCGCCGCGGCCCACGGGTGCGCGCCGCCGTCGACGCCCGGCTCGAGCGGCACGATGCGTCCGCGCCAGGCGAGCTCGTCGGCGATGACGGCGACGATGCCGGCGGCCGGGAGCGGATCCGGGTCGGCGGAGTTGAGGATCCGCGCGCCCGGCACCTCGGCCGCGCGCGCGATGAGCGCCGCCGCGTTCGCCGCCGCGGTGAGGTGGTCGACGGACGCGCCGCGGTCGGCGAGCTCGATGGTCGGCGCGCCCGCGAGCATCCGCTCGACGATCGCTCGGGTGCGGGCGTTCCTGGCCCACCGGCCGTGCACCTTCGAGGGGCGGATCACCGTCACCGGCAGCCCGCTGTCGAGGGCCGCGCGCTCGACGGCGACCTTCGAGGGCGCGTAGCCCTTGCGCGTGAAGGGGTCGGTGCCGTCGGCGGCGGGCGCGAGGGTCGCGTTCTCCTCGGGGATCGGCACGGGGAAGCGCGGCGGCTCGTCGCCGTTGACGTGCCGGCCCGCGTCGTCGACGTACACGGCGCGGGAGGAGGCGACGACGACGGATCCGCTCGCCCGCATCGCCGGGAGGAGCGCCTCGACGTCGGCCGCCGTGAACGCCACGAGGTCGACGAGCAGGTCGACGCCGTCGCCGACCAGCCGCTCGATCGCGCGGGCATCGGACCGGTCGACCGCGTGGAAGCGCACGCCGAGGTCGGCGAGCGCGGCGGGCATGGCGACCGTATCCCGGCCCGTGACGTCGACCGACCAGCCGTCGCGGCCCAGCCGCTCGGCCGTCGCCCCGCCGATCGCGCCGGTCCCGCCGAGGACGAGGGCGCGACGCGAGGAGAGGGAGGGGGAGGGGGAGGGCACGGTCGTCGAGCCTAGGGGCACGCGTGACGGCCTCGGTAGGGTGGCCGCGATGATCCGCCTCGAGGAGCACCGGCCCGCGTGGGCGGTCGCGTCCCGTGCCGAGGCCGCGCGGATCCTCGCCGCGGCGGGCCCCCGCTCCTCGCGATCGAGCACATCGGCAGCGCCGCCGTGCCGGGCCTCCGCGCGAAGCCGGTCATCGACCTCGCCGCGCGGGCCGCGCCGGGGATCGACCCGCTCGGGCTCGACGCGACGCTCGCGCCCCTGGGCTACGCGCAGCACCGCACGGGTCCGCGGAACCACGGGGTGCACGTCCGATCGGCGGGCGGATCGCGGACGCACATCCTCCACGTCTTCGCGATCGACGCGTGGGACACCTGCCCGCAGCCGCTCCTCCGCGACCGGCTCCTGCGCGACCCCGACGCGCGCCGCCGCTACGACGCGCTCAAGGCGGCGCTCGCCGGGACCGCCGCCGACGGCCGCGCCTACACGGCGGGGAAGACCGCGCTCGTGGAGGAGCTGGTGAACGCTGAGCGCGCGGATCGCGGGCTGCCGCCGGTCCGGGTGGGGGACAAGCGACCGCGTACCGCGAGGGCGGCGCATGGTGGAGAGCTCCGGAGATCGAACCAGACGAGGCACCCCGATAGGTGCGCTCCCCGAATGGAAGACAACCCAGCGGATCCGCCTGGGCTGCCGCACGTCGGCCGTCGCGCTCGGGACGACGGCGTCGCGACGCGGGTGGGGAGGGAGCGTCAGCCGCCGACCGTCCGGACCCGGACCGTCTCGCCGTCGTCGTCCAGCTCGAACGTCAGCGTGGTGCCCAGGGGGAACGCGTCGCGGAGCTCCTGCGGCTGGTCGGCCGTGACGACGAGCGCGGTGCGCGCCGGGACGGCGCCGGTCGCGCAGCCGGGCACGCCGCTGACCGCGCCGTCCTGCTCTGTCGGGCCGGCGACGAGGCAGGTCTCCTCGACGCCGGTCACCGCGTCGGGGACCGGGATCCGCGCGACCGAGATCCCCTGGAACGCGGCGAACAGCGATCCCGGCGCGATGGATCCGGTGTCGACCGAGAGGTAGGTCGCGTTGTCGGGCACCGGCGGCGGCTCCAGCGCGAGCGTCGCGACCGTGCCGCGCGCGTCGCCGAGCCACCAGGCGGTGCCTCCGGCCGCGGCGGCCGCGACGATCACGAGGGAGGCGGCCCAGGCGGCGGCGAGACGCGGGCGGATGCGGCGACCGCGGGCCTCCCGGGCGCGCGAGCGCGATGCGACGGACGGCCCTCCGTCCGCGGGCACGTCGGCGCCCGGCTCGCCGGGAGCGGGATCCGCCGTCGCCGCGGTGTCGTCGGGCGATGCGACCCGCTCCTCGAGCTCCCGCAGCCGCGCGAGCGAGTCGGCGTCGCGCGGGTCCCGATCCGGCCCGAAGACGCGGCGGCGCAGCTCCGCGATCTCCGCGCGCCGGTCGTCGTCGTCCATCCCCGCATCGTGTCACGGGGCGGGCGATCCCGCTCAGCAGGCGGCGTACGCGTAGGCGTCCTCGCTCGCGGGCACGAGGTCGCGGTCGCGCACGATGGCGCGGGGCGCGGGTTCCAGCGCCAGGATCCGCGCGCAGGCCTCCTCGGCCGTGTCGAGCAGGTCGTCGGTGTACTCGACGTCGAGCACGTGGGGACCGTAGACGGCCGTGTAGTCGGCGCACTCGGACCAGCGGTCGCACTCCTCGGCGATCGCGAAGTCGAAGCCGGCCTCGTCGCGGCCGCGGGACCCGATGTCGGTGGTGTTCTTCTGCGCGACGGCGAGGCCCCGGTCGTGCGCGTGATCCACGAGCAGGGTCGCGAGGGCCAGCGCGTCGTCCGCGTCCAGGGCGCCCGCGGAGCGGTACCAGGAGTCGAGGTTGTCGAACTCGACGGCCTGGAAGCCGGCGTCGGCGCACCGGTCGACCGCGGTCGCCTGCCGGGCCGCGATGGCCGTGCGCTTCTGGGCGGTCGAGGTGTCGAGGATGTACTCGTCGTCCCAGTTCGGATCCACCAGCGGGCCGTCGTCGCCCTGCACCAGCAGGTCGTCGGGCCAGGTCTCGCCGGGCTGCGTCTGGAAGCCGTTGACGTAGCAGATGCCGTACGCGTCGGCGGCGGGCTCGTCCGTGCTGTCGCGGACGACGATGCCCGCGCGCGCCGGCACGGGGGATGCCCCGCCGAGCTGGTAGTCGAAGCCCGTGCCGACGGGCGGCAGCGTGACGGCCGCGGTCGTGTCCGCCGCGAGCACGCCGGTCGCCTCGGCGGAGCCGGCCGCTCCCGTCGCCGCGGACCCGGGGCGCGGATCGGCCGTCGCGCAGCCGGAGAGGACGACGAGGGCGGCGGTCGCGAGGGCGGCGGAGAGGAGGGGGCGCATGATCCGACCCTAGGCGGGTCGATCCGCCGCGCCCACCACCCGGAAGCGCTCCATCACGATCTCGGTGTCGTCGTCGAGCCGGAACCCGTCGGGCAGCTCGGCCACGACCTCGGCCGACGTCCAGAACTCCTCGTGCCCCGCGCGCCACTCGGCGACGCTCGTGTATCCCTCGCCCTCGTCCACCGCGTGCGCGAGCGGCACGTCGGCGAGGCGCCCGACCTCCACGGCCGTCGTCTCGACCACGAGCACCGGCCGCCCGGCGGAGTCGATGACGGCGCCGCGGGATCCGACGACCGGCAGCTCCTCGTCGTCGGCGTCGTACTGGACGAGCAGCGAGCTCGTCGAGGTCTTCTCGCCCGAGACGATGGCGGCGACGAGCTGGTCCCGCAGCGGCCCCGGGAACGCGAACTCGACGGGCGGGAGGTCGGCGTCGGGCGTCGTCATGCGTCGATCGTAGGAGCCCCGGACGCCGCGCGCCCGCCGGGCCAGGCTGGACGGGACCCCATGACCACCGAACGAAGGCGCAGCGCATGAGCGAGATCCGCAACGGCGGCAACCAGTACGAGATCCAGGACCCGATCGCGCAGTACCCGTCCCCGCCGTTCCCGCAGCAGGAGCAGACGGGCCCGGGTGATGAGCTGAGGTTCGAGCCGACGCCCGACCACGGCCAGGACAGCTACGTCGGCTTCGGCCGCCTGAAGGGGCGCAAGGTGCTCATCACGGGCGCCGACTCCGGCATCGGCAAGGCCGTGGCCATCGCGTTCGCGCGCGAGGGCGCCGACATCGCGCTGAACTTCCTCGACGAGGAGCTCGAGGACGCGCGCGACACCGCGTCCACGATCGAGCAGGACGGGCGCACCGCCGCGCTCGTGCCCGGCGACATCTCCGACGAGACCGCGTGCCAGGACATCGTCCAGGCGTCCGTCGCGGCGCTGGGCGGGCTCGACTGCCTCGTGATGGTCGCGGGCTACCAGCGCAACGAGGACGACATCCTCGACCTCGACTCCGAGCAGCTCGACCGCACGATGAAGACCAACGTGTACTCGCTGTTCTGGCTGAGCAAGGCCGTGATCCCGCACCTGCCCAAGGGCGGCAGCATCATCACGACGAGCTCCTCGCAGGCGTACCAGCCGAGCCCCGACAAGATCGACTACGCGGTCTCGAAGGGCGCGATCCGGAACTTCACGCAGGGGCTCGCGCAGCAGCTCGCGCCGAAGGGGATCCGCGTCAACTCGGTCGCGCCCGGCCCGTTCTGGACCGTGCTGCAGCCCGTCGGGCAGTCGGCGTCGGACGTGGAGGAGTTCGGGTCCCAGTCGGTCTACGGCCGCCCGGGCCAGCCGGCGGAGATCGCGGCGACCTACGTGTTCCTCGCGAGCCAGGAGTCGAGCTTCACGAGCGGCGAGACGATCGCGGTCACGGGCGGCACGCCCGTCCACTGATCCGCGGCGGTCGCAGCGGGGCGCGTCAGAACAGGCGCGCCCCGTCCGCCGCGTCGTCGACGACGAGCGGGCGCTCGGTGCGGAGCACGGCCGGGCCGACCGCGAGGATCCCGTCGGCCAGCGGCTCGCAGCGCACCCCGCCGCGGCCGCGGAGCGCGCGGAAGGCGCCGGGCGCGAGCATCACGTCCATCCACGCGCACGGGTTCGCCGGGCGGTGGCCCTGGAACTCGACGGGCCCGTGGCCGGAGTCGATGCTGAAGCGCATGCCGCGCAGCCGGTCCACGTCCGCGCCGCGCAGCAGCACGTTGCGCCGGGTGTCGACGGGATCCAGTCCCGCCGCGACGCCGAGCTCCCGCGCCACGCGCTCCACCGACTCGACGGCCATCACCGTGACCGCCGCCGTGCGGTGCGCGCGCTGGCCGAAGTAGCGGTCGCCGACGATCCCGAGCCCGGCGCGCACGCGCACCGAGGACCGCGACGGCGGCTCGCCCGGCTCGTCCCGGGGTCCGTCGGACGGGCGTCCCTCCAGGCGGTGCGCCGGCGAGGCGACGAGGAACGCGATCTCCACGCGCTGCTCGTGCGGGAGGTCGGCCATCCGGGAATCGTACGTCCCATAGCACGGGGTACGTCGAGCCCGGGCGGACCCTCCACTCGTGGCTAGGATCGATGAGCGGGACGGGGTGACCGCAACCGGGGGGTCACGTGCGCGAGCTTGCTCCCTCCGACGAGCGGCGCGGCCATGCATCCCGGGTGCAGGCGAGGTTCCGCAGCATGACGCTGTCCAAGCCGCTGCACGCGCAGCTGCCCTTCATCCTGAGCCTCGCCGTGGTCGGCGTCGTCGCGGGCACCGGCGACCTCTCCTCCGTGGCGGCCCCCGGGTTCGTCGCGGGCGCCGTCATCGCCGCGCTCGTCACCATCGCCGCGGCCGTCGTCCCCTGGGATCGCCTCGACTCCGACTGGGTGGCCGTGCTGCCGATGCTCGACTTCGTGGCTCTCGCCCTCTGCCACGACGCGATCGCCGACCAGGTGCCGTCGACCGCGTTCCTCATCGTGTTCCCCGTGATCTGGCTGGCCTACGCCTTCGCCCTGCATGTCCTGTGGCTCGGCGCCCTCGGCACGGCGTCCGTGCTGGCGCTGCCCTACCTCCGGGCGGGCACCCTGCCGGAGGGCACGACCGGCTGGTCGCACCTCGTCGTGCTCCCGCTCGTGATGCTCCTCGTGGCCGTCGCCGTGAACCTGCTCGCGCAGCAGCTGATCCGGCAGCACGCGCGCCTCGAGGAGATGCAGCTCGAGCTGACCGGCACGCTCGTCGACCTGCAGGAGCGCAACTCGATCATCGACGGCGTGCTCGACGCGATCGACGACACCGTCATCGTGCTCGACGCCACGGGCCGCATCATGCTGCGCAACCGGGCAGCGCGGGACCTCATGGCGCTCGCCGAACCCGTCGACCCGGACGACCCCGTCGTCGGCCGCCTCGTGTACGAGGAGGACCGCATCACCCTCGTGCCGCCCGAGCGGCAGCCCGTGGCCCGGGCACGCGCCGGCGAGGTCGTCGGACGCGAGGTGTACTGGCTGGGCGAGGGCGGCGCGCAGAAGGCGGTGCTCGCGTCGGTCTCCCCGCTCGTGGACGGAGCCGGGCGGATGTTCGGCACGGTCGTCGTCAGCACCGACGTCACGGCGCTCGCGCTCGCGGTCACGGAGCGCGAGGACTTCGTGGCGAGCGTCTCGCACGAGCTGAAGACGCCGCTGACCTCGATCCTCGGGTACGTCGAGCTCATCGCCGACGACCTCGTGGAGGACGACATCGACGACCGGATCACCGCCGCCCGCCTCGCGATCGTCGAGCGCAACGCGCAGCGCCTCCTCGGCCTCATCGGCGATCTCCTCACGGCGGCGCAGCACCGGCTCGCCGTCAACCGCAACCTCGTCGACGTGGGCGAGATCGTCGAGAACGCGCTCGACGTGATCCGCCCCCACGCGCAGGCGAGCGGGGTCACGCTGGTCGAGCCGGAGTACGAGGAGCTGGTCGCCGAGGTCGACGCCGTGCGCATCGGCCAGGTGCTCGACAACCTGCTCAGCAACGCGGTGAAGTACACGCCGGAGGGCGGCACGGTCACCACCGAGGTGGACGTCGATGGCGACCACCTGCGCCTGTGCGTCACCGACGACGGCGTGGGCATGTCGGCGGAGGACACGGCGCAGCTGTTCACGCGCTTCTTCCGCACCAACTCGGCCCGCGCGAGCACGGTCGCGGGCGTGGGGCTCGGCCTCAGCATCACCCGCTCGATCGTGGAGGCGCACGACGGGTCCATCGAGGTGGAGAGCGCCCTCGGCGCGGGCACCACGATGCGCGTGCGGCTGCCGCTGCGCGTCGGGCGTGCCGCATCGCGCCCGACTTGAGCTGATCTTGTCCCCACCTTGATCCGATCCGGCATCCGGCGGTGTCACGCTCGGAGGACGACGGGGCCACCCGTCCGACACGAGCGATCGAAGGACCGGATGATCCCCCACGGCCACCCCGCGAGCGGCACCCGAGCCGCGCGCACCGGGTGCCGTATCGGATCCACGGATGCGCGGCCGGTGCCCGCCGGCGGCCTCCCCGGTCCTTCCGATCGTCTCGTCGGCGGCCGCGCGTGAGCGCCCACGCCGCCCGTGTCCCGCAGCTCCCCCCGCTCCTCGACGTCCGCGTCCTGGAGCAGCTGCTGGCCGAGCTGTCGGACGTGCCCGGCCCCGTCCGCCTGTCCGTCGTCCCCGCGACGGACGCCCCCGCTCCGCCCCCCGGTGTTCCCGCGCCGGGCGGCGTGACCCCGCCGCGCGGCCACCCCGAGCCGCGCCGCGGGACCCCGTCGTCCGGATCCCCCCTCCCGGACGACCGCCTCGCGACCCGCGGTGCCCCCGCACCGGGTCGCGGGCAGGCGCCGGCCGGATCCCCCCGTCCGGTCGGCGCCCCCACCTCCGCGCCCGCTGCCGCTCCCGCCGAGCCGACCTGCCCCGGCGCGCTCACCGACGGGCAGCACGCCTGCGTCGGCTTCCTGCGCTTCTTCGTCGACCTGTGGCCGAGCCGCTGGGACCGCCTCGACGTCGCCGTGCGCGCCGCCGATCGGCCGGCCGCGCTCGACGCGTGCCTGAGCGTGAAGAGCTCGGCGGCGATGGTCGGCGCGCTCCTGCTCAGCGACGTCGCGGAGCAGCTCGAGCGGGCCATCCGCGCCGCCGACCACGCCCGCGCCGAGGCGATGCTGCCGGAGCTCGGCGAGGTGGGCGAGCGGAGCATGGACGCGATGCGAGCGTGGATCCGCGCGGAGCAGGGGCACCCGCCCGACTAGACCCGTGCGCGCGGCCGCCCCGACGGCCGACGCGCACGCCCCACCGGCTCCCGCGACAGGCCGGTCGGAGGAACGGAGCGGGATCCCACCCGAGGGGACCCCGATCCACGGCGCAGCTGCCGCGGGACCGACCGGTCCCGCGGCAGCCCCCTCGTACCCTCGGCCTCGGCCTCGGCCTCGGCCTCGGCGTCGGCGTCGGTGCCCGTCGGCTCAGCCGCGCGGCGGCGCGAGCCGGTAGCCGACGCCGCGCACCGTCTGGATCCACCGCGCCTCGCGCGGGTCGTCGTGCAGCTTCCGGCGCAGGTTGCCGAGGTGCACCTCGACCGCGCGCTCCTCCGGCTCGGTGGAGGAGGCGACGGCGTAGGAGCCGCTGCGGATGTCCCGCACGAGGTCGCCCTTGGTGCGCACGCGCCCGCCGCTCGCGAGGATGGAGGCGAGCAGGTCGAACTCGGTGCGCGTGAGGTCGACCGGCTCGCCGTCGACCGTGACGTGGCGCGTGCCCTCGTCGAGCTCGAGGCCGTTGTGGCGCAGGACGTCGTCGTCCGCCGGCGCGGGCTCGGTCGGTGCCGCGGGGGAGGTCACGCCCGTGATCGCGGGGGCCTCGGGCTGCGCCGGCTCCTCCGCCTCGACGGCGGGGCTCGCGGCGGGGCTCGCGGGGCTCGGGGCCGCCGGGACGCCGGCCGCGGGCGTCGCCGTCCCGTCCCCGCCGCCGCGCGGGCGGCGCATCATCGCGGAGATGCGGGCGCGGAGCTCGCGCGGACGGAACGGCTTCACGATGTAGTCGTCGGCGCCGGCCTCGAGCCCGAGCAGGGTGTCGACCTCCTCGCCCTGGGCCGTGAGCATGACGATGTAGGCGTCGCTCACGAGGCGGATGCGGCGTGCGGCCTCGAATCCGTCGAAGTCGGGCAGGCCCACGTCGAGCGTGATGACGTCGGGGGAGACCTCTTCGGCCAGCCGCACGCCGTCGGTCGCGGTGCCGGCGGGGTGCACCTCGAAGCCGCCCTGGCGCAGGACCACCTCGAGCAGCTGGCGGATGTCGCCGTCGTCCTCGATGACCAGAGCCACACGTCCGCTGTCCACTTACCGCCCCCTCGCATGCCGCACGAGCGGCCGATCCCCGGATCCGCGTCAGGCACGCCGGGACTCCCACGCTAGCGGACCGTCGGTGCCCCGCCTCCGCGGCGGCGGGATGGGGTACGGGCGAGCGGGATCAGGTGACGGGGGAGGACCCGGGCACGGCGACGAGCACGATCACGGCGCCGAGGATGTACGCCGCGAGCGACGCGCCCACGCCGATCAGCAGCACCAGCCAGGGCCGGGTGCGCCCGCGGATCATGCCGACGAGCGCGACGATGACGGCGATCCCCGTGAGCATCAGCGGGCCGGCGACGGCGATCCCGTAGCCGATCGTGAAGAGCGAGTCGCGGCAGACGTAGGCGTCCACGTCGCACGCGTCGGTCACGAAGATGAGGCCGAGGCCCAGGGCGGCGATGCTGCCGCCCACGACCGCGGCGACGAGCATCGAGACGAGCGTGGTGACGAGGATCCGGCGGTCGATCCGGCGGACCCAGCGGGGCACCCAGTCGGGGCCGGCGGGATCGTCGTCGCGGTCGGCGGGGCGGGCGCGCGCGGCGGTTCCGCGGCGAGGCGCGTCGTCGTCGGACGCGTCGCGTCCGCCGAGGCGGGGGAGCGTCGGCAGGGCGATCCGCGGGACCTCCGGCAGGCGTCGGCGGCGGGCCGGCGGGGCGGCGGATCGGCGCCCGCGGGAGGCGCGACGGCCGGGGGCCGGGGTCGCGTCGTCGTCGGGGGTCACGGCACGAGACTACGGGGCGCGTCCGGCGGGGTGGGAATCGACGGCGACGCGAGGGGCGGGCGCGACCGTGCCGTGCCCGGGCGGCGGGTCAGAAGATCATCGGCCGGTCGTCGTCGAGCTCGGTCTCCACGTCGAGGTCCACGGCCACCGGCACATGGTCGCTCGGGCCGTCGCCCTTGC
Organism: Clavibacter michiganensis subsp. insidiosus; assembly: GCF_002240565.1. Taxonomy (GTDB): domain Bacteria; phylum Actinomycetota; class Actinomycetes; order Actinomycetales; family Microbacteriaceae; genus Clavibacter; species Clavibacter insidiosus. Next base: position 3,025,014 of record NZ_MZMO01000001.1, on the reverse strand, counting down.
GTTCGTCGCGGTGGATCCGCGGCGCGGCCACGAGCTCGGCGAACCGGTCGTTGCCGAGGATGAAGTCGATCCGCATGCCCTCGTTCCGCGGGAACCGCAGCTGCTGGTAGTCCCAGTACGTGTAGCCCTCGGGGATCGACGGCCGCACGACGTCCGCGAGCCCGGCCTCGAGGAAGGCGGCGAACGCCGCGCGCTCGGGCTCGGAGGTGTGGGTCTTGCCCTCGAAGAGCGCGGGATCCCAGACGTCGGTGTCGAGCGGCGCCACGTTCCAGTCGCCCATGAGCGCGAGCGGGGTGGCGGGATCCGCGGCGAGCCAGGCGCGCGTGTCGGCCGCGAGCGCGCCCAGCCACTCGAGCTTGTAGGAGTAGTGCGGGTCGTCGAGGCCACGGCCGTTGGGCACGTACAGGCTCCAGAGGCGGACGCCCGCGACGGTCGCTCCCATGGCGCGGGCCTCGAGCGGCGGCTGCCCGGAGGCGTCGGGCTTGCCGAAGCGGGGCATCCCCTCGAACGTCGTCACGACGTCCTCGAGCGGCAGGCGGCTGGCGATCGCGACGCCGTTCCACTGGCTGAGCCCGTGGACGGCGACCTCGTAGCCGGCCTCCTCGAACGCCTGCAGCGGGAACTGCTCCGGCTTGCACTTGATCTCCTGCATGGCCAGCACGTCGACGTCCTCGCGCACGAGCCAGTCGACGACGCGGCCCACGCGGGTGCGGATGGAGTTGACGTTCCAGGTGGCGACGCGCATGCGTCCACGGTACCGGGCGGCCGGGACGCCTCCGGGCCCGGGGACGGGACGGGTCAGCCGATGCTGCCGATGCGCACCGTCACGGCCGCCCGCGCGGCGGCCTCGGCGCCGATCGACTCGGCCAGCCGGGCGCGGACGGCGTCGACCGCGGCGCGCGCGGTGTCGCTCGCGCGGCTCGACGCGTCCACCGCGATGGTCGCCTCGACGAGGACGGTGCCCTCGCCGGTCTCGACGGTGACGAGCTGCTCGGTCGCGGTGGACGACCCGGCGACGACGCCCTCGACCACCTGCTGGGCGGCGAGCAGGATCGGCGAGCGCGGCGCGTAGACGTCGGCCACGCCCGCGACGCCGCGGAGCACCGCGGTCAGGTCGCGCGACAGGTCGGCCGGCGCGGGGAGCGGCACGGGGACGGGGGCGGGCACGGCGGCCGGCGCGTCATCGTCGAGGGTCATCTCCGGCCTCCTCCTGCACGGGACGCGCCTGCACGTCCACCACGGTCACGTCGATCGCCTCGACGCGCAGCTCGGTGTGCCGGAGCAGGGCCGCGTGGACCCGCTCGCGCACGCGCTGCGCGAGCTCGGGCAGCGGATCCCCCCACACGACGCTCAGGGTGAGCGCCACCCGCACGGGCTCGCCGGCGCGCGTGACGTCGCCGTCGAGCGTGCACCGGCCGACGAGCACGCCCGGCACCTCGTCGCCGGCCTGCCGCACGAGGGTGCGCACGGCGCCCTCGGTGAGCGCGAGGCTCACGGCCGGATCCGGGTGGGAGAGCGGGATGTCGCGGCCGGCGCGCGACTCGCGGCTGATGTGGGCGAGCACGCCGCGGAAGAAGTCGTCGCCCGGGGCGTCGGCCTCCTCCGCCTCGACCTGCACGAGCTCGCGGCCGAGGTCGCGGATGCGCTCGAGGGCGCGCAGCGCGTTGCGGGTCTCGGGGTCGTCCTCGTAGGCGGCGATGCGCGGGGTGCGCCCGCGGTCGAGGTAGTCGGCGAGGGCGGCCATGTCGAGGGGCGCGCCGTCGGCGTCGAGCGCGGATGCGGGATCCACGGGCAGGCGCTCCCCGGGATCGCCCGGTCCGGTGCCGCTCATCGCCATGCCTCCATGCTCGTCATCACCGTGGTGCGCGCCCGGGACAGCCGGCCGCGCACGGTCGAGGGCGTCGCGCCCAGCTTCTCCGCGATCTCCTCGTAGGAGAAGCCTCCCACCTCGCGCAGCATCCACACCTCGCGCTGCTCGCGGGGCAGGCCGTCCAGCACGCCGGCCAGCGCGCGCATCTGCGACGACGTCTCGGCGTCGCGCTCGGGGGACGTGAGGCGGTCGGCGATCTCGTGGTCGTCGATGTCGTCGACGGGTCGGCGGGCGCGGATCCGGTCGATGGACTTGCGGCTGACGATCTGCAGCAGCCAGCTCTTCACGCGGTCGGGCTTCTCGAGCGTGGGCATGCGGTCCCAGGCGGTGATGAGCGCCTCCTGCACGGCGTCGTCGGCGTCGGCGCGGGATCCGGTGAGGCGGATCGCGAACGCGCGCATGTACGGGGCGTGCCGGCGGACCAGGACCTCGAAGGCCCGGGCGTCGCCGTCGGCCGCGCGCTCGGCGAGGATGCCGTCGCCCGCGTCCTGCAAGGAGGAGGAGAGGGCCATGCCGTACCTCCGTGTGCGCTGGGAGACGAGACGGATCCGGGAGCGATCCGTGACGGACCACGCCGTCCGTGCGTCTCACCCATGACTACCACAGCAGCGCCCGGGCGACCGGGCATCACGAGGAGGAACCGCATGAGCGACACCAGCACCCCCACCCCCGCCGACGTCACCCGCGTCGCGCCCACGAGCGCCGGGATCACGGGGAGCGTCCTCGCCGAGGGCGACACCACCGTCACCGACGGCGTCATCGCCAAGGTCGCCGGCCTCGCGGTCCGCGACATCCCGGGCGTGCACGCGCTGGGCGGGGGCGCGGCCCGCGTCATCGGCCAGCTCCGCGACCGCATCGGCCAGACCGACCTCACGCAGGGCATCGCCGTCGACGCCCAGGAGGCCGGCGTCGCCTTCGAGGTGACCCTCGTCGCCGAGTACGGCGTGCCGCTCCAGGACATCGCGGCCGACGTGCGCGCCGCCATCTCCGACGCGGTGACCGAGCTCGTCGGCCGCCCGGTGACGCGCGTCGACGTCACGGTGGCCGACATCGTCATGCCGGGCGAGGGATCCGACGACGACGACGCCGTCGAGGCGCCCGCCGTCTGACCCGCTCCCGTTCGGCCCGACGGGCCGCCCGTCCTCGCGACGGGCGGCCCGTCGTCGCGTCCGCCGGCCCGGCCGCGTCCGCCGGCCCGGTCGCGTCCGCTGTCCTCGCAGATCGCGGGCGTACCGTCGGGGGATGACCGACGACACCGCTGCCGCGCCCGCCACCTCCCCCGCGTCCGACGGGCGGCCCCGCGTGGCGCTCCTCGGCACCGGCGTGATGGGATCCGGGATGAGCCGCTCGATCCTCCGCGCGGGCCTGCCGCTCACCGTCTGGAACCGCAGCGCCGAGAAGGCCGCGCCCCTCGCGGACGACGGCGCGATCGTCGCCGACAGCGCCGCGGAGGCCGTGCGCGACGCCGACGTCGTGGTGATCATGCTGTTCGACCAGGACGCCGTGCTCGAGGTCCTCGCCGAGGTCGCCCCCGCGCTGCGCCCCGACGCCGTCGTCCTCCAGTCCTCCACCGTGGGCGTCGAGGGCACCCGCCGGATCGCCGCGCTCGCCGCGGAGCACGGCCTCCGCTTCGTCGACGCGCCCGTCCTCGGCACGCGCGGCCCCGCCGAGCAGGGCCTCCTCGTGCACCTCGTCTCGGGATCCGAGGCCGACCTCGCCGTCGCCCGCCCCGTCCTCGAGGCGACCGGCTCGCGCACCGTGGTCGCCGGGGCCGACGCGGGACCGGGCTCCGCGCTCAAGCTCGCGTGCAACGCGTGGATCGCGTCCATCACCGCCGCGACCGGCCAGTCGCTCGGCCTCGCGCGCCTGCTCGGCGTCGAGCCGCGCCTCTTCCTCGACGCGATCGCGGGCGGCGCGGCCGACACCCCGTACGCGCACCTCAAGGGCGGAGCGATGCTGTCCGGCGAGCTCGCGCCGTCGTTCGCGCTCGACGGCCTGCTCAAGGACGTGACGCTGATGCTCGCCGCGCTCGACGGCGCCGACGCGCACGACTTCGACACCGCGATGCTCGAGGCGCTCCGCGAGACGTACGCGGAGGCATCCGCGGCCGGCCACGGCGACGACGACGTGGCCGCGGTGGGCACGGTGTTCGGCCTGCCGACCTCGCCCGACGCCTGATCCGGTCGGTGTCCCGCCCGCCCGTCGCGCCGGGCCGCGCGGTTCCCCGCCCGTAGGATCGGCTGCGTGACGACCTCCGACGCGCGCCAGCAGCTCATCGACCACATCAAGCGGGACGCCGTCTTCCACGGCGACTTCACGCTGACGAGCGGCAAGAAGGCCAGCTACTACGTCGACCTCCGCCGCGTGAGCCTCGACCATCGCGTCGCGCCGCTCATCGGGCAGGTCATGCTCGACCTCATCGCGGACGTGCCGGACGTCGCGGCGGTCGGCGGGCTCACGATGGGCGCGGATCCCATCGCCGCCGCGATCCTGCACCAGGGCGCCGCGGTCGGTCGCGGCTACGACGCGTTCGTCGTCCGCAAGGAGCCCAAGGACCACGGCCGCGGCCGCCAGGTCGAGGGCCCGGACCTCCAGGGCAAGCGCGTCATCGTCGTCGAGGACACCTCCACCACCGGCGGATCCCCGCTCAAGGCCATCGAGGCGCTCGAGAAGGTGGGCGCGGAGATCGCCGCGGTCGCCGTGGTCGTCGACCGCTCGACCGACGCCCGCGAGGTGATCGAGGCCGCGGGCCACCGGTACCTGTACGCGATCGGCCTCGAGGACCTGGGGCTGGCCTAGTGAGCGGGCAGGCGCCCGGCGGCGGATCCGGATCCGGGCGCGACGACGACGACCCGTTCGCGGTCCGTCCCGCGACCGACGCCGACCGCGAGCGTCCCGCGCGGCCGCTCGCGCCGATCGGCTGGGGCCGAGCCGCCGATCCCGATCCCGCGCCCGTGCCCGCCGAGCGGGACGACGTCGACGTCGACGCCGCGGACTCCGGCGTGGATCCCGCGCCCGCCGACCCGACGCCGCCCGCCGACGGCGACATCCTCGCGGGCATCGTCCCGCTCGACCCGACGGACGACGACGAGCGCGTCGCCCCGCTCGACCAGGTCGATGCCGCACCCGACGCCCACGACCCCGAGGTCGACCTCGACGCGCCGGCGCCCGAGCCCGGCATCGCCGCCGCCCCGGTCGACGCGGGCGACGTGGAGTTCCCCGGCGAGCCCGACCCCGGCTACGTGCCCGCCCCCGCGGGCGACGCGCCCGGCGAGCCGCTCACGGGCGACGTGCTGTCCGGCGAGGTCGAGGCGGATCCCGCGCCGGTCGACGACGCACCCGCCGAGCTGGTGCTCGAGCCGGTCGACGACGCGCGCGACGTGGACCTGCCCGTCGTCCCCGCGGACGCGCCGGTGGTCGACGCCGAGCTCGTCGAGGATCCCGCCGACGAGGCCGCGGTCGAGGCCGACGCACCCGACGACTCCGTGCAGCTGACGCCCCTCCGCGACGAGCAGGCGGACGAGGACGCGGGGGTCGTCGACGACCCCGCCGGCGCGGTCGAGGCCGACGTGCCCGCTGCCGACGCGCCCGATGCCGGTGCGCCCGATGCCGACGACGAGGACGCGTCGCCGGCGCCGCTCGCCCCCGCGGCCGCCGCGGCGCGCGCCGCCGCGATGGCGTGGGCATCGGGATCCGCCCCGGCTGCTGCGCCCGCCGCCGCCTCCGCCGCGCCCGCTGTGGCCGCCGAGCTGCCCGACGAGCCCGAGCCCGAGCCCGAGCCCGAGCCGGAGACGGCCGTGCTGTCGTCGCCGGTGGTCGGATCGTCGGACGCCGACGGCGCACCCGAGCGCGACGCCGCGCCGCAGGACGACGCCGACCCGACCTCCCCAGCGCCGTCGAACGCCCCCGCCGCCGAGCCCGAGGACGCCATCGCCCTCCTCTTCGGCGACGTCGCGACGGATCCCGACGACGCGCGCGCCCGCGCCTCCGCCGCGGATCCCGCCGACACTGACGACGACGACGACGACCGCACGCGCGTCCTCCCGGCCGCCGGCGCTGCGGCCGCCGCTGCTGCCGCTGCGGCCCCCGCCCCGCGCACCGACCGCGACGCCCCCACGGCCGCCGTCCCGGCCGCCGCCCCGCGTCCGGATCCGGCCCCGCGCCCCCTGCCGGTCCCGCCGCCGTACGCGGCCCCGCCCGCGCCCCGGGCACCCGCGCCGCGCGCGCCCGTCCTCGACGCGCCCCGCATCCCCGCGCCTCCCGCCGCCGCGCCGCCGCGCGGGCCCCGCGGCTCGCGTCGCACGGGCCTGTGGGTCGGCGGCGCGATCCTCCTGGTGCTGCTCCTCGTCGGCCTCTTCTACCTGGGCCAGCGGCTCGGATCCGGCCCCGCGCCCGACGCCGCGCCCGACGCCGCCCCCGTCGCGACCGCGACGCCCGAGGCCACGCCGACCCCGTCGCCCACCCCGACGGATCCCTTGCAGGGCCCGGCCGCGGCCGGCGTGCAGGCGTGGGACGCGTTGCTCGGCGGTGAGTGCATCGACCCGTACTCCACGCCGTGGGAGGAGGAGTTCACGGTCGTCGACTGCGGTTCCGAGCACCACGCGCAGATGGTCGCGCGCGTCGCCCTGCCGCAGACCGGCGACGCGTTCCCGGGCGAGGAGGCCGTGCGCGACTCCGCGGACGAGCTCTGCATCGCCGACACGGTGATCGACTACGCGGCGGCCCGCGCCTACTCCGACGTCCAGTACCAGTCGGCCTACCCGATCACGCAGGACGAGTGGACGGCGGGCGACCGCGACGCGTACTGCTTCGTCTCGCGCGCCGGCGGCGGCACCTTCACGGGCAGCATCGGCGTCCCGCAGCCGCCCGTCGTCCCCTAGCCGCCGCCCGGGCCGCGCGTCTGGCCTGGGGATCCCGACCCCGTGGATCCCCGCCCCCGCCCTACCCTCGACACCCCGTGCGCGTCACCGGCGCGCGGATCCAGGGACGGGGGAGCGGTGGCCTCACGCGTCCGACCCGACGACCGCGCGTTCCTCCTCCTCTGGGGCGCGCAGGCGGTCTCGTCCCTCGGGGCGAGCGCCGCGTCGTTCGCGCTCACGCTGCAGGTGTACGCCGAGACGGGCAGCGCGCTGGCCCTGTCGGCGCTCACCGTCGTCTCGACCGTGGCGTCCATCTACCTGGCCCCGCTCACGGGCTGGGCCGCGGATCGCCTCGGTCACCGCCGCGCCGCCCTCGTGAGCAACCTGATGCTCGCCCTCGCGTCCGGCGGGATGGCGGTCGTGTCCGCCCTCGGCCCGGGACACCTGCTCGCCGTGGTCTACCCGCTGACCCTGGTGTCGGCCCTGGCGGCGTCGACCCTCGCGCTCACCCTCACGGCGAGCGTCCGCCGGATGCGCCGGGAGGCCGACCTCACGCGGATCAACGGCGTCACCTCCCTGCTCCAGGACGGGCCGACCCTCCTCGCGCCCGTGCTCGGCGCCGCCCTGTCCGCCGTCGTCGCGCCCGCCGCCGTGTTCGTCGTCGACGGGGCGACCTCGCTCGGCTGCGTCGCCGCGCTCCTCGCGGTGCGCTGGGACGCGCCGCCGGACCGCCGCGTCGCGAACCCGTTCCGCGGCGCCCGCGACGGCATCGCGTGGATCCTCCGCCACCCCGGTCTCGGCCGCCTGCAGGCGGGCTTCGCCGCGCTGAACCTCGCGAACGGGATCGCCGCATCCGCCACGACCGCGTACGTCCTCCTCCTCGGGGCGGGCGGACTCGGCTCCGGCGCGAGCCTCGCGGCGTTCAGCGTCGCCGGATCCGTCGGGCTCCTCGCCGGCGCCGGGTTCGTCGCGGCGCGCGGGGACCGGATCCCGCGCCTCGTCGCCATCGCCGGATCCGCCGTCGTGCTCGGCCTCGTGGGCCGCGTCGCGCTGGGGGCGAGCGCGCTCCTGGCCGTGTGGATCCTCGCGGCCGTGGTCCGCAACGTCGCGCTCCAGGTGCAGGGCGCGCCCCTCACCGCCGTGTGGCAGGAGCGCGTCCCGCCGGGACGGCAGGGCGCGGTGCTCGGCGCGAAGAAGCTCCTCGGCCAGGGCTTCTACCCGCCGGCCGTGCTCCTCGGCGGCGCGCTCACGGTGGCGCTGCACCCGCTCGGGCAGGAGACCGCGCTCCGGGTCGTGATCATCGCGGGCGGGCTGGGCGAGGCGCTCGTCGGCGTCGCGATGCTCCGCTCGCGGGGCATCCGGGCGCTCCTCGCCCCGGCCGCCGCTGGCCGGACCGCGGCCTGATCAGAGCTCGGACTCGACCGGCTCCGGGTCCAGCAGCTCGGTCACGCCCGACAGCACCTCGTCGGGGCGGAACGGGTAGCGCTCGATCTCGGCCCGGTCGCTGATGCCCGTGAGCACGAGCACCGTGTGCAGGCCCGCTTCGATGCCCGCGATGATGTCGGTGTCCATGCGGTCGCCGATCATGCCGGTGCTCTCGGAGTGCGCGCCGATCTTGTTGAGCGCCGAGCGGAACATCATCGGGTTGGGCTTGCCGACGATGTACGGCTCCTTGCCCGTGGCCTTCGAGATGAGCGCGAGCACCGCGCCCGTCGCGGGCAGCACGCCCTCCGCGCTCGGGCCGGTCGCATGCTGTGCTCGACGGGGGTCCGCTGTCTCTTGGCATCCTCTCGCAAGGCTGCAGGCATCGACCCCGCGGGTGCCTCGTGATGCGCGAAGTTCCGGATCCACTCGGCTGGCGGTTCCGCCCCGACGCGGCTCATGGAGGCCGCGGCTCCGATTGTGCACAGACGTGGATGGTTCAGCCCGAGTAGGGAGATGCTTGCCCCGTCCGCCTGTCGATTACGTGAAAGGAGAATCATGTCTCGCAAGGAGATCAAGCGGTGGGTGTTGCTTACGGCGATTGCAGGGCCGGCGTGTGTCTTTGCGTCGATCTTGTTCCCGCCATTTCTGCTACTAGGAGTCGCAATCAGCACAGTCGGCGGCTTGGGGCTCGCTATCGGTTATTCCAAGTCAACTGGCCGATGGTCCTGGGTAGTGTCGATCAGCGCCACTGTTGTGGTATTCGCCGCTTCCGCGGCGGTTTGTTTTGCATTCTGGGGCCAGGCCTTCGATCTCGCAGATCAGAATGTCCCTGTGCCTGCTGCACTGGAAGTTGCTATTGCAACCTTCGGTGCGCTTATCGTTCTCGCATTTATTGCCTTCGTGGTTATTGTCGCGTTGGTGGCATCTCGGGCAAGCCGGCGGCTTGGTCAGGATGCCCGTGCTGCGCGAGCGTAATCGTCTGCTTCGGCCAGGCAATGGTCCAATGCGTGTGCTGAGCTACTTGCGCGTCTTTTTCGCATCTATTAGGAGATGGAGCACCACTTGTACGCATCACGCTCATTGACGGCCGTTGGGACCTTGGGTCTCGTCGCGCTCGTCATGATCAATCCCTCAGGCGCATCCGCGTCTGATAAGGAGACGGTTGCAGATTTGGTTCGCTCTGCATCGCCGGAATCGGTTGCCCCGGTCGCCAACCGCTCAGGCGCGCTGGTCGGAGAGAGCCGCTTTGCTCTAGACGCTTGGGGCACGACAGCGGATGTACCACACGATGCAAATAAAAAAAGTCAAGATTGGCGCGCCTGGAAAAGTCTCGATAGGCGTCTCCTTGCCGTCCGCAAGCAGCGCGCGCCTCGTGGATTCTGGCGCGTCTGCGGTCACGGCCTACGACAACGGAGACGGCTCGACCACGGCGGTTCTACCGCAAAACGATGGGGCTGTGCAGTTCGCGACCGTAATTTCTGGCGCTCACGCGCCCGATGAGTATGCGTACTCTTTAGATATTCCGGCTGGATCGCATCTCGCTTTCAACGGTGAGAGCGGGTCCGTGAGCATTCTCGATTCCGATGGAATGTGGATCGCAGGAGTGGCGGCGCCTTGGGCAAAAGATGCGACGGGTGCTCCGGTGCCGACTCACTTCAGGATATCGGGCAATCAACTCATCCAGGTTGTCCAGCACGATGATGAGACTATCAAGTACCCGGTTGTGGCTGACCCTTGGTTAGGGGTCTCTCTCATTGACAGTGTTGTGTGGACTGCGGGTGATGAATGGGGTCCTACTGCGCAGATCTATCCCACGAGCGCGGGACGGGATACTATATTCGCGCCAGACATAGCCAATGAGGCTGCGTGGGGTGAGGCGTTGGAGAAAACCGATCGATCGCGCCTGGATCACAACAATCTCCACGATCAGTTCACCTGTCATTGGCAGGTGGTTCGATACGACGATCCGGGAAAATCGAGCTGGAACCTCGACAGTGCTCGGCCCGATGTAGGACTCGCGGAGACCATTGCCGCGCGTTGCAACCCAGGAGGCGGTAGCGAGGATTGAGGCGGGGGGCGAGCAGGATTCTGGAGCCACGTCTCCATCTGAAGGGGACTTGTCTCGCCCCCAGCCCGCTGATCAGAGCTCGGACTCGACCGGCTCCGGGTCCAGCAGCTCGGTGACGCCGGAGAGCACCTCGTCGGGCCGGAACGGGTAGCGCTCGATCTCGGCGCGGTCGCTGATGCCCGTGAGCACGAGCACCGTGTGGAGGCCCGCTTCGATGCCCGCGATGATGTCGGTGTCCATGCGGTCGCCGATCATGCCGGTGCTCTCGGAGTGCGCGCCGATCTTGTTGAGCGCCGAGCGGAACATCATGGGGTTGGGCTTGCCGACGATGTACGGCTCCTTGCCCGTGGCCTTCGAGATGAGCGCGAGCACCGCGCCCGTCGCGGGCAGCACGCCCTCCGCGCTCGGGCCGGTCGCGTCGGGGTTCGTCGCGATGTAGCGCGCGCCGCCGTTGATGAGGCGGATGGCCCGCGTGATCGCCTCGAACGAGTAGTTGCGCGTCTCGCCGATGACCACGAAGTCCGGCTTCGTGTCGGTCATGATGAAGCCCGCCTCGTGCAGGGCGGTCGTGAGGCCGGCCTCGCCGATGACGAACGCGGATCCGCCGGGCATCTGCTGCTCGAGGAACGCGGCGGTCGCGAGCGCGGACGTCCAGATCGACTCCTCGGGCACGTGCAGGCCGGACGCGCGGAGCCGTGCCGAGAGGTCGCGCGGCGTGAAGATGCTGTTGTTCGTGAGCACGAGGAAGGGCTTGCCCTGGTCCTGCCACTGCTGGATGAGGGCCGCCGCGCCGGGCAGGGCCTGGTTCTCGTGCACCAGCACGCCGTCCATGTCGGTGAGCCAGCAGTCCATCTCGTCGCGCGTCGCCATGGGGTCCCCTCTCGTCGTGGCACGAGGCTACCGCCGGGGGATGCGCGGCCGCCGGGCCGGAGGGGAGGCGTCACCCGATGTCCGCCGGGCGGCCGCCGCGGTGTCGGCCGGGCCCCGTAGGGTCGGCGCATGCACGCACTGCCTCCCGGATCCCTGCGCCTCGTCCACCTCAGCGACACGCACCTCCTGCGCGACGGCGGCCTGCACCAGGGCGTGGTCGACACGGGCGCCGCCCTCGAGCGCGTCCTCGTCGAGGCCGACCGCGTGTCCGGGGTGCGGCTCCTCGTCGGCTCGGGCGACCTCTCGGAGGACGGCACCCCCGAGTCGTACGCGCTCCTCCGGGAGCGGCTCGTGCCGTGGACGTCGTCGCGCGGCGCCGCGCTCGTGCTCGCGCCCGGCAACCACGACGTGCGCTCCGCCTTCCGGCTCGTGCTCGGCGACGGGCACGGCGGCCCGGGGACGGACGACGGCCGGGATGCCGCGGCCGTGCCGCCCGTCGACGGCGTGACCATCGTGGACGGCTGGCGCATCGTCACCCTCGACACCTCCGTCCCGGGCAAGGGCTACGGCGCACTCCGCGAGCAGCAGCTCGACGCGCTCCGCGAGCTGCTCGCGACGCCGGCCGAGCGGGGCACGGTGCTCGTGCTGCACCACCCGCCGGTGCCCGCGCCCACGACGCTGCATGAGTCCCTCGCGCTGCAGGGGCCGGAGCGGCTGGCGGAGGTCGTGCGCGGCAGCGACGTGCGGGTGATCCTCTCGGGCCACTACCACCACCACATCGTCGGGTCGCTCGCGGGCGTGCCCGTGCTGGTCGCGCCGGGCGTCGCGAACGAGACGGACGTGGCGGCGGATCCCGGCACGGAGCGCATCGTGCGCGGATCCGGGTTCCTCGTGGTCGACGTGCGGCCGGACGGCGGCGTCACCTCGGTCGTGGTGCGGGCGCACGCGGAGGGCGACGGCGACGAGGTCACGCTGCTCGACGCGGAGCTGGTGCAGCGGATCACGGCGGAGTCGGCCGCACCCGTCCTGCCGTGACGCCCGCCCCCGGGCATGAGGAGAGGCGGCGACCCGGGGGTCGCCGCCTCTCCTGGCGCTGCTGGTCCGTCTCTACTTGAAGACGTCCTTGACGTCCTCGCCGGCCTTCTTGGCGGACGCGGCGGTCTGGTCCTTCTGGCCCTCGGCCTTGAGGCTCTCGTCGCCCTTGTGCTCGCCGAGCGCCTCCTTGGCCTTGCCCGCGATGTCCTGAGCAGCGTTCTTGATCTTGTCGTCGAGACCCATGATCTCCTCCTCACTGAGGCCACCTGGTGCAGCCCACGCCTGGACTGTAGGACGGCCGGGTCCTGAACACCTGACAGATGCCGGGTGCGTGTCCACTGAGCGAAGCGCGAGGCCCACGGACCCTCCGCGCCGATCGGGCAAGGGCCTTCCGCCGGGCCCCGCACCGCCCCTAAGCTCCCTGACCGTGATCCTCTTCGGGCTGCTCCCCCTCCTCGTCGCCGTGTGCGCGCTCGCCGACCTCATCACGCGCCCGGACGACCAGGTGAAGCACCTGCCGAAGCTCGTCTGGATCCTGCTCATCGTCTTCCTGCCGCTCATCGGCAGCATCGTGTGGTTCTGCGTCGGCCACGACTGGGATGCGCGACGCGAGCCCGTCGGTCCGCCGGACCGGAGCGCGGCCTACGAGCGTGCCGCGATGTCGGTCGACCGGCGGGTCCGCAGCACCGAGCAGCAGCTCGCCGACCTCGAGGAGGAGGAGCGGCACTACGCGGCGGGCGCCCGCATGAAGCAGCTCCAGGCCGAGCAGGCGGTGCAGGCCGCCCGGGCCGCGGGACCCGCGCGGGCGCCGCGTGCCATCGAGCCGGGATCCGCTCCCGAGCGGTAGCCCTCCCCAGGTCGCGCGCGGCCGATACCTCCTTCCGCGGGTCGCCGCCGGGCTCCGCGGTCGGGGGCGGATGGGAGCATGGCCGCATGCCCGACACCGCCACGCCGCCCTCCTCCGCCGCGACCTCCGACCTCCGGTCCGCCGCCCGCGAGCACCTCTCGCGGCTCGTCGGCGTCGCGGGCGCCGACTTCCACGACGGGCAGTTCGAGGCCATCGAGGCGCTCGTGCAGGATCGCTCGCGCGCCCTCGTCGTGCAGCGCACCGGGTGGGGCAAGTCGGCCGTCTACTTCGTCGCCACCCTGCTCCTCCGCCAGCAGGGGCTCGGCCCCACGCTCCTCGTCTCGCCGCTGCTCGCGCTCATGCGCGACCAGGTGGCCGCGGCCCGTCGCGCGGGCGTGCGCGCGGTCGCCATGAACTCGAGCAACGCCCACGAGTGGGACGACCTGCTGCGCGCGCTCGACGCGGACGAGGTCGACCTCCTGCTCGTGTCGCCCGAGCGCCTCAACAACCCGCGCTTCCGCGACGAGCAGCTGCCCGCGCTCCGGGCCCGGCTCGGCCTCCTCGTGGTCGACGAGGCGCACTGCATCTCCGACTGGGGCCACGACTTCCGGCCCGACTACCGGCGCCTGCGCGACCTCATCTCCTCCGTCGACGAGCGCGTGCCCGTGCTCGCCACCACGGCCACGGCCAACTCGCGCGTGGTCGCCGACGTCGAGGAGCAGCTGAGCGTCGGATCCGCCGGAGCGGGCGTCGTCGAGACCGACCGCGTGCCCGTGGTCACCATCCGCGGGCCACTCGCCCGGCGCTCGCTCCGGCTCGGCGTGCTGCGCCTCGAGAACAGCAGGGATCGGCTCGGCTGGCTCCTCAGCCACCTCGACGAGCTGCCCGGCAGCGGCATCATCTACGCCCTCACCGTGTCCGCCGCGCAGGACACCGCGCGGCTGCTGCGCGACGCGGGTCACGCCGTGAAGGCGTACACGGGGCGCGACGACCCGGCCGACCGCGAGCAGGCCGAGGGCGAGCTGCAGCGCAACGAGGTCAAGGCGCTCGTCGCCACGAGCGCGCTCGGCATGGGCTTCGACAAGCCCGACCTCGGCTTCGTGGTGCACCTCGGGGCGCCGTCCTCGCCCGTCTCCTACTACCAGCAGGTGGGGCGCGCGGGCCGCGGGTCCGCCGACGCCGACGTGCTGCTCCTGCCCGGCCGCGAGGATCCGGACATCTGGCAGTACTTCGCCACCGCGTCGATGCCGGACGAGCAGCAGGCGGCCGCCGTCATCCAAGCGCTCGGCGAGAGCGACCGGCCGCTGTCCGTGCCGGCGCTCGAGTCGCGGGTGTCGCTCTCGCGCAGCCGGCTCGACCTCCTGCTCAAGGTGCTCGGCGTCGACGGGGCCGTCCGTCGGGACACCTCGGGCTGGTCGGCCACGGGCGTCCCGTGGGTCTACGACCGCGCTCGGTACGAGCAGGTCGCCGCGGCGCGCGTCCGCGAGCAGCAGGCGATGCTCGACTACGAGACCACGCTCGGCTGCCGCATGGAGTTCCTCCAGCGGCAGCTCGATGACGACACCGCGGCGCCCTGCGGCCGCTGCGACCGGTGCGCGGGCGCGTGGTACCCGTCGTCGCTGGACCAGCAGGCGTCGGCCACGGCGTCGCAGGCGCTCGACAAGGTCGGGCTCCCCATCGAGCCGCGGCTGCGCTGGCCCACGGGCGCGTCGAGCGTCGGCGTGCCGCTCAGCGGAGCGATCGCCGCGGGCGAGCAGGTCGACGAGGGCCGCGCCCTCGCGCGCCTCACCGACCTCGGCTGGGGCGGGCGGCTCCGCGCGGTCTTCGCGGCCGGCGCCGAGGACGCGCCCGTCGACGACGCGCTCGTCGCCGCCTGCGTGCGGGTGCTCGCCGAGTGGGGCTGGCCGGAGCGCCCGCGCGCCGTCGTGCACGTGCCGTCGGCGAGCCGGCCGCAGCTCGTCGGGAGCCTCGCCCAGCGCATCGCCGAGGTCGGGCGGCTGCCGTTCCTCGGGTCGCTCGACCTCGTGGACCCCGGGGCGCCCGGTGCCGCGCGCGGCAACAGCGTCTACCGGCTGGGGCGCGTGCACCCGCGGTTCCAGGTGCCCGCGCACCTCGCGGACGACCTCGCGGCGGATCCGCGTCCGGTGCTCCTCGTGGACGACCTGGTCGACACCCGCTGGACCCTCACGGTCGCCGGCCGCCTGCTGCGGAAGGCCGGCGCCACGCGAGTGCTGCCCTTCGCGCTCGCGCAGCAGGGGTAGGGCGGCTCGTCGGTCAGCGGACGAGCGGATCCGTCTCCGGCTCGACGAAGACCGTGCCGCCGTCCGCGAGCCGGGCGCGCATCACGTCGACGGCCTGCGGGTTCTCGTCCACGAGTACGAAGCGGCGGCCGAGCTCGCGGGCCGCGGCGCCCGTGGTGCCGGATCCGGCGAAGAAGTCGAGCACCCAGTCGCCGGGTCGGCTCGACGCCTGCACGATGCGACGCAGCACGCCCAGCGGCTTCTGCGTCGCGTAGCCCGTCTTCTCGCGGCCGGTGGGGGAGACGATCGTGTGCCACCAGACGTCCGTCGGCAGCTTGCCCCGCTCGCGCTTCTCTGGGGTCACCAGACCGGGCGCCATGTACGGCTCGCGGTCCACGCCCTCGGAGTCGAAGCGGTAGCGGAGCGGGTCCTTCACGTAGACGAGGATCGTGTCGTGCTTCGCCGGCCAGCGGCGGCGCGACTTCGCGCCGTAGTCGTACGCCCACACGATCTCGTTGAGGAACGAGCGGCGGCCGAAGAGCGCGTCGAGCACGACCTTCGCGTAGTGCACCTCGCGGTAGTCGAGGTGCAGGTAGAGGGTGCCGGTGGGATCCAGGAGGCGCCAGGCCTCGATGAGGCGCGGCTCGAGGAAGTCCCAGTAGTCGGCGAACGAGTCGTCGAAGCCGTAGAGCATGCCCTTCACGCAGTCGTAGCTGCGGCCGTGGAAGCCGAGGCGCGCGCCGGGCGAGCGCACCGGCTCGGGAGTGGCGGTGCTCGCGGGGGCGAGGGCGGGTGGGGTGGCGTCCGTCCGCGTCTCCTCCGCCTCCGTCGCGTCGTCGGGGTCCTCCGGATCCGGGTCCGGACTGCGCGTCACCGTGAGGTTCTGCCGCTCCTGCGTGCGGCCGGTGTTGAACGGCGGATCCAGGTAGATGAGCTGGAAGGCGCCGTCGGGGAGCGCGCGCACGGCCTCGAGGTTCTCCGCGTGGATCACAAGGTCGGGGCCGTCGGGGGTCCACGCGGGCAGGGGCACGCCCCGAGGTTAACGGACCTCCGGATCGTGACCGTCAGCCGGACGCACCGCCCTCAGCCGCGAAGCCCGTGCCCGGTGGCCCCAGTTCGCGGTGCAGGAGGCCCTTTCGGCTCTGTCGGCCCCCGTCGCTCTAGTAAGAAGTGCCCATGACCGATGCACGAGACCCGAACTCGACTCCCGAACAGCGCTCCTACCCCGCGCCCCCTCCCGCCCCTGAGGGCGGGTACGCGACTCCCTACGCCCCGGCCGCTCCGGCCGGCCCCTCCGGCGGGAAGGGCCTCGCCATCGCGTCCCTCGTCGTCGCGATCGTCGCCTTCCTGGGCGCCTTCATCCCGTTCCTCAACTACGTGGTCTTCATCCCCGCGATCGTCGCCATCGTCCTCGCCATCGTGGCGCTGGCACGGCACAAGGCCGGGAAGTCGCTCGCTCTGGGAGGGCTCATCGTGGGCGTCCTGGCGCTCGTCCTCAGCATCATCCTCGCCGTCGTCTACACGCTCGGCTTCGCGGCCGCGGTCTCGGAGAGCCTCCCCCGGAGCGAGGGCGGCTCAGGGGCCTCTGCCGCACCGCTGGACGAGATCGAGGAGGAGGAGGCCGGCCCAGCCATCGGCACCCGAGAGAACCCCGCTCCCATGGGCACGGTCGTGACGGGCCTCTCGGGTGGATCCCCGGAGTGGGAGGTCACGCTCGGTGCCCCCGTCCTCGACGCCAACGCGGCGGTCACGGCCGAGAACATGTTCAACGACCCCGCTCCCGCGGGTACGCAGTACGCCATGGTGCCCGTCACGGTGAAGTACGTGGGCACCGAGTCCGCCAGCCCGATGTTCGAGATCGGCGTCGAGTACGTCGCCGCGGCAGGCACGACGCACACCACGTCCGACTCCTTCGCCGTCGCCCCCGAGCCGCAGTTTAACTCGATCAACGAGCTGTTCCCCGGGGCTTCGGCAACGGGCAACGTCGTCATCGCCATCCCGAGCGCGGACGCGGCGGCTGGTACCTGGGCCGTGACGCCGGGTCTCCTGGCGGACCCGTACTTCTTCGCCGCCCAGTAGGGCCGCAGCGCTCGGGCCGCGGCATCCTCGGACGCCGCGTCCCGAGCTGCGTCGGGGCGCGGAACGTAGGCTGCGGAGGTGACACCCGACGCGACGCCCGACCGCCCGATCCCGACCGCCGCCGAGCTCGACGCCCGCGACCCGCTCACGCGCTTCCGCGAGCTCTTCGTGCAGGCCGACGACGTGGTCGCCTACCTCGACGGCAACTCGCTCGGGCGGCCGACCCGCGCCAGCGTCGACCGCGTCGCCGACTTCGTGCGCGACCAGTGGGGCGGCCGCCTCATCCGCGGCTGGGACGAGGACTGGCTGGCGATGCCCACGCGCATCGGCGACGACCTCGGCCGCGTGGCGTACGGGGCCGCGCCCGGCCAGACGTTCGTCGGCGACTCGACCACCGTGATCCTCTACAAGCTCGTGCGCGCCGCCGTCCGCGCGCGCCCCGGCCGCGACGAGCTCGTGATCGACACCGACAACTTCCCGACCGACCGCTTCGTGCTCGAGGGCGTCGCGGAGGAGCGCGGCATGACGATCCGGTGGATCGAGGTGTCGCCCGACTCCGGCGTCACGCCGGAGCTCGTCGCCGAGGCGGTGGGGGAGCGGACCGCGCTCGTGGTGCTCAGCCAGGTCGCGTACCGCTCCGGGTTCCTCGCGGACGTGCCGGGGATCACGCGCATCGTGCACGACGCCGGCGCGCTCGTGCTCTGGGACACCTGCCACTCGGTCGGCGTGATCCCCACGGAGCTCGACGCGTGGGGCGTCGACCTCGCGGTCGGCTGCAGCTACAAGTACCTCGACGGCGGGCCCGGCGCGCCGGCGCACGGCTACGTCCGGAGCGCCCTGCAGGCCGAGCTGCGGCAGCCGATCCAGGGCTGGATGGGCGCGCGCGACGTCTTCGCGATGGGGCCGACGTACGAGCCTGCCGACGGGATCCGCCGGTTCCTCAGCGGCACGCCGCCCATCGTCGGCATGCTCGCGATGCAGGACATGATCGCGCTCATCGAGGAGGCGGGCATGGACGCGATCCGCGCCAAGTCGCTGGCGCTCACCGGCTTCGCGCTGGATCTCGTCGACCGCGACCTCGTGCCGCTCGGCGCCCGCGTCGCCAGCCCGCGCGAGGAGGACCGCCGCGGCAGCCACGTGAGCGTCGACCACCCGCGCTTCCGCGACATCGTGGGCGCGCTGTGGGCGGAGGGCGTGATCCCCGACTTCCGCGCGCCGTCGGGCCTGCGGCTCGGGCTCAGCCCGCTGACGACCTCGTTCCGCGAGGTGGAGGTCGGCGTCGAGGCGATCCGGCGGCACCTGGCGGGCTGAGGCGCGCGCACGCGGCCGGCCGTCCGTCCGGCCGGCCGTCCGTCCGGCCGGCCGTCCGTCCGTCCGTCCGCGCGACCCGCTACGGCAGGATCGCGTCCACGTACCCGCCGTCGACCCGCAGCGCCCCGCCCGTCGTCGCGGACGCCTGCTTGGACGCGAGGTACACGCACATGTTCGCGATCTCCTCCGGCTCGATCAGCCGCTGGATGAGCGACTGCGGCCGGTGCTCGCGCATGAACGCCCGCTGCGCCTCCTCCCACGGCAGGTCGTCGCCCACGAGCTCGCGCGCGAACGCCTCGACGCCGCCGGTGTGGGTGGGGCCGGCCATGACGCAGTTGACGGTGACGCCGGATCCGGCCGCGGCCTTGGCGAAGCCGCGCGAGACCCCCAGGAGCGCTGTCTTCGAGACGCCGTAGTGGATCATCTCGGCCGGCGTGACCACGGCCGAGTCGCTCGCGATGTACTGCACGCGGCCCCAGCCGCGCGCCATCATGCCGGGCAGGTAGGCGCGCGTGAGGCGCACGCCCGCGAGCACGTTCACCTCGAAGTAGCGGCGCCACTCGTCGTCGGTGATGGCGAACGGGTCGGCCGAGCCGAAGATCCCGAGGTTGTTGACGAGCACGTCGACCTCGGGGAACGCCTCGACCGCGCGGGCGGCGCCCTCCTCGGTCGCGACGTCGGCGGCCAGCGCCTCGACCTCGGCGCCGGGATGCGCGGCGAGGAGCCGGTCGCGCGCGGCGGTCGTGCCCTCCTCGCCCCGGCCGTTGACGATCACGCGGGCGCCCGCGGCGAGCAGCCCCTCCGCGATCGCGTAGCCGATGCCCTGCGTGGAGCCCGTGACGAGGGCGGTGGATCCGGTGAGGTCGATGCGCATGTCGTGCCTTCCTGGTGGAGCGGAGGAGCGGTGGAGCGGTGGCGGGAGCGGTCAGTCGGCCCAGGCGCGCCGTGTGCTGCGGACGGCCTGCCCGGTAGTCGCGGCCTCGTGCATGAGGAGCGCGAGGTGGTGGTCCTGCGACGCCTCGGCGAGCGAGTTCGTGGACGCGCCGCCGGCCGCGTGCGCGTGCATCTCGACGAGGCACTGCGCGATCGCGATCTCGTCGTCCGCGAGCCGGCCGGGCGCGAACGGGTTCTCGTAGACCCACTCGGAGCCGAGCAGCAGGCCGCGGAGGTGCTGGCCCTCGAGGTTGCCGCCCTGCCCGGTCTCGACGCGCGCGATGTCCGCCCAGGTGGGTGTCGTGCCGTCGAGCAGCCAGGCCACGTGCTCGTCGGCGATCTCGCCGCGCTCGCCGCGGACGAGGAGCCGGTTGCGGCGGATCCAGGAGAAGTACTGCCGGTCGGCGAAGTCGTAGACGCCGAGGCGGTCGCCGAAGTCGAAGCGCGCGGTGGTCTGCACGGCCGTCACGACCTCCTCCCGCACGGGATCGCCGTCGCGGTCCGGCCCGGCGACGAGCGGCGAGGAGAAGCGGGAGGCCGTGATGGTGGCGTCCTCGAAGCCGATGCCGAGGGCGCGGCGCATCACGCGGACGCCGTGGTAGTCGTGGCACTGCGCGACCTGGGCCTGGCTGATCCGCCCGAGCCGGCCTCCAGCCGCGATCGCGAGCTGCGCGGCGAGCAGCGGCGAGAGCGGGTACTGCTCGGCCACCTCGATCCGCGCGCCCTGCTTCACGAGCGCGGCGAGCCGCTCGAGGTCCGCGACGGTCTCGCCGGGCGGCGTCTCGGTCAGCACGGCGACGCCGCGGTCGACGAGGTCGGCGATCACGTCGGGCGCGGCGGTCCGCGGCACCGACACGACCACGAAGGACGGCGCCTCCGCGGCGAGCAGGTCGGCCGCCGTGCGGAAGGTGCGGATCCCCCACTCCTCCTCGAGCGCGCGGCCCGTCTCGGCGCTGCGGGTCACGAGCCCGGTGACCGCGAACCGTTCCGGCAGGGCCCGCGCGATGCGCAGGAAGAAGGCGCTGCGCCAGCCGCTCCCCACGATGCCGAAGCGGATCTGCGGGGGCGTCGTCGCGGGGCGGAGCATGGTCGCCAGCGTACGCGCGGGGTCGCGCGCGACCCGGCCGCGCGGGGTCCGGGCCGGCTTCTCGGGCGCTCGGCTGGGTTCTCGCAGCCGACTGCGGAATACTCGCGAGGGCCGGGAGGCTGTCCGGGGAGCGAACGCTCCCGCGCGAGGCGCGTCCCGGCTCCGCACGAGGAGTAATGACCCGAGAAGGGGCACGAGCATGGGGATCCAGACGAGCCTCGACCAGGTCGCGGAGGCGGCGCGCATCCTCGACGTGATGCAGGAGGCCGACGAGCTCACGGTCGCCGCCAGCCGCGACGGGGGCGGACGCGCGGTGCGGCTCCTCGCCCGCGCCGCCGCGGATCCCGCGGACCAGCTCACGGCCGTCGCCGCCATCCACGCGCTCGCCCAGGTCTTCGACGAGGCCGCCGACCTCGCGCTCGTCGCGCTCCTCGACCACGACGTCCGGTGGATCCGCGAGCACGCGGCCTGGGCCTTCGGCACCCGCCTGCCGCGCTTCGACGCGGTGTCGGGCCTCGTCGCGATGGTCGTCGAGGGCGGCTTCCCCGGCATGCTCGCGCAGCGCACGCTGCAGCAGTGGGCCGGGTCGACGCCCGACCACGTCGCGCTCGCGCTCGAGAACGCGCTGCTCGGCGTGCGCGGCGACGACGCCCGGTCGCGCCTCGTGGAGACGATCGGCCTCGTGCCCGGGCGGATCCCCGAGCGCGTCCTCCTCCGCATCGCCCCCGCCTCCGCCGAGGGCCCGCTCACCCGGTCCGCCGCGGTCGCCGCGCTCGGCGACCGGCCCGCGGGCGAGGCGATCGCCGCCCTCGTCGCCGACATCGCGCGCGGCGACGACGAGGTGGCCGCGGTCGCCCGCCTGGCGGTGCTCGACATCGCGCGCCAGCACGGCGACCACCCGGCGGCGCCCGAGCGGCCCGGCCTCACGATCGTCCAGCTCTTCCTGCACGCCGACATCGACGCCGGCCTGACGCACGTGGGCGCGGGCGACAACGGCGGCATCGCGACGCTGCTCGTGCGGCTGGGCGACGCGCTCGTGGCGCCCGCATTCGCCTCCGCCGCGGGAGCGCACGCGGATGCGCCGGATCCCGCCGCCGACCGCCCGGTCGACCGCGTCATCACCCTCTCCCGCGGCACGCCCGACCAGGCCCTCGGATCCCTCGCCCGCGTCACCGCCGGCGACGCCGGCCATGTCTTCGCCCACATCCCGATGCTCGGCGGCCCGCGCTCGCTGCCCGAGGCGTGGCCGCACCGCGTCGAGGCCGAGCGGGGGATCCGCCGCGTGCTCCGCGCCGCCGGCCGCGTCGACGCCGTGCACCTCCGCATGGCCGACGTCGGCACGCTCGCCGCGTCCACGGTCGCGCGCGAGCTCGGCATCCCGGTCGTCTTCACGGTCGCGCCGGATCCGCACGGCGTGGTCGACGCGCTCGACCGCTCCGGCGCCCTCACGCGCGACGGCTTCGGCGCGGTCGACGCGCGCGAGCACTACTGGTTCCGCGTGCGCCTCGTGCAGCGCCTGGCCGCCGACGCCGCGCACACCGTCCTCTTCCCGCGCCCCGAGCTGAAGCGCGACATGCGCCGGCTCGTCGGCATCGACGTCGACGCGCACCCCGAGCGCCACAGCGTCGTCGCCGAGGGCATCGACGTCGACGCCATCGAGCGATCCCGCGACGACGCCATGCTCGGCGCCGACGCGGACGGCGCGCCCGCCCGCGCCTTCGTCGAGCTCGACGACCTGCTGCGCGACCTCCCCGCCGAGCGCCGCGGCCTGCCGCTCGTCATCTCGGTCGGCCGCCTCGCCCGCGTCAAGGGCATGGCGACGCTCGCGCACGTGTGGGCGGCGGATCCCGCGCTCCGCTCCCGCGCCAACCTCCTCATCGTGGGCGGCGACCTCGACGCGCCCAGCCCGGAGGAGCGCGAGCAGCTCGCGCGGATCCTCGACGCGGTCCCCGACGCGGAGGGCCCCGCCGGCGCCGCCCGTCACGGCCTCCTCCTCGCCGGCCACCGCGGCAACGACACCGTCACGCGCTGGCTCGCCGCCGTCCGCTACGGCCGCCCCGGGCTCACCGCGCCCGGCGGCGCGTACGCGTGCGCGAGCATCAAGGAGGAGTTCGGCGTCGCGCTCCTCGAGGCGATGTCGATGGGCCTGCCCGTCGTCGCGCCCGCGTCGGGAGGCCCCGCGACCTACGTCGAGGACGGGATCACCGGCCTCCTCGTCGACACGGCGGATCCCGCGGAGCTCGCCACCGGGATCGCCCGCGCGCTCGACATCGCCGCCGGCCCCGGAGCGGCCGCCGCCGCCGACCGCGCCCGCGACATGGTCGCCCGCACCTTCACCATCCAGGCCATGGCGGGCACCCTGTCCCGCGTCTACCGCGACGTCGCCGCAGCCGACGACCGAACCCTCTGGGAGCTCAGCGCCTCATGACCCTGCTCGTCATCAGCCCGGACTACGCGTCCCACCTCTTCCCCCTCATCACGCTCGCGTCGGCCTGGCAGCAGGCCGGCGAGCGCGTGGTCGTGGCGACCGGATCCGCGACCGCCGGCATCGTCGAGGCCTCCGGCTTCGAGCGGGTCGACCTCCGCCTCGGCCGCGGATCCAACCCCGGCACCATCAAGGCCGAGGACCAGCCGACCGGCGAGGACGACGCCCTCCGCGGCTTCTTCGCCGCCACGCGCCGCGGCATGGTCGAGACCCTCCGGTTCCAGGCCGAGGCCCGCAGCGACGACCTGC
Source organism: Clavibacter michiganensis subsp. insidiosus (assembly GCF_002240565.1). Classification (GTDB taxonomy): domain Bacteria; phylum Actinomycetota; class Actinomycetes; order Actinomycetales; family Microbacteriaceae; genus Clavibacter; species Clavibacter insidiosus. The sequence goes on along the minus strand of NZ_MZMO01000001.1, from coordinate 3,001,656 downwards.
TGTGGGAGCCGGTGGAGACCGCGCGCGCCGTGCAGCGGATCCTCGACGAGGTGCGCCCCGACCAGGTGATCGTCGACCACCTCGCCTTCAGCGCCCGCCTCGCGCTCCTCGCCTCGGGCACCCGCCACGCCGACGTCGTGCTCGGCCACCCGAGCGCCCTGCCCGTGGGCGACGAGGTCTACGGCTTCCCGCCCGCCTGGCCCGCCGCGTTCGAGCCCGAGGAGGAGGACCTCGACGAGCTGCACGCGCTGTGCGAGCGCGTCCGCGACCGCTTCACCGCGCAGTGGAACGACGCCCTCGCGATCCTCGCGCCCTCGATGCGCCCGAGCCGCGACGCGTTCGCGGAGGCCGGCGACGTGCTCCTGCTCAACTACCCCGAGGAGCTGCACGACCCCGACCGCTCCGAGCTGCTGCCGCCGCACGCCTTCATCGGATCGGCGGTGCGTCGCGAGGCGCCCGAGGCCGAGGTGCAGGACTGGATCGACGAAGGCGGCGACCCCATCGTCTACGTGTCGCTCGGCAGCTTCCTCTCCGTGCGCGACGACGTGCTCGCCCGCATCGCGGCGACCCTCCGCGACCTCGACGTGCGCGTGGCGCTCGCGACGGGATCCACCGACCGGTCCGCGCTCGGCGACATCCCGTCCGACTGGCTCGTGCGTCCCTTCCTCCCGCAGGTGACGCTGCTCGGCCACGCCGACCTCGCCGTCACGCACGGCGGCAACAACTCCGTCACCGAGGCGGCGACCGCGGGCGTCCCGATGCTCGTGCTGCCGCTCTCGACCGACCAGTTCGCGGGCGCCGCGGCCCTCGAGGACGCGGGGCTCGGGATCGCGCTGGCGCCGAACGTCGCGACCGTGACCGAGCTGCGGCAGGCGGCCAAGGCGCTGCTCAACCCGTCGGGTGGGCAGCGCGCCATGCTCGACGCCATCGCGGGCTCCCTCTCGCGCTCGCCCGGCCCGCAGCGCGCGTACCAGGCGCTGGCCGACGGGATCCGCCCGGAGCAGGCCGCGCGCTGAGCCGGTCGCCCCGCCGGGCGACGCGCGCGCCGCGATCTCGTAGACTCGTGGGTGACCGCGTCACGCGCCCGCGCGCGCCGGTCGCCCACAGTCTCGGAATGGATCAGGTGCCCTCGTGAACATCGTCGCTTTCATCATCGCGTTCGCCCTCTTCCTGGGCGGCATGGCGCTGTTCGCGTTCGCGTTCTACATCGAGGGCTTCGAGCTGCTGAGCTTCTTCGGCGGCATCCTGCTCGTCTCGGCGTCCATCGCCATCCCCGCGCACATCCTCAAGCGCACCGACGCCTGACCGGCGCCGCATCCGGGTCCCGCCGGCGCACGGCGCCGCGGTAACACCCCGGACACACGCCCCGGCTACGCTCCCGGACATGGGTGATCTGTTCGAGGGATACGGCACGCTCGCGGCCGCACGCCGCGCCTCCGGTGGCGCGATGCCGTTCGACGAGATGTTCCGGGATCCGCCCGTCGCGGGCGAGCCGGCGGTCGCCCGGTCGGCCTACCGCGAGATCCACGCGGCGCTCTCCCGCATGACCAAGGACGAGCTGAAGGACCGCACCGACGCGCTCGCCACCAGCTACCTCGCGCAGGGCGTCACCTTCGACTTCGCGGGCGAGGAGCGGCCGTTCCCGCTCGACGCGGTGCCGCGGGTCATCGAGCAGGCCGAGTGGAGCCGGCTCGAGAAGGGCGTCGCGCAGCGGGTCCGGGCCCTCGAGGCGTTCCTCGCCGACGTCTACGGGCCGCAGCGCGCCATCCGCGACGGCGTGATCCCCGCCCGCCTCATCAGCTCGTCCAGCCACTTCCACCGCCAGGCCGCGGGCATCGACCCGGCCAACGGCGTCCGCATCCAGGTCTCCGGCATCGACCTCGTGCGCGACGAGGCCGGCGAGATGCGCGTGCTCGAGGACAACGTGCGCGTGCCGTCCGGCGTCAGCTACGTCATCTCCAACCGCCGCGTCATGGCGCAGACCCTGCCCGAGCTCTTCGTCTCGATGCGCGTCCGCCCCGTCGGCGACTACCCGAACAAGCTCCTGCAGGCCCTCCGCGCGAGCGCACCCGACGGCGTCGAGGACCCGAACGTGGTCGTCCTCACGCCCGGCGTCTACAACAGCGCCTACTTCGAGCACACGCTGCTCGCGCGCCTCATGGGCGTCGAGCTCGTCGAGGGCCGCGACCTGTTCTGCTCCGGCGGCCGCGTCTGGATGCGCACCACGGGCGGCCCCATGCGCGTCGACGTCATCTACCGCCGCGTCGACGACGAGTTCCTGGATCCGCTGCAGTTCCGCGCCGACTCCATGCTCGGCTCGCCCGGCCTCATGCTCGCCGCGCGCCTCGGCAACGTCACCATCGCGAACGCGGTCGGCAACGGCGTCGCCGACGACAAGCTCGTCTACACGTACGTGCCCGACCTCATCCGCTACTACCTGGCCGAGGACGCCATCATCCCGAACGTCGACACCTGGCGCCTCGAGGAGCCCGACTCGCTCGAGGAGGTGCTCGACCGGCTGCCGGAGCTCGTCGTGAAGCCCGTCGACGGATCCGGCGGCAAGGGCCTCGTGGTCGGCCCCGCCGCCAGCGCGGGCGAGCTCGCGGAGCTCCGCGCGCGGCTCCTCAAGGACCCGCGCGGCTGGATCGCGCAGCCCGTCGTGCAGCTCAGCACCATCCCCACGCTCGTGGAGGACGGGATGCGCCCGCGCCACGCCGACCTCCGCCCGTTCGCCGTGAACGACGGCCGCGACATCTGGGTGCTCCCCGGCGGGCTCACGCGCGTCGCGCTCCCCGAGGGCCAGCTCGTGGTCAACAGCAGCCAGGGCGGCGGATCCAAGGACACGTGGGTCGTCGGCGACTCCGGCTTCCCCGCGGCCACGCGCGAGCGCAGCGTGCAGACGCTCGTGGCCGACCAGGCGGCGGTGACCACGTCGATCCCGATCATCGCGAACGGGGAGAAGGCGCCCGACCAGTCGCCGCACGACCGGCCGCGCAACCGCGACCAGCACGAGCAGCAGCAGCAGGCCGCAGCGCCCGCCGCCGCCGACGCCCGCACGACCACCGCCGAGGGGGACCGCTGATGCCCATGCTGTCGCGCATCGCCGAGTCGCTCTTCTGGATCGGCCGCTACATCGAGCGCTCGGACGGCACCGCCCGCATCCTCGACGTGCACCTGCAGCTGCTGCTCGAGGATCCGTGGATCGACGAGGACACCGCCTGCCGCTCCCTCCTCAGCGTGATGGGCAGCGACGTGCCGAGCGAGGACGTCCTCGGCCGCGACGACGTGCTCGCGCTCCTCGCGGTGGACCGCACGCAGCCCGCCTCCATCGCCTACTCGCTCGGCGCCGCGCGGGAGAACGCCCGCCGCGCCCGCGAGATCGTCTCGAGCGAGCTCTGGGAGTGCCTCAACACGACGCGCGCCCGCATGCCGCGGAAGATCGCCAACGACCGCGTGCACGAGTTCTTCGGCTGGGTGCGCGAGCGCTCGGCCCTCGCGGTCGGGCTCGTCGAGTCGGGCACGAGCCGCGACGAGGCCTGGCAGTTCTTCACGCTCGGCCGCTCCATCGAGCGCGCCGACATGACGGCTCGCCTGCTCGCCACGCGCGCGCTCACGGAGGCGAGCGGACCGTCGTGGACCACGATCCTCCGGTCCTGCGGCGCGTACGAGGCGTACCTCCGCACGTACCGCGGCGTGCCGAGCGCGCGCAACGCGGCGGAGTTCCTGCTGCTCGACCGGCTGTTCCCGCGGTCGATCACGCACTCGATCCGCCGGGCCGAGCAGTGCCTGCACGACATCGAGCCGCGCACCGACCGCCTCGGGGTGTCCGACCAGGCGCAGCGGCTGCTCGGGCAGATCCGGAGCGAGCTGGAGTACCGGCCGATCCAGGAGATCCTCGACGACCTCCCGCGCTTCATGGACGCCGTGCAGGAGGCGACATCCGCCACCAGCGAGGCCGTCCGCCAGCGCTACTTCCCCACCAACGCGGCACCCAGCTGGGTCGGAGAGAACTCGTGAACCGCCTGCGCATCACCCACCGGACCGGCTTCCACTACGAGGGCGAGGTGACCGCCTCGTACAACGAGGCGCGCATGCTGCCCGTGTCGAGCGAGAACCAGTTCGTCCTGTACTCGAACCTCGACATCCAGCCCAAGCCGGGGCACCACACCTACGTCGACTACTTCGGCACGCGGGTCTCGTCGTTCGAGATCCTGAGCCCCCACCGCTCGCTCGAGCTCACCGCGACGAGCCTCGTCGAGGTCCGGCCGCGCACGCACGAGCCGCACCAGCTCGGCTGGGACGACCTCGCGGTCGACGTGCAGCGCGCCACCGAGCACGTGGAGCAGGTCGCGCAGACCGTGCGCACCGAGCCGCACGAGGAGGTCCGCGCGCTCGCGGAGGAGATCGCGGGCGGGGCCGGCACCCCGTGCGAGGCGGCCGCGGAGATCGCCCGTGCGATCGGCGAGAGGGTCGAGTACATGACCGGCGTCACGAGCGTGCAGTCGACCGCGCGCGAGGCGTGGGAGCAGGGGCGCGGCGTCTGCCAGGACATCACGCACATCGTCATCGGCGCTCTCCGGCACGTCGGGATCCCCGCGCGCTACGTCAGCGGATACCTGCACCCGAAGCCGAACGCGGCCGTGGGCGAGACCGTCACGGGCGAGTCGCACGCGTGGGTCGAGTGGTTCTGCGGCGAGTGGCGCGGCTGGGATCCCACGAACCTCATCGACATCGGCGACCGGCACGTGCTCGTCGGCCGGGGCCGCGACTACCGCGACGTCGCGCCGCTGCGGGGCATCTACGCGGGGCCGTTCCGCTCGAAGCTGTTCGTGCGGGTCGAGATCACGCGCGAGTCCTGACCTCGGCGGCCGCGGCGGGGCCGCCTAGTCTGGATCCATGCCCGACGACGAGCGCTCCACCGGCGGAGCCGACCACCGCACCATCGTGGACGCGGAGGGCGTGACCCTCCACTACTACGTGTGGGAGGCCGAGCGCCCGCGGGCGGTCGTGCACATCGCGCACGGCGTGGGCGAGCACGCGCTGCGCTACATCCGGCTCGCGCGGGAGCTCAACGCCGCGGGCTTCACGGTCGCGGCCGACGACCACCGCGGGCACGGCGCCACCGGGCTCGGGCACCTCGGCATCGGCGTGTTGGGGCCCCGGCGGCACCTGGCGGCGCTCGACGGGATCCAGCTGGTGAGCGAGCAGCTGCGCCGCGAGCACCCGGACCTCCCGCTCGTGCTCCTCGGCCACAGCTGGGGCGCGCTCCTCGCGCAGCGCATCGTCGCGCGGGCGTCCGGGCTCTACGCGGGGCTGGTGCTGAGCGGGGCGTCGCTCGCGATGCCCGGCGTCGTGAACACGGGCGATCTCAACAAGCGCTGGCGGCACCCGGCCGCGTCCGGCTTCGAGTGGCTGTCGCGGGATCCCGAGGCGCAGCGCGCGTTCGGCGCCGACGACCGGAACTTCGACGTCAACGCGCTGAAGCCGTACCGGATGCGCGACTCCGTGCAGATCATGGGCCGGCCGCCGCGCAAGCTCGCGACCGACCTGCCCGTGCTCATCCAGGGCGGCGAGGAGGACTCGCTCGGCGGTCGGCGCGGCATGCAGCTGCTCGCGCGCGACTACAGCCGGCGCTCGCGCCTCAGCGACGTGCTGCTCATCGTGTACCCGGGCGCGCGGCACGAGATCTACAACGAGACGAACCGCGACGAGGTGGTGGCGGACCTGCGGAGCTGGCTGGAGTCGCGCGTGGTGGCCGCCCAGCCGTCCGCCGACGACGAGGCCGCCGGGTGACGGGGGCGCTCCCGGAGGCGACGCTGCGCCCGGCGCGCGCCGACGACCTCCGGTTCCTCGAGGACATGCTGCTGGCGTCGATGGACTGGCGCGGCGACGGATCCATGACCCGCGAGCGCATGCTCGCCACCCCGGAGCTCGCGCACTACGTGGCCGGTTGGCCGCGCGCGGGCGACGTGGGCGTGGTAGCGGAGGCCGCCGGGGATCCGGTCGGCGCCGCGTGGGCGCGCCTCTCCGCGGAGGACGACCGCGGCTACGGGTTCGTCGAGGCCGACATCCCCGAGCTCGGCATGGCGCTCGTGCCGCCGGCGCGCGGCCGGGGCCTCGGACGGGCGCTGCTCGTGGCGCTCGTCGACGCGGTCCGCGCCTCGGGCGCCCCGGCCGTGAGCCTCAGCGTGGAGGGCGGCAACGACCGCGCCCGCGCGCTCTACGAGTCCCTCGGCTTCGTGGCCGTCGGGCGCGAGGGCGGATCGGACGTGCTGCTGCTCCGCTGGTGACGCACGCCGCCGCCTGAGTCCGACGCCCGGACGCGACGAGGCGGCGGGCTGGAGATCCAGCCCGCCGCCCCGCGTCCCGGTCAGGCGACCGGTCCCGGCGTCATGCGCCGCAGTGCGACCTCCGGACCTTCGGGAAGTCGAACCAGTAGCCCTGGCCGCAGGTCCAGCTCGTGATGAACTCGCCGGGGCCGGCCACGACCACGCCCAGCGCCAGGCAGGAGCGCCGCGAGAGGTCGAGCGTGATGCACACGGTGCCGATGTAGGCCGCGACGCCCACCGTGATGATCGTCGTGATGACGTATCCGGGGATGTGCCACGAGTGGTTGCTCCAGAACGCCTTCGACTCGCCGATGCTGCCGGCGCTGCCCTGGGCGGCGAGGGATCCGCCTTCGTGACCGCTCGGCCGTCCTTCGAGTCGAGCGTCTGCTGGATCGCCGAGTTCTCCACCGCGTGGGCCGGGGAGGGGGCGGTGTCCTGGATCTCGGCGCGGATCTCGGCGGCGGCCTGCGCGTGGCTCTCGACCTTCGCGGCCCACGCGGGGATGCGCTGGCCGGCGACGACGGTGCCCTCGGTGGCGACGGTGGCGAGCTGGTCGGCGGTGATCTTGCCGCTCTTCACGTCGTGCTCGAACGTGCCGTTGAGGAGGGAGGACGCCACGACCGACTGCTCGAGGTGGGCGGGGGCGGCCTGGGCGCGTCGCCGGCGCCCATCGCGACGAGGGCGACCGCGGTCGCGGTCGCGGCGGCGGTCGCGGTCGCGGCGAGCAGGCGGACGGAGCGGCGGGAGTGGATCGGAGCTGCGGGTGATGCGAAGGACATGGCTGACCTTCCGCATCGAGGGGCAACCGTCGCCCCGCGAGCACGGTAGGGGCGCGATCCCTGCGACCCGGGGTCGATCGCCGACGTCCCGATGAACGACGCCTGTCCGTCAGTCGTTCGTCTGACGAGCGCTCGAATGCCGCGAGCCCCGCTCCATCCGTTCACCCCGGCGTCGGGTTCCCGTCGATCCGGACGGGTAGCATCCTTCGACCCCGACGGGCGGCGGACGGGAGCGACATGAACCAGCGGCAGGCGGCGGTGTCCCGGGCACGGCGCGAGATCGTCGAGGCGGCGGGAGCCCAGTTCGCGGCCCACGGCTACGAGGGCACGTCGTTCTCGCGGGTGGCCGAGGCGATGGGCAAGCCCAAGTCCGCCATCGGGTACCACCTCTTCGCGTCCAAGGAGCGCCTCGCGGGCGCGGTCGTCGAGGACCAGGAGGACCGCTGGCTCCGCATCGAGGCCGCGCTCGACCAGCCGGGCGCGCTGCTCGAGCTCGTCGTCTTCCTGCTCACCGCCGCCCGCACGGTCGAGGTCTGCCCCGTCGCGGCCGGCGCCATCCGCCTCCTGCAGGACATGCCGCGCCTCGGCCTCGCCGTCGAGCGTCGCTTCGACGTGTGGCGCTTCACCCGCGGGCACCTCGAAGCCGAGCTCGCGGCCCGGGGCATCCACGCGGCCGATCTCGACGCCACCGTCGACGTGCTGCTCAGCGCCACCTTCGGCGTGCTCTCCTACCGGTCGCCGAGCGCGCCCGCGGGGGATCAGGTGGAGCGGTTGCGCAGCCTCTGGATCCCGCTGCTCACCCACCTGGGGCTTCCCGACGCCGACGCCGTCGTGCGCGCCGCGCACGCCCTCGACCTGACGCTCGTGGAGGAGGGCCGCGCGGACGCCGCCGAGGCGCACCTCGGGACGGACCGCGCCCGCGCCTGATGCGTCCCCTCTGGACGACGACGCCGGCCGGCCCCACGGGACCGGCCGGCGTCGTCGTGCGGCTCCGCTTGGCGACGACCCAGTTGTCCCAGGCCCCCTCGTTCCAAGCCGCGTGGCCGCCCTTCCAGGAGTGGTTGAGGCTGCCGGCGCCCTGCGCGTTGTGGTTCGCGGAGTCGAGGGGGAACGGGAGGAGGTGGCCGCCGTCCGTGCGGGTGGCGTCGGGCTGTGCGAAGACCGATCCGCCGCCGGGGTGCTCGACGGCCTGCCTGTCGCTGAAGCCGCGGACGCCGGGGAAGGTGCCGTAGTAGTGGTCGAAGGAGCGGTTCTCCTGCATGAGGATCACGACGTGCTCGACGTCCTTGATCGACCGAGTGAGGTTCCGGCGGGTGGCGGCCGCGGCGGCGGCGCTCATGGTGCCCGTCGCGGGGCCGGCGGCGACGCCGGCCATGATCGCGGCGGCGCCGCTCAGTAGCAGGGTGCGGCGGCTCACGCCGGGGCGGATCCCGCCGCGGTCGGGGTGCGTGGGGTCGAGAGGAGGCGCGGCGTCGGCGCCGGCGCTCCCGGTGCGGTCGGCGGGGTGCTCGTCGGGGTGGGAGGTGCTCACGGGGCGATGTCCTTCTTCCAAGCGCGGTCGCGCGAGCGCGGGCGCGCGGGCGGGATCACGGCGGCCCACGGCGGAGCGCGGGCGCGTGACGAGGAGGGCTGCTGCGGAGAGACGCGGTGCGGCGATGGGATGCGGTGCGGAGGTGCGGAGGTGCGGTGCTGTGCGGTGCGCGGTGCGGGCGACGGCGACCCCGTTCCGGCGGGGGATCCCGCGCGGGTGCCGCCGCGACGACGAGGGGACGCCCGGTGCGGATCGCGCCCGGGTCGTCCATGTCGCCGTCGCCGACAGCGGCGAGACGGCCCCTATGGGAGGCGGGACGTCGCTGTCGGCAGCGAGTATGCGCGCCGAGGGGGAACGGCGCGTCACGCCCGGTGATCACCCGCGGAACGCCCCCTGGACAGGGCGTGCCGGCCGGTTCAGACGGGCCAGACCGGCCGGAACTGGATGCTGATGCGCGGCCCGACCGCCTTGGCGGTCTTGAGGATGGCGTGCTCGTGCGTGCGCTGCGCGCTGCCGCCCATGACCACGAGGTCACCGTGCCCGAGCGGGAAGCGCCGCACCTCGCCGCCGCCCTTCGGGCGCAGCGACAGCGTGCGCGCGGCGCCCACCGAGACGATGGCGACCATGGTGTCGCGGTCGATGGTGCGCCCCACGCGGTCGCCGTGCCACGCGACGCTGTCGTCGCCCGTGCGGTAGAAGCAGAGCCCCGTGGTCTCGAGCACCTGGCCGGGAGGGCGCCCGTAGTGCTCGTTGAGCGCGTCGCGCGCCTCGACGAGCACGGGCGCCGGCAGGGTCGCGCGCGGCCCGAACCACTGCAGGAGCCGCGGCACCTCGACGGTGCGGCCGTGCATCTGCCGCGTGTCCGCCGTCCACTCCACGTCCTCCACGAGCCGCTCGAACAGCGCGTCCGAGTCGCTGACCCAGCCGGGCCGGATGTCGAGCCACGCACCCTGCCCGAGGTCGAGCCGCTCGACCTCCGCGCCGAGCGCGCCGAGGCCGGGCTCCGCCTGGAGGTCGTCGAAGAGGGAGGCCTGGAATGCGATGCTCATGGCGCGAGCATAGCCCGGATGTTCGAACGCATGTTCGAACGCCAGGGGGTGGGGAGAGCCCGGTCAGGCCTCCACGGGGCGGGACCCGAGGCGTCCGGCCCACGTCAGCAGCAGCGTCAGCCCGCAGATCAGCGCCGCGATGACGGCGACCCAGATGGCGACCGTCCCATATCCGCCGCCGCCCGTCGCGGGATCCAGGAAGGGGTACGGGTAGTAGGTCGCCGCCCCCGTGACCTCGTTGCCCGTGATCGGCCCGCGCGCGAGCGTGACCGCGACCCAGACCAGTGGGAACACCACGACCCGGCCCACCGCTCCGTAGCCGAGCGCCCGGCGGTCGGGGGCGAGCAGCCAGTCGAGGAGGACGAGCAGCGGCACGGCCACGTGCAGCACCTCGTTCGACCACGGCAGGTTGCCGCCGGGGATGGTGGGCAGGCCGCGCAGCAGGAGGTTGTAGACGATGCCGGTGGTGACGATGTAGGTCGTGGTCGCCAGCCGGAGCGTCGTCCAGCCGCGCCCGGGCGCGGGAGCGCGCCGCAGCAGCCGCACGGCGCCGAGCCCCATCACCACGGCCGCGAGCAGGTTCGACTCGATCGTGAAGTACATGAGGAAGTCGACCGTCTTGCCCCAGATCCCCTCCACCCCGATGCTCCGCCAGTAGGAGGAGCTCACGACGTACTGGCTGACGACCGCCACCAGCACGGCGACGGCGGTGAGGAGGCGGACGACCGCCCAGGTGATGCGCATGCCCCACCGTCCCACACGGGCCCGGCGACGGCGATCCGCGGACCGTCGCCGGCCGCCGGCGCGGCCTAGGCTGGCGGGATGCATGGTGAGTACAAGGTCCCCGGCGGCAAGCTCGTCGTGGTCGACCTGGACGTGACCGACGGCCGCATCTCCGGCTTCCGCCTCGCGGGCGACTTCTTCCTCGAGCCGGACGACGCGCTCGAGGCGATCGACGGGGCCGTGAACGGCCTCCCGGAGGACAGCGACGCCGCCGCGATCACCGCCGCCATCCGCCGCGCGCTCCCGCCGGAGGCCACGCTCCTCGGCTTCTCGCCCGAGGCCGTCGCCGTCGCGATCCGCCGCTCGCTCGCCCGCGCCACGAACTGGGGCGACTACGAGTGGGAGGTCATCCACGACCGCGCCTACCGTCCCGTCGAGCAGATGGCGCTGGACCAGGTGCTCGCCGAGGAGGTCGGCGCCGGCCGCCGGAACCCCACGCTGCGCATCTGGGAGTGGGACGAGCCGGCCGTCGTCATCGGCAGCTTCCAGTCGCTCCGCAACGAGGTCGACGCCGAGCAGGCCGCGGCCCACGGCTTCGACGTCGTGCGCCGCGTCTCCGGCGGCGGCGCCATGTACATGGAGGCGGGCGCGGTCATCACGTACTCGATCTACGCCCCCGTCGACCTCGTGCAGGGCATGACCTTCGCGGACTCCTACGCCTACCTCGACGAGTGGGTCATCACCGCGCTCCGCTCGCTCGGCATCGACGCGTCGTACCAGCCGCTCAACGACATCACGAGCCCCAGCGGCAAGATCGGCGGCGCCGCGCAGAAGCGCCTGGGCGCCGGAGCCGTGCTGCACCACGTCACCATGAGCTACGACATGGACGGCGAGAAGATGGTGCAGGTGCTGCGCATCGGCCGCGAGAAGATCAGCGACAAGGGCATCACGAGCGCCGCCAAGCGCGTGGATCCGCTCCGCAGCCAGACCGGCATGAGCCGCGCGGACATCATCGAGCGGATGAAGGACACCTTCACGGGCCTCTACGGCGGGAAGCCGGGTCAGGTCACGGCGGAGGAGTGGGCGAAGACCCGCCAGCTGGTCGACGACAAGTTCTCGACGCCGGAGTGGCTCACGCGCGTCCCCTGATCGGGGGACTGTCCGCCTGGCGAAGCGGGGATGTCCGCTCGGCGTCCGGGCTGTCCGCCGGGCGACGGCGGGAGCGTCCGCGCGGATCCGGGCACCTAGAGTCACATCGTCGTCCTTCCGGCCCCCGCGGGGCCGAGCGGCGACGCGGTCCGATCGAACCTCGTCATGGGGCTCCGCTCGCGACCGCGGGCGACGGGGAGACCCGTCGGGGGGAGCGGACTCGCGAGGCGCATGCGTGCGCCTCGCGAGCGCACCGGCTCAGCCCCGCTCGAGCAGCTCCCGGTAGTCGGGGTGCTCGTCGATCCACGCCCCCACGAACGGGCACGCGGCCACGACCGTGCGGGATCCGCCGCGCACGTCGTCGAGCGCCGCCCGCACCAGCTCGCCGCCGAGGCCGCCGCGCCGCTTCGCGGGGTCGACCTCCGTGTGGGTGAAGACGATGCGGTCGCCCTGGATCAGGTAGTCCGCGAAGCCCGCGCGCTCGCCGTCGAGCCATAGCGTGTAGCGCGAGCCGTCGGGGTCGTGGGTCACGTCGACGCTCATCCCGCCACACTAGGCGCGGTGTCGCGCCGAGTCGATCCGCCGGGTGCCGGGTTACCCTGGACGAGCCCGGGACCCGGGTCCCCTCTACCTCCCGGAGCAGCACGTGATCGCCGACATCCGCCGCCGCAGCATCCTCGCCGCCGCGCTCGCGGTCCCCGTGACCGCCGTCCTCGCCGCCTGCACCCGCCAGGAGCCCGCGCCGCGCGCTACCCTCGGCGCCGGAGCCGACGGACAGCCCGCCGCCTCCGCATCCTCGCCCGCCGTCACCGCCGTCGAGCCGGCGTCGCTCTCCGTGTCGGGCGGCCAGACCGTCACGCTCACGGGCGCCGGCCTCTCCGGCGCCACCGCCGTCATGTTCGCGGGCACCGCGGGCACCGACCTCCAGGTCGCCGGCGACGGATCCGTCACCGTCGTGGCGCCCCGCTCCACCGACTACGAGGACCGCTCCGCCGACATCCAGGTGATGGCCGGCGACGGCCCGCTCACCGCGACCGCCGCCGCCTACGCCGCCCAGACTCCCGTCGACAAGCAGCTCCAGTACGCGCTCGCCCACTGGGACGCCTATAACCTCGAGGAGTACGGGAACTTCAACCCGTCCGGCGGCGACTGCGTCAACTTCGTCAGCCAGACCCTCATCCAGCGCGGCTGGCAGATGACCAACGAGTGGCACAACCGCGGCGGCGGATCCGACTGGACCTACGCGTGGATCCACGTGCCCACGTTCGACAAGTGGCTCACGGCGAACGCGTCGACGCTCGGCGTGACGCGGCTCGAGCTCGCCGACCGCGACCGGCTCAAGGTCGGCGACATCGTCATCTTCGACTGGAACCGCAACTCCTCGCCCGACCACACGCAGATCGTCTCGGCCATCGAGCCGAAGGACGGCGGCGACGTCGTGAAGATGGTCGGCCACAACCTCGACAACGACTATCGCGACCTCGACGAGACCATCACCACCGAGCACCCCGGCGCCGAGGTCCACTTCTGGAGCGTGGCCTAGCTGTACTGAGTCATGACGTTGGTGACTCTCGGGCCGCGGGCGTCAGCCCGTGGCTCGAGTGGATTCGTTCAGTGTTGTAGTGCTGGATCCACGGATCAAGGGCGTCGGTTCTGGCTTGGTTGCTGGTGAAGGGTTGCCGGTAGGCCCACTCGGTCGCGAGGGTGCGGTTGAAGCGTTCGACCTTGCCGTTCTGCCAGGGGCAGTGCGGGCGGATGAACTTCTGCCTCGCACCGAGCTGCGTGACCGCGTTCTGGAACGCGGCCGAGTGCCGGTAGGCGAACGCGTTGTCCGTCAGGACCCGTTCGATGCGGGTGATGCCGTGCTCGGCGAAGTACGCCGCGGCCCGGGTCAGGAACCCTGCCGCGGTCACGCCCTTCTCGTCCGGGTGGATCTCCGCGTAGGCGAGGCGGGTGTGGTCATCGACCACGGCGTGGACGTAATCGAACCCGATCCCACGACCACGAACCTGTTCGCTGCGGCCATGCGCCCGCCAGCCGCCGCCGTCCGGGATCCGGCCGAGCTTCTTCACGTCGACGTGGATCAGGTCGCCGGGATGCTCATGCTCGTACCGGTTTGCCGTCGACCGGGATGCCCGGATCACGGCCCCGGTGACGGGGTCCAACCATGCCAACGGCGGTGCCCCGTGCCGCCGCAGGACGCGGGAGATCGTGCGGGCTGGAACACCGGTCACCGGCGCCAACCGGGCAGGACCTGATCGCAATCGGGTCCTCGCTTCCACGACGGCTCGTTCTCGTTCCGGGCTCGTCCTCGTCGGCACCCGTCTCGGCCTCGAGGACCGGTCCGACAAGCCTTCGAAACCCTCGGACCGGAACCGATTCACCCACCGATGCGCGCACTGACGCGACACACCGAGTTCGCGCGCGACATGCGAGACCGGCCGACGATCCTCGACCACCCGCCGCACGAGGAGAACCCTCCCGTGAACCGTCAGACGAGCATTAGCGTGGGACATCGAGGCCTCCTGGCAGTGGCAGAACTAGACAGCTCCATCAAGCCAGGAGGCCTCCTCACACGCCCCGAAGTGTCACCAACGTCATGGCCGGGTACACCTAGCCCACGTCGATGCCCCGGCCGACCCGCAACAGGCGGTCGACGAGGAGCACGAGCAGGACGCCGACCGCGTACGCGGCGAGGTCGACGGGGTCGTACCCCGTGCCGAGCAGCAGGCGGCACAGCGGCACGTGCAGGGCCCAGATCGCGGGCCAACCGGTGATCTGCAGCAGCTCGATCCCCGTGCACCACACGAGCACCGCGGCGCCGTGCACGACGGGGTCGACCCGCGGCATCACCGCGATGAGCGCGAGGTGGATGGCCGCAGCGTAGAACACGTCGGGCCACAGCCCGCGGCCGTCGCTGTGCGTGACGACCATGCCGGCGATGACCACGGCGAGGAGCGCCCCGAGCGACACGATCCGGCGGCGTGCGTGGCCGTCGGGGAGCCGGACTTCCCGGTCGACGACCGGCGCGGCGTCCGCGGGACCGTCGGCGGGGTGCATCGACGGCTCGTCCCAGACGAACGCGTCCACATCCCCGGAATGGCGCATGTGCCCAGCCTAAGCACCGCGGATGCGAACGCGCCCGGGGCGGGTCGCATCCGCGACCTCCCGCTACGCGTCGAGCGCCGCGTCGACGATCCGCTTGGCCTCCGCCTGCACCGCGTGCAGGTGGTCGAGCCCCACGAACGACTCGGCGTAGATCTTGTAGACGTCCTCGGTGCCGCTCGGGCGCGCGGCGAACCAGGCGTTCGCGGTGACGACCTTGACGCCGCCGACGGCCGCGCCGTTGCCGGGCGCGGTGCTGAGCTTCGCGGTGATCGGATCCCCCGCGACCTCGGTGGCCTCGATGGCGTCGCCGTCGAGCTTGCCGAGCGTGGCCTTCTGCGCCTTGGTGGCCGCCGCGTCCACGCGCTCGTAGACCGGGTCGCCGAAGCGCTCGGTGAGTTCGCGGTAGAGGACGCTGGGCGTCTTGCCCGTGACCGCGAGGATCTCCGACGCGAGCAGCGCCAGCAGGATCCCGTCCTTGTCCGTGGTCCAGACCGTGCCGTCCATGCGGAGGAAGCTCGCGCCGGCGGACTCCTCGCCGCCGAAGCCCACGGATCCGTCGATGAGGCCGGGGACGAACCACTTGAAGCCGACCGGCACCTCCCAGAGGCGGCGGCCGAGCGACTCGGCGACCCGGTCGATCACGCTGGAGGAGACGAGCGTCTTGCCGATCGCCGCGTCGTCACGCCACTGCGGTCGGTGCGCGTAGAGGTAGTCGATCGCGACCGCGAGGTAGTGGTTCGGGTTCATGAGCCCGGCGTCCGGGGTGACGATGCCGTGGCGGTCGGCGTCGGCGTCGTTGCCCGTGAGGATGTCGAAGTCGTCCTTGCGCGCGAGCACGCTCGCCATGGCCGAGGAGGAGGACGGGTCCATGCGGATCTTCCCGTCCCAGTCGAGCGTCATGAACGACCAGGCGGGATCCACCTCGGGGTTCACGACCTCGAGGTCGAGGCCGTAGCGCTCGCCGATCGCGGCCCAGTACTCGACCGACGCGCCGCCGAGCGGGTCCGCGCCGATGCGCACGCCCGCCTTCCGGATCGCGTCCATGTCGATGATGGAGCCGAGGTCGTCCACGTAGTGCCCGAGGAAGTCGTAGCCCTCGACCCGCCCGCGCGCCTGGTCGAGCGGGACGCGCTTCACGTCGACGAGGCCGCCCGCGATGATCGCGTTGGCGCGCGCGGCGATCCAGCCGGTCGCGTCGGAGTCGGCGGGACCGCCGTGCGGCGGGTTGTACTTGAAGCCGCCGTCGGCGGGCGGGTTGTGGCTGGGGGTCACGACGATGCCGTCCGCCACGTCGTCGTCGCCGTGCTGCTCGTCGCGGTTCCATCGGAGGATCGCGTGCGAGAGGGCGGGGGTCGGGCACCAGGAGTCGCGGGAGTCGGCGAGCACGCGCACGCCGTTGGCGACGAGCACCTCGAGCGCGGTGTCCTCGGCGGGCTTCGAGAGCCCGTGGGTGTCGCGGCCGATGAAGAGGGGGCCGGTGATGCCCTGCTCGACCCGGTACTCCACGATCGCCTGCGTGATGGCGAGGATGTGGTCCTCGTTGAAGGCGGTCTTCAGCGAGCTGCCGCGGTGGCCGCTCGTGCCGAACGCCACCTTCTGCTCCGGATCCTCCACGTCGGGGTGGAGCTCGTGGTACGCCCGGATCAGCTCGTCGATGTCGATGAGGTCGGACGGGAGGGCGGCGGTGCCTGCGCGGTCATGCATGGATCCATCCTGGCACCGGGCCGATCCGATTCCCATCTAGGGTGCAGGCATGGCCGAGACCCCGCGACCCGACGTGACCTACAGCTACCTCGGGCCGTCCGGCACCTTCACGGAGGCCGCCCTCAAGCAGGTGAAGGCGGCCCGCGGCCGCACCTGGCGCGCGGTCAACAACGCCTCGGAGGCGCTCGCCGACGTCGTGTCCGGAGCCTCGGTCGCCGCCATGATCGCCATCGAGAACTCCGTCGAGGGCGGCGTGACGGCCACCCAGGACGCGCTCGCGAACATCCCGGGCCTCCGGATCCTCAGCGAGCACCTCGTGCCCGTGGCCTTCGACCTCGTGGTGCGGCCGGGCACGGCGCTCGCCGACGTGCGCACGGTCGCCGCGCATCCGGTCGCCTACGGCCAGTGCCGCCGCTTCCTCGAGCGCGAGCTGCCGACGCACGGCCACGTGCCCGCGTCCTCCAACGTGGCCGCGGCGCTGTCGCTGCTGGATGGCGGCATCGCGGACGCGGCCATCGCGCCGCCGCAGATCACCGAGAGCCAGCCGCTCGAGGCCGTCGCCCGCGGCATCGGCGACAACCCGAACGCCGTCACGCGCTTCGTGCTCGTCGGCCGCGCGACCACCCTGCCCGCGCGCACCGGTGCCGACAAGACGAGCCTCATCGTCGAGCTGCCGGACGACCGCGCCGGATCCCTGCTCGACCTCCTCGAGCAGTTCGCGACCCGCGGCGTGAACCTCGCGCTCATCCAGTCGCGGCCCATCGGCGACGAGCTCGGCCGCTACCGGTTCGTCATCGACGCGGAGGGGCACGTGCACGACGAGCGCGTGGCCGACGCGCTGCTCGGGATCCGCCGCTTCAGCCCGCGCGTCACCTTCCTCGGCTCGTACCCGAGGGCCGACGGCACCCCCAGCACCTACCGCGCCAGGTACGAGGACGACGTCTTCCTCGAGGCGCGCGACTGGCTGCGCGGCATCGTCTCGGCGGAGCCGGGCGCGGGCGCCTGACGCGTCGGCGGACGCCCGGACACGCGCGACCCGCTTCGTTAGAGTGACGGGGTGATCGATCCGCAGACCCTCCGCGACCATCCCGACCTCGTCATCGCCTCGCAGGAGCTGCGCGGCGCGTCCGTGGAGGTGGTCGACCAGGCGGTCGCCGCGGACTCCGAGCGCCGGCAGGCCATCACCGAGTTCGAGGGCCTCCGCGCCGAGCAGAACGCGCACGGCAAGCTCGTCGCGAAGGCCGACAAGGCCGACAAGCCGCGCCTCATCGCCGAGGTGCAGGAGCTGAAGGCCCGCGTCACCGTCGCGCAGGAGCGCGCGCAGGAGGCCGAGGCCGCGCTCGACGAGGCCATGCGGCGGATCCCGAACATCGTCATCGACGGCGTCCCCGCGGGCGGCGAGGACGACTGGGCGCTCCTCCGCGAGGTCGGCGCGAAGCCGTCCTTCGACTTCGAGCCCCGTGACCACCTGGAGATCGGCGAGATCCTCGACGCCATCGACATGGGCCGCGGCGCCAAGGTGTCCGGCGCCCGCTTCCACTTCCTCAAGGGGATCGGCGCCCGGCTCGAGATCGCCCTGATGAACTTCGGCCTGTCCCGCGCGCTCGAGGCCGGCCTCGAGCCGCTCATCACGCCGACGCTCGTGAAGCCCGAGATCATGGCGGGCACCGGGTTCCTCGGCGCCCACGCCGACGAGGTCTACCACCTGGACGACGACGACCTCTACCTCACGGGCACGAGCGAGGTGGCGCTCGCCGGGTACCACGCCGACGAGATCCTCGACCTGACCGCCGGTCCCGTCCGCTACGCCGGCTGGTCGACCTGCTACCGCAAGGAGGCGGGCTCGTACGGCAAGGACACCCGCGGCATCATCCGCGTGCACCAGTTCCAGAAGCTCGAGATGTTCTCCTACGTCGACCCGGCCGACGCCGAGGCGGAGCACGAGCGCCTCCTCGCCATGCAGGAGCGCATGATGCAGGACCTCGGCCTCTCCTACCGCGTCATCGACACGGCGGCGGGCGACCTCGGATCCAGCGCCGCCCGCAAGTACGACGTCGAGGCGTGGATCCCCACCCAGGGCGCCTACCGCGAGCTCACCTCCACCTCGAACTGCACCACGTTCCAGGCCCGCCGCCTCGGCACGCGCTTTCGCGGCGAGGACGGCCGCACCTCGCCCGTCGCCACGCTCAACGGCACGTTGGCGACCACGCGCTGGATCGTCGCGATCCTCGAGACGCACCAGCAGGCGGACGGATCCGTGCGCGTGCCGGAGGCGCTGCGGCCCTACCTCGGCGGCCTCGAGACGCTCGAGCCCGCGACGGCGAAGGCCGCCCGATGACCCCGCGCGTGGCCGACGCCGACCGTCTCCTCATCGCCCTCGACATCGACGGCACCCTCCTCGGCGAGGACGGCTCGCTCGACGAGTCCGTCATCCGCGAGGTGCGGCGGATGGAGGAGATCGGGCACCTGGTCATGCCGTCCACCGGCCGCTCGGTCGCCGACACCCTGCCGATCGTCGACCGCCTGGGCATCCACCCGCGCTACATGGTCTGCTCGAACGGCGCCATCGTCCTCGAGCGGGACGCGGACGCCCCCACGGGGTACTCGCGCCGCTTCGTCGAGACCTTCGATCCCGCCGACGTGCTGCAGCGGATCCGCCCGCACCTCGCGAGCGGCCGCTACGCCGTCGAGGACGAGGAGGGCGTGTACCTCTACTCCGGCGGCGACTTCCCGGACGGCGCGCTCGAGGCCAACGGCCGCCAGGTCGAGTTCGAGGAGCTGCTGCACGTGCCCGCGACGCGCGTGGTCGTCATCTCGCCCGGCCACGACATGGAGGACTTCCAGGACGTCGTCGAGCGCATGGGCCTGCACCGCGTGAGCTACTCCATCGGCTGGACCGCGTGGCTCGACATCGCGCCCGACGGGGTGAACAAGGCCACGGCGATGGAGCGCGTGCGCGAGCTGCACGACATCGCCCGCACGCACGTCATCGCCATGGGCGACGGGCGCAACGACATCGAGATGCTCGAATGGGCCGGCGAGCACGGACGGAGCATCGCGATGGGCCAGGCCCCGGCCGAGGTCATCGCCGTCGCCACCGAGGTCACGGGTCCCATCACCGAGAACGGCGCGGCCGCGGTCCTCGCCCGGCTCTGATCTCCGGCGGCGGCCGATTCCCCAGCTGGGGAGAGTTCAGCCGCCTCTGATCCTCCGCGTGCGAGAGTGGCGCCTCCCGCGCGGTCACCCGGCCGCACCACCGCGGGCCGACCGGCTACCGGTAGGATCCTGAACGATCGCACGTCGCCCGCCACGCGGGGGCGCGCATCGGGAGGGCTGTCCGAGCGGCCGATGGAGCCAGTCTTGAAAACTGGTGGGCAGAGATGTCTCGTGGGTTCGAATCCCACGCCCTCCGCCCGGAGAGGATCCACATGAGCGACGCGCCCCTGCGCCCCCGGCGGACCACGCAGGTCCCCGTCATCGCCCGCCACGGCCGGCTGGGACGCCCGAGCGCGGTGCGCACCCTCGTCAAGGGCGTCGCCATGGTCGTCGCGGTGCTGCTCGTCAGCGGTCTCTCCGTCGGCACGATCGCTCTGTGGAACCTGAACAGGTCCGTGCAGGCGAACACCGTCGACATCAGCGACGGCACCGAGCAGACCACGGTCGGGGTCGGTGCCCTCGACGGCGGGTTCAACGTGCTCCTCGCCGGATCCGACACCCGCCAGGGCCAGGGGGACGGCTACGGCAAGACCGACGGGGCGCTCAACGACGTGAACATGGTGCTGCACGTCTCGGCCGACCACTCGCAGGCCACGGTGGTCAGCCTGCCGCGCGACATGGTCGTGCCCATCCCGGAGTGCGCGCGCAGCGACGGATCCGGCACCGCTCCCGCCATGTCCGCGGCGCCGCTCAACTCGGCGCTGTCCGACGGCGGCCTGCCGTGCGTCGCGAAGACCGTGGCGCAGTTCACCGGCCTCGACATCCCCTACGCGGCGCTCATCGAGTTCAACGGCGTCATCGAGATGTCCAACGCGGTCGGCGGCGTGCCCGTCTGCCTCGCGAGCCCCCTGAAGGACAAGCGGACGGACCTCGACCTCCCCGCGGGCGAGAACACCCTGAAGGGGAAGGACGCGCTCCAGTTCCTCCGCACGCGCCACTCGGTCGGCAACGGCAGCGACCTGGCCCGCATCAGCAACCAGCAGGTGTTCCTGTCGGCGCTCGTGCGCACGATGAAGCAGTCGAGCACGCTCTCGGATCCCACGCGCGTCTACGGCCTCGCCAAGGCGGCGGTCGACAACATGCAGCGCTCGACCTCGCTCGACTACCAGACCATGGCGTCCATGGCGCTGGCCCTCAAGGACATCCCGCTCGACCAGGTGCGCTTCCTCCAGTACCCCGGCACCACCGCGGGCACCGGCGTCTACGCCGGCAAGGTCCAGCCGCTGAAGACGGACGGCGACCAGCTCATGCAGCTGCTGAAGGCGGACGCGCCGTTCGAGGTCAAGGCCGGCAACACCGGTCTGGGCGCGGTCGCGGAGCAGCCCGCGGCGTCGACGCCTGCGCCGTCGGCGAGCGCTCCCCCGGCGGGCGGCGGATCCCAGCCGGCCACGTCCGCGCCCACGGTGCTGCCCGAGGCCGTCACGGGCACGGACGCGGGCACGGTCACCTGCTCGAAGGGCTTCAAGGGGTGAGCCCGGCCGTGCGAGCGGACGGGGGAGCTCCGCGCCTCTGAGGAGGGCGACGGGGCCCCGCCGCACACCCTATGCAGCAGGGACCCGTCTATCTCGTTCAGCTTTCGACCCGAATCCTCCGCCGGACGAGAATCTCGTGTTCTCGCCCACGGGGGGCTCGCGACGTCGTCGCGTGCGTGAGGGTGAGCGGCGCCGGTTCGGGGGATCCGGGACCGCGGCCACGTGGGCGAGCGGGACATCTCTGGGCTGACACATCGACACGCGGTGGGGCAAGCCGGTCGGGTCCGGCACACGCGTCGTCAGAGACACTACGTGTCCGTCGAATGGGGGACAACCGCGCCGCACCCCCCCCGTTCGGGCAGGCATCCCGGCGGGCGGGGATGTGACCAGGCCGCCGCGTCAGGTAGAGTGAACGGGTACGTCTGGAGACGTCGCATAGTTCGGCCTAGTGCACCACCCTGCTAAGGTGGAGTACCCGTATGGGTACCGTGGGTTCAAATCCCACCGTCTCCGCCATCTCCGCCTCGCGTAGTCCTCTCCGCCTTGTGCGCGGCCCGCCTCTCGTGCTCGGACGCCATGGACTCCGAGCCCGTCCCGGACCGATACGCTCCTCGGGTGGACCGCCAGATGCTCGACCAGCTGTCGACGGGCCGTTCTCGGCGCGACGTGCAGGCCATCCGCGACGCGCTCTCCGCGGTGTCGCCCGGAGACGGCGTCAGCGTCGTCATCCGCTCGCCGCGGTACGGGCTGTACGCCGTCGACGGCACCGTGCGCACCGGCGCCAACGGCCAGATGTGCGTCGCCGACACCTCGCTCAGCGCCGCGGGCGAGATCCAGGGCCTCTCCGTGAGGGGCGAGGACGGGGACGCGACCCCGTCGCAGCTGCCTTCGTCGACGGCGGGCCTCGTGCACGGCGCCGCGGTCCGGGTGACGTTCGACGAGCCCGCCTACGGCGCGTTCCACGTCACGGGTCCGCTCACCGCGGGGGACGACGCGTTCCTCCTCGTCGGCAACTGGATCGTCGTCGACGGCGACCGGTTCGCTCCGCGCGTCGTCGGCGTCGAGATCGCCGGCGACCTCGACGTGCACCCCGCCAACGTCCCGCCGAAGCGGCCGTCCGCCGAGGACCCGGCCGTACCGGTCCCCGGGCTCACCGCCTAGCTCCGCGAGGGCCCCGACGGGCCGGGGCGTCGTCGCGGGGTGACCCGGCCTAGCATCGCCCTCATGAGCGACACGTTTCCCGAGGCGCTGCGGCCGCCGGATCCCGAGCACGGCTCCGGCACCACCCTCGGCCTCATCGCGCGCGAGGCGAACGTGTCCATCGGCACGGTCAGCAAGGTCCTCAACGGGCGCAAGGGCATCTCGCCCGTGACCCGCGCCCGCGTCGAGGAGCTGATGGAGCGGCACGGCTACAGCAGGCGCGGTGCCGAGCGGCCGCACGGTGCGCTCCTCGAGATCGTGCTCGAGGTGGTCGACACGGGCTTCTCCGTCGACCTGCTGCGTGGTGTCTCCGCGGTCGCGCGCGAGCACGGGCTGAGCGTCATCATCACGGAGCACGGGCGCGACACCGCGCTCGACGGCGACTGGATGGCGGGCGTCATGCAGCGCCGGCCGATGGGCCTCGTGCTCGTCTTCTCCGACCTCGCGCCCGCGCAGAAGCGGCAGCTGCGGAGCCGCGGGATCCCGTTCGTGGTGGTGGATCCGGCGGGGTCGCCGGCCGTGGACGTGCCGGCCGTCGGATCCACCAACTGGGAGGGCGGGCACGCCGCGGGGGAGCACCTGCTGGGCCTCGGGCACGTGCGCATCGGCGCGATCAGCGGGCCGACGAACCGGCTCTACTCGCGCGCCCGCATGTCCGGGTTCCGCAGCGCGCTCGAGGCTGCAGGGCCCGCGGTGTCGCTCGTCGAGGCGGAGGGCGACTTCGGCCGCGTCGCCGGGCACCGCGCCGGCGGCGAGCTGCTCGACGCCGCGGAGCGGCCCACCGCGATCTTCGCCGGCAACGACGAGCAGGCGGTCGGGCTCTACGAGGCGGCGCGCGAGCGGGGGATCCGCATCCCCGACGACCTCTCCGTGCTCGGCTACGACGACCTCCCGTTCGCTCGCATCGTCTCGCCCGCGCTGAGCACCGTGCGGCAGCCCGTGCGGGAGATGGCGGAGGCCGCGGCGCGCATGGTGCTGCGGATCCGCGAGGGCCGGAGCGACGAGCCGACGCGGCTCGACCTCGCGACCGCGCTGGTGGTCCGCGCCAGCACGGCGGCGCCCGCCGCGGCGGACCCGGTGTCGCCGTCTGAGTGAAACGTTTCGGATCGCTCGCGGCCTCCTTGCCCTGCCCGACCGCGGGTGCGTAGCGTTCGACGGGCGCCCGGCAGCAGACCGGACGCGCCCGACGAAGGAGTCGCCCGTGTCGCAGATCCCCCGCACGCCCGCCCGTCCGCATCGCGGTCGCCCGACCCGGACGGCGCTCGCGTGACCGCCGCCCGGAAGGCGCTCGTCGTCCGCGGGGGCTGGGACGGCCACATGCCCGTGGAGACCACGGGCCTGTTCATCCCGTTCCTCGCGGAGAACGGCTTCGAGGTGCGCGTGGAGGAGGGCTCGGCCGTCTACGCCGACGCCGACGTCATGGCCGCGACCGACCTCATCGTGCAGGCCAACACCATGACCACGATCGAGCCCGAGGAGATGGCCGGCCTCCGCGCCGCGGTCATCGCGGGCACCGGCATGGCCGGCTGGCACGGCGGCATCGCCGACTCGTACCGGAACACGGCCGACTACCTCCACATGATCGGCGGCCAATTCGCCCACCACGCGGGGAAGGACCCGGCCGAGCGCACGGGCGAGCAGTCCGACAACTACATCCCGTACACGGTCGAGATGACCGAGCTCGGGCGCACGCACGAGATCACGCAGGGCATCGCCGACTTCGACCTGGTCACCGAGCAGTACTGGGTGCTGAGCGACGAGTACAACGACGTGCTCGCGACCACGACGCAGACCGTGCGGCCGTGGGATCCGTGGCACCGGCCGGTCACCGCGCCCGCCATCTGGACCCGCCAGTGGGGCGAGGGCCGCATCTTCGTCTCCGCTCCCGGCCACCGCATCGAGGTCGTCGAGGACCCGAACGTCCGCACCATCATCGAGAGGGGCCTCCTGTGGGCGGCACGCTGAACCACGACGACGACGCCATGACCCTCGGGATCATCGGCGTCGGGAAGATCAGCGAGCAGTACTTCGCCGCGTTCGAGACCCTGCCGGGCGTCCGGCTCGTCGCGGTCGCCGACCTCGACCTCGACCGCGCGCGCACGGTCGCCGAGGCGCAGGGCGTGGATGCGCTGAGCGTCGACGACCTCATCGCCGACCCGCGCATCGACACCGTGCTCAACCTGACCATCCCCGCCGCGCACGCCGAGGTCGACCTCCGCGTCCTCGAGGCCGGCAAGCACGTCTACGGCGAGAAGCCGCTCGCGCTCAGCCCCGCCGAGGCCGAGCCGATCCTCCGGCTCGCCGAGGAGAAGGGCCTCCGCGTCGGATCCGCCCCCGACACCGTGCTGGGCACCGGCATCCAGACGGCCCGCGCCGTCCTCGACGCCGGCACGATCGGGAAGCCCGTCGCCGCGAACGCGTTCTGGGGCGCTCCCGGCCACGAGCTCTGGCACCCCGCCCCGGCCTTCTACTACCAGCCGGGTGCCGGTCCGATGTTCGACATGGGGCCGTACTACCTCACGGCGCTCGTGACCCTGCTCGGTCCGGTCACGCGCGTGCAGGGGGCCTCGCTGCGCTCCGACCGCGTGCGCTCGGCCGCATCCGACCCGGAGTCGCGCGAGATCCCCGTCACCGTCGACACGCACGTGAGCGCCGTGCTCACGCACGAGTCGGGCGCGGTCTCCACGGTCACGATGAGCTTCGACGTCTGGGCCACGCGGATCCCGAACATCGAGGTGTACGGCACCGCCGGCACGCTCTCGGTGCCCGACCCGAACCACTTCTCGGGGGCGGTGCAGGTCGCGACGTCCGCCGACCGCGAGTGGGCGGACGTCGAGCCGAGCGCCGGCTACGTCGACGCCGGCCGCGGCTGCGGTCTCGCGGAGATGGCCGATGCGATCCGCCGGGGCGTGCCGCACCGGGCATCCGGGGAGCTCGCCTTCCACGTGCTCGAGGTCATGGACGCGATCCTCGACCCCGCCTCGACGGGGGACATCCGCAGCACCGTGGGGCGCCCGGAGGCCGTGCCGCTGGGGCAGCCGGGACGCTCCGGGGACTGACCGGAGGTCGTCCGCGAACAGGTAGTGGGCAGCCTTCCACAACCCCGCTCCACGCCCGTTCCTGGGAGCCCCGGCGGACTAGCCTGACGCCGTGACCCGCCACTTCTCGCAGTTCCTCTTCGCGCCGTACGGCGACGGGGAGGGGCTGCGCGCGGTGGAGGCGGACGCGTCCGACGAGCAGCTCCTCGGCGCCGAGGCGTGCGACGGGGATGCGGACGACGCGACGCGTGAACGGGAGGCGGACGCCACCGACCCCTCGGTCTGGTCTCCGCTCACCGTCGTCGAGTGGCCGCTCACGCACCGGCCGTTCGACGACGACGACGAGCCGGAGATCGCGGACGGGCACTTCGCGCCGGCGGACGAGGATCCGGACGGGGAGGCGCAGGAGGAGGCCGCTGCGCATGCCGCGCGGGCCGCGCTCCTCGCCGAGGTCTACTGCTGGCCGCACCGCGCCATCTGACGCACGTCCCGTCGCTGCGGCGCTCCCGTACCGGCGTCTACGCGCCGGCCAGCACCGCCCAGGAGTGCCCGGGCACGCGGCCGTCGCCCGCGAGGTCGCCCGCCTCGAGACCGCCGGACGGTCCGGGGATCGCCAGGGGCTCGTCGCCGAGGTTGAGCACGAGCCGCAGGGCATCAGGCGAGCCGGGCGTCACGCCGCCGGCCGCGCCCGTGCCCGACGGCCGCAGCGTGACGGTGAGCGCGGTGTTGGTGAGGCCCGAGGTCTCCATCCGGGCGTCGACCAGCCAGGCGTGGCGCCGACGGAGGCCGACGAGCTCCTGGTGCAGGCGGCGGATCCGGGCGGCGTGCTCGTCGTCGTGGAGCTCGTCCGGCGACGCCGGGTACGCGGGGCGCACGGCGTCGTCGCCCCCCGCGCGGTCCTCCTTCACGCCGGTGAGGCCGAGCTCGTCGCCCGCGTAGATCGACGGGATGCCGGGCAGCAGGAGCAGCAGGGCGACCGCGTGGTCGAGGTGGCGGTGATCCACCGCCGAGGCGATGCGGGTCACGTCGTGGTTGCCGATGAAGGTCTGCGGCGTGAAGGACGGCAGCAGCTCGCCGTGGCGCGTGAGGGTCCAGTCCAGCTCGTACAGGTTGCCCTCCGCGATGGAGTTGCGGACCGACTTCCACAGCTCGTACGCGGTGATGGAGTCGATGGTCGACTCGGCCTGGTAGCCGACGTAGTCGCCGTGGATCATCTCGCCGACGAACCACGCATCGGGGTGGCGCTCTCGCACGCGCGGCAGCACCGCGGCCCAGAACGACGCGGGCACGGCGTAGGCCGCGTCGAGCCGCCAGCCGGAGACGCCGCGGTCGAGCCAGTGGATCATCACCTCGGCGACGTGCGCGCGCACGGCCTCGGAGCCGTGGTCGAGCGTGACGAGCGCGCCGTGGCCCTCGAAGCCGACGGGCTCGCCGGCGTCGTCCCAGCGGAACCAGGACGCGGCCTCGGATCCCGGACCGTCGGCGAGCCCCTGCACGAAGCGCGGGTGGCTGCGGCCGACGTGATTGAAGACGCCGTCGAGGAGCACGCGGACCCCGCGCGCGGAGGCGTCGGCGAGGAGGGCGTCGAGGTCGGCGTCGTCGCCGAGCCGCGGATCCACGGCCAGGTGGTCGCGGGTGTCGTAGCCATGGGTCTCCGAGTCGAAGACCGGGCCGAGCAGCAGGCCGTTGGCGCCGAGGTCGACGAGGTAGGGGAGCCACGCGCGGAGGCGGTCGAGGCGGTGGGCGGGCGGCGCGTCGGTGTGCGCGGGGGATCCGCCGTCGGGTCCGGCGAGGTCGTCGCGGGTCTGCGGCGCGCCCGTGAAGCCGAGCGGGTAGACGTGCCACCAGACGACGTGGTCGGTCCAGGATGCCAAGGGTCGCTCCTCGCGGTTCGGGTCGATCCAGCCTAATGAGCGGGGATCGTGACGGCCGTCGGCCGGCCTCCGTCGGACAGGGGCAGGGGCAGGGGCGCGGCGGGCGGTCCGCGGTGCGGATTCGCGGGGCGGCCCTGCAGCATGTAGTCTGTCTCCCGGCCTGATCGCCGCTCGCGGAGATCATCGCCGCACGATTGCGCCCGTAGCTCAACGGATAGAGCATCTGACTACGGATCAGAAGGTTGGGGGTTCGAATCCCTCCGGGCGCACAGCACCTCCGGGTGCGCATCTCTGGTTGAGACAGAATGCCGAACGGCCCGCCACTGGCGGGCCGTTCGCGTATCCCGGGGCGGCATCCCGGATCCCGCCCCTCAGAGCGTCGCCGCGAGCGGCTCCACCACGCGGTTCTCGTACGCCCAGATCGTGGCGTGCAGGCGGTCGCGCACGCCGAGCTTGTCGAGCGTGCGGCTGACGTGGGTCTTCACGGTCGTCGGCGCGAGGAACAGCCGCCCGGCGATCTCCGCGTTCGACAGGCCTCGGGCGACGAGCACGAGGATCTCCCGCTCGCGCGCCGTCAGCCGCGCGAGCTCCGCGTCGGTGTCGGCGCCGGTGCCGCGGGCCGGGTGCCCGTGGGCGAGGAGCGCGCTCACGGGGTCGGCTCCGGGGTGGGCGAGGAGGTGGCTCCCTTCGTCGCGGGCAGGGGGAGCGCCTTCGCGAACGGAGGCCGCCCGGTGCCCATGTCCTCGAGGCTGAGGTGCCCCATCCGGCCCGCGTCGCGGAGCGAGAGCGGGAAGGCGTTCCCGGCCCCGGTGCTCGGCTCGAGCGGTTCGCCCGTGGTGTCGTCCACCTCCGCGAGCGCGGGGGGAACGACGCTCAGCGGTTCGCCGTCCTGGTCGAAGAGCTGCACGCGGTCGAGGAGGTTCCCCTCGGCGTCGTGCGCGAACACGTTGCTGATGCGCTTGCCGTCCAGGGTGAGCTCCTGAGGCACGGATGGGCTGCTCGGCGACGACGAGTAGTCGACGTACGTGCTCTCCCCGGAGCGGTCGATCGCGACCGGGATGAGGACGACGAGCGCGAGGGCGGTGACGACGCTCACGCTCGTGCGGAGGCTCCGCAGCGGTCGCGTCGGCGCCCACCGGCCACGACCCCACTGGACGCTGACCACGAGGAACGCGATGAGGAGCAACCAGCGCACGGATCCGTACGGGAGCACCAGGAACCTGCTGTAGACGCCGAGGAAGGCGGCGAGCACGATGAGGGACACCTGATACCCCGCCCACGCCCGCAGCAGCCACCACACCGGGCGGAAGACGATGAGCAGGTCGAGGATCGCGGAGAGCTCGCGGTTCGCGCGGATCCGCGCGTGCAGCTCCCCGGCCCGCGCGCGGACGCCGTCCCGCAGCTGGTGCAGCGGGGAGGCGGCGGCCGTGTCGACCGCTCGGTCCGGCAGCCCCGCCGAGCTGCGCAGCTCGTCGGCGTAGCGCGCGGGGTCGCCGAGCTCGAGGGCGCCGTCGTGATCCGCGGCCTCCTCCTGCAGGTCGGCCTCGAGGCCGCCGGTGCGGTCGTCGACGTCCTCGGGATCGAGGTCCGCGAGCCGGGCGCGCACGGCGGCGGCGAAGGCGGCGATGCGCGTGTCGAGGGTGGGATCTGCGGTGTTCACGGCTTCTCTCCGATCGTGCGGACGTCCACGGATGCGGGCACGGGGCCCTCGCCGGTGCCGCCGGCCTTCCGGGTGCGGTGGGTCGGCGCGGGGGCCGGCTCGCCGAGGAGCCCGCTCATGGCCGTGGCGAAGGCCGCCCAGGTGGCGCGCTGCCCGGCGAGCAGCTCGCGGCCCTCGGGGTTGATCGCGTAGTACTTCCGGTGCGGTCCGCCCTCGGACGGCACCACGTAGCTCGAGAGCGCGCCGGCCGCGGAGAGGCGGCGAAGCGTCCCGTAGACCGAGGCGTCGCCGACGTCGCCGAGGCCGGCGTCGCGCAGACGCCGGACGATGTCGTAGCCGTACCCGTCGTCGTGCTGCACCACGGCGAGCACCGCGGTGTCGAGCGCGCCCTTCAGCAGCTGCGTGGTGTCCATCAGTCGATCTCTCTCATGCGTCGCACAGTATCACGCAGTGCGCGGTACCTCGGAGTGCCGCGCATGGCGGCGAGTCCCGGCGACGACGTCGGGCGGCGGCCCCCGGCCCTCGTGCGTGCCGTAGGTGCGGTGCTACCGTCGGGCATGCCCATCGTCCTGGAGGCCCTCGGCCGCGTGCTCGCCCTCCTGGGCGACGTCGTGCTGGGCGGCGCGGGCGTCTCGCCGACGATCCTCCTCGCGGCCCTCCTCGGGGCCGCCTCCGTGGCCGCCGCGGTCGCGCTCGTGCGCATCGCCGCGGCGCGCGGGCTCCTCGGATCCGTCGCGCCTCCGTCCTTCCCGGACGAGGACGTCGACCTCCCGGTGCTCGTCTCCTCGAGCGACCCGGACGCGGACGGGCACGAGCGCTCGCGCGCACCGGGACGCCGAATGCAGGTCGTCGTGCCCGCGCCGCTCCCGGCCGCCTGACCGCGGCCCGCAGAGGTCCACCGCCGCCATCGCGCGGCACGGATCCAGCGCGCGCTCGCATGCGACGACCAGACGGACCCCCTCCGCTCTCGTCGCAAGGAACTCCGTGGACCCCACATCGATCGCCCCGTCCGAGCTGTGCTCGACGGCCTGTCCCAGCTCGTCGTCGGCCTCGCCGACCTGATCCACCCGCTCGCCGGCGCCTCCGCGACCGGCGTGGCCGTCATCCTCCTGACCCTCGGGGTGCGCGCCCTGCTCGTGCCGGTCGGCGTGGCGCAGGTGCGCGCCGAGATCCAGCGCCGCCGCATCGCGCCCGCCCTCGCCGAGCTCCGTCGTCGGCACGCCGGGAAGCCCGAGCAGCTGTCCCGGGCGACGCGGGAGCTATATGCCCGCGAGGGCGCGTCGCCGCTCGCCGGCTGCCTGCCGACGCTCGCGCAGGCGCCCGTGCTCGCGGCCGTCTACGCCCTGTTCGCGCACGCGCGGATCGGCGGCGAGGCGAACGCGCTGCTCGCCGCGCCCTTCGCCGGGATCCCGCTCGGCACGAGCGCGCTCGCCTCGGCGGGGCTGGGCGTCACGCCGCTCGTCGTCGCGGTCGTCGTGCTCGGGCTGCTCGCCGTGGTGATCGAGGTCCGCCGCCGCGCCGACCTGCGGTTCCAGGGACCGCCCGCACCCGTCGACCCGGCGCTCCCCGGCATGGCCGGCATGACCACGATGATGCGGGTGCTGCCGTTCGTCACGGTCGTCTTCGCGGGCGTCGCCCCGCTCGCCGCGGCCCTGTACCTGCTGTCCAGCGCCGCGTGGACGCTCGTCGAGCGCGCGGCGCTGCGGCGCCTCCTCGGCCGGGCGCCCTCCCGGGGGACGGTCGCCGCGTGAACCGGGCGGCCGGCCCGCCGCACCCGGTCTGCGAGGATCGAGTCACACCGAGCCGGGAGCCGCCATGACCTCCATCCCCGCGGGCGCCGTCGCCCTGCCGCCCACGCGCGTGACCTACCCGGCGGGATCCGTCGCCTCGGAGGGGGCCGTCCTCCGCGTCGACGACCTCGTCGACGGCACGCGCGCCGTCGTGCTCGACGTGACCGCCTGCCACCCCGTCGACGCGGCCTGGCCCGACCAGCCCGCCGACCGGGCGGTGCTCCGGGTGCGCGGCGCCGGGATCGAGGTGCTCGACTGCGTCGTCGGCGCGGCGTCGACGGATCCCGCGGAGGACGCGGCGCTCCACCTCGGGTCGGACGTCCCGGTCAAGAAGGGCGCCGACGGCTGGTCGTTCGTCGCCGTCCACGTCGTGCCGGGCGACGCCGACGTGCGCGAGGGCGACGTCGTCGAGGTCGCGGTGGATCCCGAGCGCCGCCGGGCCCTCAGCGCCGGCCACACGGGCTGCCACCTCGCCTCGCTGTCCCTCGACCGCGCGCTCGCCGACGCGTGGACCAAGGACGTGCCGACGGACGCGCTCGGCGCCCCCGGCTTCGACGCGCTCGCCATCGGCACCTCGCGCATCGCCCCGTGGGCGTCCGTCGACACGTACCGCCTCGGCAAGTCCCTGCGGAAGAAGGGGTTCGTGCCCGCGACGCTCGTGGAGCGCCTCGCCGAGGTGCGCGCCCAGGTCGACACCACGCTCGCCGGGTGGGTCGCCTCCGGCGCCGCCGCGCGGATCGAGCGCGAGGGCGACCTGCTCACCTCGCGTCGCTCCTGGGTGTGCGAGCTGCCGGACGGCACCGCCCGGATCCCGTGCGGGGGCACCCACCTCGCCGGCCTCGACGAGCTCGCGTCCATCTCCGTCGACCTCGAGGTCGAGGAGGCCGACGGCGCCGTCGTCGTGCGGATGCGCACCACCTGCGTCCCCGCCTGACCCACCCGGTCGGGGGACTCCGGTATCCCCGCACCTCCCGCGTCGGGTAGCGTTGGAAGGCGCCGTCCGGCCGACCGGCATCCTCGGTCCGGCGACGGCGCGGCGATGGAAAGTGGTATCGAACGTGGCAGCAACCCCCGCGACGAAGTGCTCGGTCTGCGGCAAGGCGAACCCCGTCGGCATGGCCACGGGCAACATCCTCGACCACGGTCGCAACCACGAGCGCTGCCCGGGTTCGGGGAAGCCGCCCGCCGTGTCGACCAAGCCCGCCTCGGCGGCCGCGAAGTCGGGCACCGCCCCGTCGCGCAAGCCCGCGAGCGAGGCCGCCAAGCGCGAGCCCAGCCGCAAGACCACCCCGGCCAAGGCCGCCGGCCCCACGCGTGGCGTCACGGTCCGCCGGGTCGAGGTCGACACCGAGCGCCTGCGCCTGCGCGAGGAGAAGCTCGAGCGGATCCGCGTGCAGCGCGAGGAGGCGGCCCGCCGTCGCCTCGGCGACTACATCGTGCCGCTCGACGCCGACGGCCAGGAGGCCCCGGAGGCCGACATCACGCTGGAGAGCATGGACGACGAGGCGCAGGCCACGGTCGAGCCCGGCGCGTCCACCGAGTCCGACGTCGCGACCGCCGACGCCGCCGAGGGCCGCCCCTCCGCCTAGCGCGTAGCGTGGCGCTCATGACAGAGCAGTCCACCGACCAGCCCACCACGTACCTCGGCCGCACCGGCGTGGAGGTCTCGCGCCTCTGCCTCGGCACCATGATGTTCGGCGCCTGGGGCGAGACCGACCACGAGAAGTCCATCCGCGTGATCCACCGCGCCATCGACGCCGGGATCACCTTCATCGACACCGCCGACATCTACGCGTACGGCGAGTCGGAGGAGATCGTCGGCAAGGCGATCGTCCAGTCCGGGCGCCGCGACGACCTCGTGCTCGCGACCAAGTTCTTCAACGGGATGAAGCCCGAGGCCAACTTCCGCGGCGGCTCGCGTCGCTGGATCATGCGCGCCGTCGAGGACTCGCTGCGCCGCCTCGGCACCGACTACATCGACCTGTACCAGATGCACCGGCCGGACGAGCACACGGACATCGAGGAGACCCTCGGCGCCCTCACCGACCTGGTGGCGCAGGGCAAGGTGCGCTACATCGGCTCGTCGACGTTCCAGCCGAGCCAGGTCGTCGAGGCGCAGTGGGTCGCGCGGGAGCGCGGCACCGCGCGGTTCGTCACCGAGCAGCCGCCGTACTCGATGCTCACCCGCGGGATCGAGGCGGATCTCCTGCCCACCACCCAGCGCCACGGCATGGGCACGCTCGTCTGGAGCCCGCTCGCTGGCGGGTGGCTCTCCGGCAAGTACCGCAAGGGCCAGGAGATCCCGAAGACGCACCGCAACGACCGCGACCCGTCGCGCTACGACCCGTCCGACCCGAAGTTCGCGGCCGCGGACCAGCTGGGCGCGCTCGCCGACGAGCTAGGCGTGCCGCTCGTGCACCTGGCGCTCGCCTTCGTGCTCCGCCACCCCGCGGTGTCGAGCGCGATCATCGGCCCGCGCACCATGGAGCAGCTCGACGCGGCGAACCTGGAGCTCGACGCGGCCACGCTCGACCGCATCGACGAGATCGTGCCGCCCGGCCTCAACGTGAACCCGGCCGACACGGGCTTCGCGAACTACTGGCTGGATCCCGCCCGCCGCCGGCGCTGACCCGCTGGCGACGTCCGGGAGCCGAGGTGCCCGTCCCGGCATCGTCGGCTCCCGGTGCGCGCGGAGTCGACCCCCGTAGGGTCGGTGCATGAGCCGCCGCACCCGCGAACCCGTCTACGGGACCGCCGTGATCCTGGGCCGCGCGCTCTTCGGATCCCTCCGCCTCCGCCTCGTCGCCGAGGGGCGCGACCGCATCGCGGACACCGGCGGCGCGGTCATCGCGATGACCCACTTCGGCTACCTCGAGTTCGCCCTCGTCGAGTGGGCGACCTGGCTGCACAACCGCCGCCGGATCCGCTTCATGGCCAAGAAGGGCGCGTTCGACCAGCCCGGGGTCGGCTGGGTCCTACGCCGCATGCGCCACATCAGCGTCGACATGACCGCGGGCGCCGCCGCCTACGCGGACGCCGTCGCCGCCCTGCGCGCGGGCGAGCTCATCGGCGTCTTCCCGGAGGCCGGCGTGAGCGCGTCCTTCCGCGTGCGGGAGCTCAAGACCGGCGCCGCGCGGCTGGCCTCCGAGGCCGGCGTGCCGATCGTCCCCGTCGCCGTGTGGGGCGGTCACCGGCTGCTCACCAAGAACCGCCGCATCCGCATGCGCGACCGCGTCGGCGTGCCCGTCCACCTGCGCGTGGGGGAGCGGATCCCCGTGGCCGCGGACGCGGATCCGCGCGAGGTCACCGACGCCCTGCGCGACGAGCTGCAGCGCCTGGTCGACGACCTGCAGTCCTCCTACCCGGTGGACGGCCGCGGCGCGTGGTGGCAGCCGCGGCACCGGGGCGGCACGGCGCCGACACCCGAGGAGGCGGCCGCGGCCGACGCGGAGCGCGACGCCCGGCGCCGCGCCGCGGGGCGTTGACCGGAAAGCGTCGGACGGCGGACCTGCCGGGGGGAATGAGATCGGCCCGGGCCTTCGAGGCCCGGGCCGATCTGCGCACGTGAACGTCTGTTACCCGCAGACGAACCGGCTGGTGCGGTACCGCTCACCCGAAGAGCCGTACCGGATGACTCCACGGTAGCCGCGCATGCTGACGATCCCCCGGCGCGGGCGGGAATGTACCCCGTTTTGGGGGAGTGCTCCTGTGTCCGTCGTTTGGGGGACCCAGTACAGTTGCGCGTCTCTCGACGGCCCCGCGCGGAGCCGCCCGATCAGACCGGCTCGGACAGCGGCGAGCGCTCGAGGCCGGGCGCGGGCGGCGCGGTGGGGTCGGCGTCGACGGCGCGGATCCGGTTACCCGCGTCGACGTGCACCACGCGCGGCTCGAGCGCGCGGGCCTCCTCCGTGGTCATCTGCCCGTAGGCGATGAGGATCACGACGTCGCCGACGTCGACGAGGTGCGCGGCCGCGCCGTTGATGCCGAGCACGCCGCTGCCGCGCTCGCCCGCGATCGTGTAGGTGTCGAGCCGGGCGCCGTTGGTCACGTCGACGATGCTGACGCGCTCGCCCACGAGGATGTCGGCGGCGTCGAGGAGGTCGCGGTCGACCGTGACGGATCCGACGTAGTGCAGGTCGGCGTGCGTCACCGTGGCGCGGTGGATCTTCGCGGTCATCATGGTGCGCAGCATGCGTGCTCCTCTGCTCGGGCGGCGTCCGTGCCTGCCGGGGCGGAGCACGGTGATCGACGAGGCGATCACGTGGGCAACGCGCGCGGTGGGGCGGATGTTCCGGCGGGTGCCGGATCCGCCGCCGCACGAGGCCCTCGGCGAGGGTACGAGACGCGTGCGCGCACGGCGGACCCGGCCCGCGGCCGACCGCTCCTCCCGCCGCGGGCTAGGCGCGCCGCCGGGTGGGGGCCACGCTGGGGGAGGGGATACGACCCCGCGCACACACCACGGAGGCACCAGTGGCACGACGAGACACGGCCGGCACCATCGAGGACCGACCCGACGAGGAGGACGCGCGCAAGCCCGACTCCCCGACGGAGATCGAGAAGCCGTCCTGGAAGTACGTGCTGCGCAAGACCATGCGCGAGTTCGGATCCGACCAGTGCACCGACATCGCGGCGTCGCTCACCTACTACGCGGTGCTGTCGCTGTTCCCGGCGCTCATCGCGATCATCTCGCTGCTCGGGGTGTTCGGGCAGGGGCCGTCGACGGTGGACGCGGTGCTTGACGTTGTGCGGGGCTTCGCACCCCAGGACGCCCTCGAGCTCATCGAGCCGATCCTGACGGGCTTCGTCGACTCCCCCGCCGCCGGCTTCGCCCTCGTCTCCGGCATCGTCCTCGCCATCTGGTCGGCCTCCGGCTACGTCGGCGCCTTCACCCGGGCGATGAACCGCATCTACGAGATCCCCGAGGGCCGCCCGTTCCTCAAGCTCAAGCCCATGCAGCTCGCCGTCACCGTCATCGGCATCGTGATCCTGCTGATCTGCGCGCTCATCATCGCGATCTCCGGCCCCGTCACCGACGCCATCGGCGCCGCGCTCGGCCTCGGCCCGGCCGTGCAGATCGTCTGGTCCATCGCCAAGTGGCCGGTGCTCGCCTTCGCGATCGTGCTGCTCATCGCGATCCTCTACTACGCGACCCCGAACGCGAAGCAGCCGAAGTTCCGCTGGATGAGCATGGGCGCGGCCATCGCGCTCGTCGTGCTGGTCGTCGCGAGCGTCGGCTTCGCCTTCTACGTCACGAACTTCTCGAGCTACGCGAAGAACTACGGCGCGCTCGCCGGCGTCGTCGTGTTCTTGCTCTGGCTCTGGATCGCCAACCTCGCGCTGCTGTTCGGCGCCGAGTTCGACGCGGAGCTCGAGCGCGGCCGCCAGCTCCAGGCCGGCATCGCCGCCGAGGAGACGCTGCAGCTGCCGCCCCGCGACACCGCCGTCAGCGACAAGAAGGCGGCCGCGGAGCGCGAGGACGTGAAGCGCGGCCGCGGGATCCGCGAGCGGCACGATCGCGCCGAGCGCCTCGGCGGCGGAGGCGACGCGGGCGACGGCGCCTGATCCGAGCCCCGGGCCCACGCGATCCGCGCGGGCCCGCCGCGTCAGCGGTCCTTGATCTCGTCGTATGCCGCGAGGGCCCGCTGCCGGGACTCCTTGAGGTCGACGATAGGCGACGGGTAGGCCGCGAGCCCGCCCGCGGCCTGGTCGTCCGCGTCGTCCTCGGCGCTCGCGACCAGGTCGCCCATCGCCTTCCATGGCTCGTGCACGACGTCCCGGGGCGCGTGCGCGAGCTCGGGCACGTACGAGCGGATGTACTCGCCCGACGGGTCGAACTTCTGCCCCTGCAGCACGGGGTTGAACACGCGGAAGTACGGGGCGGCGTCCGCGCCGGATCCCGCCACCCACTGCCAGCTGGCCGCGTTGTTCGCGGCGTCCGCGTCGACGAGCGTGTCCCAGAACCACTGCTCGCCGTGGCGCCAGTCGATCAGCAGGTTCTTGATGAGGAACGACGCCACGACCATGCGCACGCGGTTGTGCAGGTGCCCGTCCTTCCAGAGCGCGCGCATGCCGGCGTCGACGAGCGGCACGCCCGTCTCTCCGCGCTGCCACGCGCCGAGCGTCTCGTCGGTCGGGTCCTCCCAGGGGAACCCATCGAAGCGCGGCGCGAAGTTGCGGGTCGCGAGATCCGGCTGGTGGTAGAGCAGGTGGTAGCTGAACTCGCGCCAGCCCAGCTCGGAGAGGAACTTGGTGGCGTTCACCTCGTCGCCGCCCACCTTCTTCCCGCGCGTGCGCTGGATCCGATGCCACACCTGGAACGGGCTCACCTCGCCCCAGCGCAGGTACGCCGACAGCCGCGAGGTCGTCATCGCCGCGGGCTCGTCGCGCTGGGCGGCGTAGTCCTCGAGCTCGTGGTGCACGAAGTCCTCGAGGCGCTGCAGCCCGGCGGCCTCTCCGGGGTCGCAGGCCTCGCGGAGGCCGGCCGCCCAGTCGGGCGTCGTCGGCAGCAGTCCCCAGTCGTCGAGGTCGTCGGAGCGCGGGGCCTCCCGCGGCGCGTCGAGCTCGTGCGGCGCGGGCAGCGGCTTCCGCGGCTCCTCGCGCTCCTGCGCGGTCTTCCAGAACGGCGTGTAGACACGGAACGGCTCGCCCTGCTTGTTCGTCACCGTCCACGGCTCGACGAGCAGCGATCCCTGGAAGCTGCGCACGTCGAGGCCGCGGTCGCCGAGGTCCTTCTTGATGGCGGTGTCGACCGCGATCTCCGCCCCGCCGTAGCGCCGGTTCCACAGCACCGCGCCCGCGCCGACCTCCCGCACGAGGTCGTCGACGACGTCGGCGGCCTCCCCGCGGCGCAGCACCAGCGGGGAACCGAGGTCCCGGAGCGCGTCCCCGAGGCGCGACAGGCTCATGTGCAGCCACCACCGCGCGGCGCCGCCGAGCGGCCGGATCCCGTCGCTCTCCTCGTCGAGCACGTACAGCACCACGATCGGCTCGCCGCGCTCGACGGCCGCGTGCAGCGCCGGGTTGTCGGCCACGCGCAGGTCGTCGCGGAGCCACACGACGCTCGGGCCGTGCGCCGCGGCGCCGCCCTCCCGATCGTCGGATCCGCGGTCGGGGGCGTCGTCGTCGCTCATGGATCGAGCCTAGGACGGCGTCACCGGGGCGACCGGCGCGTGGTCGCTTCGCGCACGGAGCCCGGCGGCACGTAATATCGCACATGGCAGTGCGCGTCCGTCCGGGTCCGACCGCCCACCCGAGACCGCCGTCGTCGAGAGGCCCATGGACAACCAGAGCACGCCCCTGCCCCCGCCCGAGCACCCCGGGCGGTCGTCACGCGACGCCGTCTCGGCGGTCGTCGTGGCGGGCGACGCCGGATCCACCATCGCGGCCACGCTGAGCTCGATCCTCGGTCAGACCCTGCCGCCCGCGCGCGTGGTCGTCGTGGTCGCCGGCAGCCGCGACGACACCTTCGCCGTGGCGCGGACCTTCAACGGGCGCCACGAGCGCACCCTCACCGGCGGGGGCACCGCCCGCACGGCGGTCACGGTCATCGACCGCGGCCCGCGGGAGAGCTCGCTCCGGTCCGCGTACGGCTTCGCCCTCCGTCTGGTCGACGATGCAGGGCGCGTGCTGCTCGTCTCGCCGGACGCCGAGCTGGAGCCCGACGTGCTCGAGCTCCTCTCCGCCGCCCTCGACGCGGATCCTGGCGCCCTCTCGGTGTCCGCCTCCCTCGACCAGCGGCCGAGCGGATCGCACGGCCCCCTCGCGGGCGCGCTCCGCCTCCTGCAGCGCCACTGGGCCATGGGCGCCGTCGAGACCGGCGCCGACCTCGGCCTCACGGGGCCGGTGCCGCTCGCTCCCGCGTCGCTCCTCCGGCTCCCCGAGCGCGACCCGCGGTCGCCGTCGACCGAGCCGTCGGAGGGGATCCTCACGGCCCTCCTCGCGGGCGACGACCGCTCGGACCTCGTCCCCGGCGCGCGCGCACGGGTCGACACCTCCGTCACCTGGGGGGCGATGCGCGAGCGACGCGACCGGTGGGGTGCCCACGTCGCCCGGCTGTCGCGCGGGGGCTCGCCCGCCGACGTCGGGGATCGGCGCCGCGCGCGCCTGGCATCCCTGCGCATCGGCGTCGGGCCCGTCCTCCGGTTCGCGGCCTACTCCCTGGTGGCGCTGTACCTGGCCGCCGCGGGGATCCAGGGGATGCTGGAGCCCGCGTGGTGGTGGGCTCTCCCCGTCGTGGTGCGGCTTCCGCTGCACATCCGCACCCTCCGTCGGATCCGCGAACGCACCCTCGCCGACGTGGTCTTCGGCGCGACGTTCCTCCCGTTGGAGGTGGCCGAGGCGGCGTACGGCGTCTCCCGCATCCGCGACGGCCTGAACCGGCTCGCTCACCGCGGCCGTCGCCGCGGTCCCGCTGCGGCCGAGACGGTGCCGCCCTTCTCGCCGGTCGACGCCGTGGCCGCCACCGTCGTGGCCGTGGTCGTCATCCTCGTCCTCACCGCGGCCGAGGTCGGGGGCCCCGCAGCGGCCGGGCTCACCACGGCGGTCGGCTGGGCGGCGTGCGTCGTGACCGCCGCGGACCTCGTCATGGCGTTGCTGCGGCTGCTCGTCGCCCACGGCGGGCCGTTCGCCCGTCCGAGCGCGACGGGTGGACCAGCGGCCTAGGCCTCGGCGACGCTCCCGCGCAGCTTGTCGGTGAGCTCGCGCAGCGTGTTCAGCTCGTCCGGCGTGAGCGCCCCGCCCACGGTCGAGGCGATGGACTCCATGTGCACGCGCGCGACCGCGCGGAAGGCCGCGTCGCCGGCGTCCGTGAGCCGCACGATGGTGGCCCTCCCGTCGCTCTCGTCGCCGCACTTCACGACGAGGCCCCGCGTCACGAGCCGGTCGATGAGGCGGCTCACGCTCGGCTGGGTGAGCAGCACGTGCTGGTTGAGGTCGCGGAGGCGGAGGCGCCCCTCGGGCTGCCGCGAGATGTTGAACAGCACGTCGTACTCGTTGAACGAGAGCTCGCGGCTGGGGAACTCGGCGCTGAGGCGGCGCATCACGCTCACCTGGGCTCGGAACAGCGACTCCCAGGCCCGCACGGCGTCCGCTGTCTCGCCCACCAGGCCTCCTCGTCCGGTGCGCATCGCGATGAGGATCGGGCGCACGCTGTCGAGGGCGAGTCTACTGAGCGGTGCCCCGGGGAGAGCCCGGAGCGGATCCGCGCCGGACATGACTGAGGGCCGACCCCAGAGGCATGGGGCCGGCCCTCTCCCTTGCACCAGGAGTGTCCTGCAATCACATTCCGTCTCCACCGCCACAGCAAACGGTGGGGACGAGAAGACTGTATAACGATCCCGTAACGCCCCGCTACCCGGAACGGGCGCTATGTGCTGGGAGATCGCCGACAGCTCCGCACGGGCAGGCTGAGCGCGTCCGGACGCCTCAGAACAGGTCGGGCGACTGCGTGCTGGCGTGGTGGATGGCGACGTCCGCG
This sequence comes from Clavibacter michiganensis subsp. insidiosus, assembly GCF_002240565.1. Lineage (GTDB taxonomy): Bacteria > Actinomycetota > Actinomycetes > Actinomycetales > Microbacteriaceae > Clavibacter > Clavibacter insidiosus. Next base: position 2,961,559 of record NZ_MZMO01000001.1, on the reverse strand, counting down.
TGACGGTCGAACCGGTAGCCGGCGCCGCGCACCGTGCGGACGATCTCCTCGTAGCGGCCGAGCTTGGAACGGAGTCGGCGGACGTGCACGTCGATGGTGCGCTCGTTCGGCACGTCGTCCTCGTCCGCGGCGGACCACAGCGAGGCGATGAGCTCGGATCGCTCGATGGTGCGTCCCTCACGGAGCACCAGGTACTGCAGGAGCTCGAACTCCTTGTAGGTGAGCGGGGCGGTCTCGCCGTCGAGGACGACGCGCTTGCGGGACAGGTCGACCGTCACGCCGCCGTCGACGCGGTCCTCGTCCTCGGGCTGCTCGCGGTGCTGGGCGACGGCGGCGGGATCCTGCAGGGCGAGCCGGACCACGTCGATGTCGCGGCCGCCTGCGCCCTCGGGGGCGAGTGCCACGGCGGCGTGCGTCTCGACGCCCGGGGCCAGCTCGGCGGCCAGGCGCTTGAGCGCGGCGACGACGGTGCCGAGGTCGGTGCCGGCGGCGGCGGCCTTGAGCTCGTCGAGCCCGACGTAGATCGCGAAGCCGCGTGCCTCCGTGCCCTCGGGGACGGCGCGGAGGCGGGCCGGGCGGGCGGGCGCGGCGGTCGGAGCGGGGGCGGCGGACGTCGTGGTCTGCCCGGGGACGGCCTGCGGCCGGCGGACCGGCGGGGCGAGCGGCGCGGCCGCGCGGAGCACGGGTGCGGCGGGAGCGGATCGGAGGGAGGTGCGGGCGGGGTCGATGGTCGCGAGAGACATGGCGGGAGTCCTTGTGATGATGCGGGTGCGGCGCAGCTGGGTGCGCGGGACCTCAGGGGAGTGCGAGACGCCTCAGGGGGCGGATGCGCCGGGATGCGGCGGGGAGGGGCGGCGACGGATGCGTCGCGGGACCGCTCGGGCGAAGGCGGCGGGTCAGGCCGACATTCGACAGCACATCGCGACACGGCCGGGCATCATCATGCCGGCGACTCCCGAGGCCTCGGAGGAGGTCAGGACGTGCGCGTTCAGAGTCATGGTGAGAGCTTGCACGGATCCGTGCGCCCGTGTCAACAGGAGCGGCCGGAATCGTGCGGGACGCGCAGGAATCGTGCGTGCGCGGACAGCGGCGCCCGTCCCCGATGGGGGACGGGCGCCGGAGGAACGGAGGGCGCGGGTCAGTGCGCGGCGGTGCCGTACAGGCGGTCGCCCGCGTCGCCGAGGCCCGGGATGATGTAGCCCACCTCGTCGAGCTTCTCGTCGAGCGCGCCCAGCACGATGGTGACCTCGCGGCCGGCGGTCGCCTCCTCGACGGCCTTCAGTCCCTCGGGCGCGGCGATGAGGCAGATGCACGTGACGTCGACGGCGCCGCGGTCGAAGAGGTACTCGATGGCGGCGAGGAGGGATCCGCCCGTGGCGAGCATCGGGTCGACGACGAAGCACTGGCGGTTGGAGAGGTCGGTCGGGAGGCGCTCGGCGTAGATGTCCGGCTGCAGCGTCTCCTCGTTGCGCACCATGCCGAGGAAGCCGACCTCGGCGCTCGGCATGAGGCGCATCAGGCCGTCGAGCATGCCGAGGCCCGCGCGGAGGATGGGGACCACGAGCGGCTTCGGGTCGCTGAGGGTGAGCCCCTCGGCGGGCGCGACCGGGGTCTGCACCGTGATGGTCTCGACGCGGACGTCGCGGGTGGCCTCGTAGGCGAGCAGCGTGACGAGCTCGTCGGCCAGGCTGCGGAACACGGGGGAGGGGGTGGTGCGGTCCCGCAGCGCCGTCAGCTTGTGCGTGATGAGCGGGTGGTCGGCTACGTGGACTCGCATAGGCTCCATTCAACCAGCAAGGGGGAACGCGATTGGACCTGCCCGTCCCCGGCGACTACGCGCGATGGATGTCCGTGGCGCTCGACGAGGCCCGGGCCTGCGCGGCCACCGGCGACGTCCCCGTGGGGGCGGTCGTGGTCGATGCCACGGGGCTCGTCATCGGGCGCGGGCGGAACCTCCGTGAGGCCCGGCAGGATCCCACCGCGCACGCCGAGGTGGAGGCGCTGCGGGCTGCGGCCGAGACGACCGGCGACCGGCACCTCGTGGGCACCACGCTGGTCGTCACGCTCGAGCCGTGCGTGATGTGCGCGGGCGCGATCCTCGCGGCCCGGGTCCCGCGCGTCGTGTTCGGCGCGTGGGACGAGAAGGCGGGGGCGGCCGGATCCCTCTACGACGTGCTGCGGGACCGACGGCTGCCGCATCGCGCGGAGGTGTTCGCGGGCGTGCAGGCGGCCGCGTGCGCGAGCCTGCTGGACGGGTTCTTCGCGGACCGTCGCGCTGGCGCCTGATCCGGAGGCCGGGGCGGGTGGCCGCCGCCCGCGGTCAGGAGGCGGCTGCGGCTCCCCGCCCGGCCGCGAGATCAGCCTGCGCAGCCGGCGCAGATGCGCCCTTGATGCGGCGGTCGCTGCTCATGGTTCCGTCCCCCGCTCCGTGCGTCCGCCGTCCGCGCGTGCCGACGCTCCTGGGTCGTGAGGTCCCCGCCGGTGCGCTCCACGGTCACGTGCTCAGGGGAGCCCGTCGGCATGTGCCTGGTGTCCGCCTGGACGGCGCCGTTCGCCGTGAGGACCAGTCCCAGGGCGAGTGCCGCCGCCGCTGCCGCGGCCGTCGTCGCATGCGTCATCTGCGGTCTCCTCTGTCGGCCGCGCCCCGAGCCGCGTGCTCGAGCGTCTGCGGCATCCGGGCCGTCGGACCCATCAGGCCGTCATGGTCGCAGCCTGCGCGCTGCGACGGGGCGACGCCTGCACAGCGAGGAGCGGCGCCGCGGCGCCGTCGGGCGACGGCGGATCAGCGCGTCGCGACCCGCACGTCGGGCTCGAGGTAGATGACGCGCGCGACCGGCACGGCTTCGCGCACGCGGCGCTCGATCGCGTCGATGCCGGCGGCCACGTCGCCGAGCGAGCTCGTGGCGGGCATGGCGATCTTCGCCGCGACGAGCAGCTCGTCGGGGCCGAGGTAGAGCGTCTTCATGTGGATGATCGACTCGGCCTCGTGGCCCGCGGTGATGGCGGCGCGGATGGCCGCGAGGTCCGGCTTCGAGGCGCCCTCGCCGACGAGCAGGCTGCTCATCTCGACCCCGAGGATCACGGCGACGGCGACCAGCAGCACGCCGATGAGCAGGGTGCCGATGCCGTCGTAGATCCCGTCGCCGGTGAGGATCGACGCCGTCACGCCGAGGAGCGCGAACACCAGGCCCGAGAGCGCGGCCGTGTCCTCGAGCAGCAGCACGGGGAGCTCCGGGCTCTTCGCCCGGCGCACGAACTGCACCCACGTCTGGTTCCCGCGCAGCGGGTTCGACTCCTTGATGGCCGTGCGCAGCGAGAACGACTCGAGGGCGATCGCGATGAGCAGCACGACGATCGGCAGCCAGGGCACGTCGAGCGGCTCCGGGTGCTCGATCTTGTGGATGCCCTCGTAGAGCGAGTACACGCCGCCGACGGAGAACAGGATGATCGAGACGATGAACGCGTAGACGTAGCGCACGCGGCCGTAGCCGAAGGGGTGCTCGTCGTCGGCGAGGCGCTTGGCCCGCTTGCCGCCGATGAGCAGCAGGATCTGGTTGCCGGAGTCGGCGAGCGAGTGGACGCCCTCGGCGAGCATGGAGGAGGAGCCCGAGAAGAACGCGGCGACGAACTTCGTGATCGCGATGCCGACGTTGGCGGTGAGCGCGGCGAGGATCGCCTTGCTGCCGTGGGATTCGCTCAAGGCCTGTCCTCCTCGACCGGCGAGGCGGCTCGGGCCGCCCGGGCGCGCGTGCCCCGGTCGCCTCAGCCTAGCCACGCGCCCGGCGCCGTCGACCACCCCGATCGGGCGACGCCCGGTCCCTAGGATCGGGGCATGCCCGACGCCTCCCGCCCCGCCCCGTCCGCTCCCGCCGCTCCCGCCGAGGTCGTCCGCCTCCCCTCGCTCGCGATGCTCGGCACCGGATCCATGAACGGCGCCATCCTCGGCGGCCTCCTGCAGCCGGGCGTCGAGGTCGACGGCGACGTGCGCGTGACCACCCGGTCGGCCGCCAGCGCGGCGGCGCTCGGCGAGCGGGACGGCGTCGCCGCGTCGAGCGTCGAGGAGGACGCCGACGCGAACCGGCGCGCGGTCCGCGGGGCCCGCGTCGTGGTCGTGGGCGTGAAGCCGCACATGGTGCCCGACCTGCTGCGCGAGATCGCCGGCGACCTGGATCCCGGCGCGCTCGTGATCAGCGTCGCGGCCGGCGTGACGATCGCCACCTTCGAGTCGCTGCTGCCCGCGCACGTGGCCGTGCTGCGCTCGATGCCGAACACGCCGTCGCTCGTCGGCCGCGGCGTGACGGGCCTCGCCGCCGGCACGCGCTCCAGCGCCGACGACATGGCGCTCGCCCGTGCCGTGTTCGCGACGGTCGGCGACGTGGTGGAGGTGCCCGAGGAGCGGATCGACGCGCTCAGCACGATCTCCGGATCGGGCCCCGCCTACGTCTTCCTGCTCATCGAGGAGCTGACCCGCACGGCCGAGGCGAAGGGCTTCAGCCCGGACGAGGCGCGCGTGCTCGTGCAGGGCACCTTCCGCGGCGCGGTCGAGCTGCTGGCCGCGTCCGAGGACGAGCCCGCCGAGCTCCGCCGCCGGGTCACGAGCCCCAAGGGCACGACCGAACGGGCCGTCGAGGTGCTGCAGGCGGCGGATCTGTCGGGGCTCTTCGACCGCGCGACCGACGCCGCCCTCGCCCGAGCCCGGGAGCTCGCGGCCGGCTGAGCGCGCCACCGCGGTCGGACCCGCGCATCAGGACAGCGAGGCGAACCGCTCGATGTCGGCCGAGGTGCCCGACACGATGATGAGGTCGTGGTTCGACACCAGCGTCTCCGAGGTCGCGTAGGTGAAGGGCTTGCCGGGCGTCTTCACGCCGACCACCGTGATCCGGTGCTTCCTCCGCACGGCCGACTCCAGCAGCGTCATGCCGCGGATCGGCTTCGGCGGGTACATCTTGGCGAGCACGAAGTCGTCGTCGAACTCGATGAAGTCGAGCATCCGGCCGGACACGAGGTGCGCGACGCGCTCGCCCGCCTCCGCCTCGGGGTAGATGACGTGGTTGGCGCCGATGCGCTCGAGGATCTTGCCGTGGGACTGGCTGATGGCCTTGGCCCAGATCTGCGGGATCTTGAGGTCCACGAGGTTCGCCGTGATGAGCACGCTCGCCTCGATGGACGACCCGACCGCGACGACCGCGATCGAGAAGTCCTTGGCGCCCAGCTGCTGCAGCGCCTCGATGTTGCGCGCGTCGGCCTGCACCGCGTGGGTCACCCGGTCGGACCACTTCTGCACGAGCCCCTCGCTCGCGTCGATGGCGAGCACCTCGCGGTCGAGCCGGGCGAGCTGGCCGGCGGTCGCGGCGCCGAAGCGGCCGAGCCCGATGACGAGCACGGGGGCGTTGTGGGGGATGCGTTCGCCCATGAGGGGCCTCTCTGATCCGGTCGGTGCGGGTGGATGGGGTTCGCGTCGCCGGCTCAGTCGACGATCGGGCGCTCCTCGGAGCGCTGGAAGAGCTGGCGGCGGGTGCTGGCGGCGAGGGCGGCGGCCAGGGTGACCGTGCCGACGCGCCCCAGGAACATGGTGGCCGCGAGCACGTACTTCGCGGGATCCGAGGCCTCGGCCGTGAAGCCCGTGCTGAGCCCCGAGGTGGCGAACGCGCTGATGGCGTCGAAGAGCACGTAGTCGAGGCGCTCGCCGGAGATCTGCAGCAGCACGATGCTGCTGAGCGCCACGGTCGTCGCGCCCCACAGCACGATGCTCACGGCGAGGCGGAGCACGTCGCTCGGGATGCGGCGCTCGAACACCTCCATCGACTCGCTGCCGCGGGCCTCCGCGAAGGCCGCGAGGAACAGGATCGCGAGCGTCGTGACCTTGATGCCGCCGGCCGTGGACGCGGATCCGCCGCCGATGAACATGAGCATGTCCGTGACCAGCAGGCTCGCGTTGCCGAAGTCGGCCATGTCCAACGTGGAGAAGCCGCCGGACCGCGTCATGACGGAGAGGAAGAGCGCCTGGAAGCCGTGCTGCACGGGATCCATGAGCGCGAACGTCTTCTTGTTGTCCCACTCGAGCACGACGTAGGCGAGCGTGCCGAGCACGATGAGGATGAGCGACGTCCAGAGCGTGAGCTTCACGTGCACGGAGAACCGCCGCGGCTTCCGCCAGCCGCGGTACACGGCGTAGATGACGGGGAAGCCGATGCTGCCGAGGAAGACGCCGATCATGAGCAGGCTGAGGAACCAGTAGTCCTGGTGGTAGAGCTCGAACCCGGCCTCGCTGAAGACGAAGCCCGTGTTCGTGAATGCCATGAGCGAGTAGTAGAAGGAGTCGAGCGCGGCCTGGCCGACCGGGATCCCCTCCAGCAGGATCCGCGGGAACAGCAGCGCCGCGATCGACAGCTCGATGACGAGCGCGCTGATCGCGACCGTGAGCAGCAGCGTGCCGATCTCGCCGAGCTTCACGGCCTGGCCCTCGGCGACGGGACCGTGGTGGATCCGCAGCGGGTTGCTGTCGCTCGCCGCCATGAGCCGCGCCTTGAGGCCGAGGCGGCGCGACACGATGAGGCCCATGATCGACGCGAGCGTGAGCACGCCGATGCCGCCGATCTGCACGCCGAGCGCGATGAAGGCATGGCCGAGCGGGGTCCAGTACGTCGCCATGTCGACGGTCGCGAGGCCCGTGACGCAGATGGCGGACACGGCCGTGAAGAGCGCGTCGGCGGAGGGCGCGGTGTCGCCCGTCGACGTCATGCCGGGGAGCATGAGGATCGTCGTGAGCGTGAACACGAGCGCGGCGAAGATGAGGATGGCGAAGCGAGCCGGCGTGGAGTGCGCGAAGTAGTCGAGGAAGTCGCGGATGCGCCCGAGGAGGGGACGCCCGTGATCCGGCCTGACGCGCATGGTCCCCTGTCCGCTTCCGGGGCGCAGCGCCCCGGATCGCCATGGTACTGCGAGCGCGGGACGGAATACCCTTCGGGGATGGCTGACATCTTCGACGTCGTGGGGGACCCCACCCGGCGCGACCTCCTCCGCGTGCTGCTCGACCGACGCGCGGTGCCCGAGGCGCCGACCGGGGAGATCAGCGTCTCGGAGCTCGTGCAGACCCTCGGGATCAGCCAGCCGACCGTGTCGAAGCACCTTCGCGTGCTGCGCGACATCGGCCTCGTCTCCGTGCGCGAGGAGGGTCAGCACCGCTACTACCGGCTGGAGCCCGCGCCGCTCGAGGCGCTGGACGCGTGGGTCGCGCCGTTCGTCGACGACGGCCGGGGCGCAGAGGACTCCGACGACGCGCACGCGGATCCGGACACGGGGCTGCTCGGCGGCGGCCTGTCCGCGGACCCCGACGCCGGCGACGACGGCGATCCGGCCGGCTACCCGTTCGCCGCGTCCCTCGGCCGCATCTGGGCCGACACCCGCTACCAGGCGGCCGCCGCCGTGCACGACGCCACCCGCGTCGCAGGCTCGGCGGGCCAGGCATCGCTCGGCCGGCTGCGCGGTCGGAAGCCGGGAAACGCGCGGGACGCGTGATGCAGGATGTGACACGATGGACACGCGTCCATCCGGACCCCTAGAATCGCGCACCAGCGCCCGCATCGCGGGGGCGATGAGGTCCGTGAGCCGGTCACGCAGAACGAGGAGTCGATCCGCCCATGTCGCGTGACCTGTCCGACGTCCGATTCCTCACGGTGGCCGAGGTGGCCGAGATGATGCGCGTCTCCAAGATGACCGTCTACCGCCTCGTGCACTCGGGCGACCTGCCCGCCATCCGCTTCGGTCGCTCGTTCCGCGTGCCCGAGTCCGCCGTGCTCGCCGCGATCGACCCGACCAACGCGCTGCCCGGCCAGCCTGGCGAGGCCTCGCGTCACTCCGGCATGTCGGATGTCGGCTAGACTCCTCTGAGGCTATTTTCCGCGGGTCACCAGAACCCGCGTGTTCCGTCCGGCAACAGATGAGGTGCCCCTATGGGTTCAGTGATCAAGAAGCGTCGCAAGCGCATGGCGAAGAAGAAGCACCGCAAGCTGCTTCGCAAGACGCGCCACCAGCGCCGCAACAAGAAGTAGAGCGGACGCGTCCACGAGGGCGCAGGACGTGATGGAGAGGACGCCGACCCGGTGACGGGGCGGCGTCCTCTTCGTGCGTCCCGGGTGCGCGCTCCGTGGGGGCCCGGTGCCCGGTGCCGGGTGTCGGGCGCCCGGCGCGGGCCTCCGGCGGATCAGCGCACGGCGGGTCCGTCCGCCGGTGCGGCCTCGCGGCGCACGCGCCTGCGGGCGTCGCGGATGCTCGCGCGTGGAGCCGCATCGACGGCCAGCCGGAGTCGCGTGCGTGGGCGGCCAGGCCCTGGTCCGGGTTCACCACCACGGGATGGCCGACGAGGGTCAGCAGCGGGATGTCGTGCCGGGAGTCGGAGTAGGCCCAGCACGCCGCCGGATCCGCTCCCGTGCCCGTCAGGAGCCCGCGGGCGGCTGCGGCCTTGAGCGCGCCGTGCAGGAACTCGCCCTCGAGGCGGCCCGACCATCGGCGCCGTGTGCCGCTCGTGGATGTCGTCGGCGAGGTGCGCCATGTCCGCCACCGTGATGCCGGTGACGACCTCGAGGCCCCGGGCCCGGGCGGACGCCAGGTGCCGGTCGTTCTCGCCACGCGCTGTGAAGCGCGCGTGCTCCTATCCCGCGCCCACGATGTCGCGCGTCGTGAGGAGGCCGGCCGCGCGGAGGCCGCGCACGAGGTGGAAGACGCTGGCGCCGTGGATGAGGGTGGTGTCGACGTCGAAGAACGCGAGGACCGGGGTGCTCGCGTGCTCGACCATGATCGGGTCAGCGTAGGCGACGCTCCTGGGCCCGGGTGCCGGGCCTGCGGGGCGATGCGCTCGCCTACGCTGGGCGGATGAGCGCAACGGTCCTGACCCTCGTCGGCAAGCCCGGCTGCCACCTCTGCGACGACGCGCGCGACGTCGTGACCGGCGTGCTCGATGGGCTCGACCCCGCCCGCGCGGCCGAGGTGACCCTGGAGGAGCGCAGCATCCTCGACGACCGGGCGCTCGCCGCCCGCTTCGCCGAGGAGATCCCCGTGCTGCTCATCGACGGGCGCGTGCACAACTACTGGCGCATCGACGCCGACCGGCTCCGCGCCGCGCTCGCCGCGCGCTGAGCACGGCGGCGGCCGGGGCCGCGGATAGGGTCGTCGCATGACCCTGCGCCACGTCGTCTCCTGGAAGCTCGCCGACCGCGATCCCGCCGCCCTCGACCGGGACGCCGCCCGCGTCCGCGAGGCGCTCGAGACGCTGCCCGACCTCGTGCCCGGGATCCGCTCCTTCCAGGTCGGACGCGACGTGGTCGGATCCGCGCGCAGCCACGACGTCGTGCTCATCGCCGACTTCGACGACCGGGCCGGCCTCGAGGCGTACGACGCGCACCCGGAGCACCAGCGCGTCGCCGCGCTCGTGCGGAGCCTCGTCGGATCCGCGGCGTCGGTCGACTTCGAGGTCTGACGTGGCCGGCGACGAGGGCGCGTCCGGCCGCACGGCTGCCGCGCCCGCGCCCCGACGGCGCGTGACGCTCGCGCAGGTGGCGGAGCGGGCCGGTGTCTCGCGCTCCGCGGTGGCCTTCGCGCTCACGGGGCGGACGGACCAGCGGCTCTCCACGGAGACGATCGCCCGCATCCGGGACGCGGCCGACGAGCTCGGCTAGCGCCCGAACATGACCGCCCGGACGCTCCGCACGGGCCGCTCGGGCACCGTGGCGCTCGTCTCGGACTTCGTCAGCAGCACGTCGCACGCGAACTCCCTGGTGCGCGGGGCCCTCGACGCGCTGCGCGAGCGCGACACGATCCTCTTCACCGTCGACACGCAGGGCGACGACCGGCAGGAGGAGCAGCTCCTCGAGAGCCTGCTCGGCCGGACCATCGACGGCGTGCTCTACGCGTGGATGTTCACGCGCGTCGTGCGCGCGCCCGCGCTGCTCGACCAGGTACCGCACGTGCTGCTCAACTGCGTGCCCGAGTCGGGCGCCGCCCACGCCGTGGTGCCGGACGAGGAGGCCGTGGGATCCGACGCCGCGCGCATGCTGCTGGATCTCGGCCACCGCGATCGCATCTGGTTCGTGGGCGGCCTGCCCGCCGGCCTCACCGGCGGGCCGGCGTGGCGCGGGCGGGCGCCCCTCGCGCTCGAGGAGCGGCTCGCCGGCCTGCGACGCGCGCTCGCCGACGCGGGCGTCGCGCTCGCCGGCGTGCAGGACGTGGAGCGCGACTGGGACACGGCGGACGGGCGCGACGCGGTGGCGGCGCTCCTCGGATCCGGGGCCCGCCCGACCGCCCTCGTCTGCGCCGACGACGCCGTGGCCGCCGGCGCGTACCAGGCCCTGCACCGGGTGGGGCTCCGCGTGCCGGAGGACGTGTCGGTGGTCGCCTTCGACGGCAGCGCGATCAGCCGCGCGCTGGATCCGCCGCTCGCCTCGGTCGCGCTGCCGCAGCTCGAGCTCGGTCGCCGGGCCGTCGAGCTGCTCCTCGACCGGCAGGCCGAGCCGGCGGTGCACCGGATCCCGATGCGCCTCATCCCCGGCGAGTCGGTCGGACCGGCGCGCTGACACGACGGGGGAGAGCGCTTCCGGTTCGCAGCTAGATCTCGGTCGGCTTCGTGCGCGCGCACGCGGCGGGCGGGACGGCGTGAGCGTCGTCGGCGCGTCCGGGCGCGACGGCGAGGTCGTCGAGCTGGACGGCGGGTCCGTCCGCGTCCACGGCCACCTCGGGCTGATGCCGGTGCCGGGCTGCGTACGGCCGATCCGGCTGCCCGAGGCCGCGTGGCGCGACTTCCCGCCGGCGGGCGAGCTGCTGCGGGCGCAGGTGTCGGCGGCGGCGGGGGTGCGGATCCGGTTCACGACCCCGGCGGACGAGGTGCGGATGCGGGTGCGCTGCACGCGCATCCGCGTCGAGGAGCTGCCGGGGCCGCGCAACGCGTTCGTCGCGGAGGTCGACGGCGCGGACCTGCCGCCGGTCGCGGCGCCGGTGGACGTCGTGCGCCGCGTCTCGGCGTCGGGCGACGCCGCCGAGGAGACGGCGGTCGGATCCGGGGACGCGTCCGTGGTCGTGCTCCGCGGGCTCGGGCGCGGGCCGTCGACCGTGACCGCGTGGCTGCCGCAGGGGATGCTCGTGGACCTCGTGGGGATCGACGCCGGCGCGCCCGTGCGGGCCGCGGAACCGCTGGGGCTGCCGCGCTGGATCCACCACGGCAGCTCCATCAGACAGTGCGTGGAGGCGCCGGATCCGACGGGGGCATGGCCCGTCGTCGCCGCGCGGCAGGCGGGCCTCGAACTCGTGAACCTGGGCTTCGGCGGCCAGTGCATGCTCGACCCGTTCGTCGCGGACGCCATCGCGGCGGGACCGGCGGACGTGATCTCGCTGAGCGTCGGCATCAACATCGTGGGCGCCCGGTCGATGGACCAGCGCACCTTCGTGCCCGCGCTGCACGGCTTCCTCGACCGCGTGCGGCGCGGGCATCCGGACACGCCGGTGGTGCTCGCGTCCTCGATCCTCTGGCCGGGCAGCGAGCACGTGCCCGGGCCGCCCGGCGTCGAGTTCCGCGACGACGGATCCGTGCGCTGCTTCGCGGCGGGCGACCCCGCGGACGTGCCGCGCGGGGCGCTCACGCTCGCCGAGTCGCGCCGGCACGTGGCGCACGTCGCGCGGGTGCGCCAGGAGGCGGGCGAGCGGATCGCGCACCTCGACGGCCTCGCGCTCTCCGGGGCGGATGACCTGGCGCGGTTCACGCTGCCCGACGGGCTGCACCCGGGCGCTGCGCTGTACGCGGAGATGGGGGAGCGGTGGGTGGCGCGTGTCTTCGCGGACGGCGGGCTGGTGCCGCGGGCGGGGCTCGACGCGGTCGGGCGCTGAACGGCGGGTCGCCTCCGCCGGCCGCGGGCTGCGTGCCCGCCGCTCGCCGATGCCGCTCGCCGATCCCGCCCGCCGCCCGTACGGGAGGATGGCGGGATGGGCGATGCGGTCGAGGTCGAGCGGGTGTCGGTGGTCGTCGACGGGATCCCGCTGCTGCGGCCGACCGACCTCGCCGTCGCGGCAGGCGAGGCCGTCGCGGTCACGGGGCCGAACGGGGCCGGGAAGACGACCCTGCTCCGGGTGGTGGCCGGGCTCACCCGGCCGAGCACGGGATCCGCGCGGGTCGGCGGCCGGCCCGTCGACGAGCGCGTCACGGCGTTCCGGCGCGCGGTGTCCGGATCCATCGGCCACCCGCCCGTGGCGCGCGACCTGACCCTCGCCGAGCACCTCGCCGTCATCGCCGCGACCTGGGGCATGGACGCGCAGGAGGCCCGCGACCGGGCGGCGGCGCACCTCGAGCGCTGGCGGCTCGCGCCCCTCGCCCGGCGGTTCCCGCACGAGCTGTCCAGCGGCCAGTCGCAGCTGGCGGCCCTCGCGATGGCGACCGTGCGGCCCTACGACGTGCTGCTCCTCGACGAGCCCGAGCAGCGGCTCGACCCCGACCGGCTGCAGCTCGTGATCGGGATCCTCCGCGCCGAGCTCGACCACGGCCGCACCGTCGTGCTCGCGACGCACAGCCCGACGCTCCGCGACGCGGTGGCGCACCGGTCGATCGCGCTCGCCGGCGACGCCGCGTGAGCACCCGCCGCGTCCTCCGCACGGTTCGATCGCTCCGCCTCGAGCGCGGCGGGGCGTCGCCGATGGACCTCGCGTACACGGTCTACGCGGGGGCGCTCACGGTGCTGATCGTCGGGATCCCGGTGCTGCGCGCCATCGTGCTGGAGCTCGCGGAGCCGGTCGCGGCGGCGGCGCTGCGCGCGCAGGGGCCCACCGCGGCGGCGGCGATCGCGGGCCTCGCCGCCACGGCGCTCCTCGTCGCCGGCGGCGCGCGCGGCCCGGCGCTCCTGTCCCCGTTCCTCACCGCGACGCTCGCGGGCAGCGGGCTGTCGCGCGCGGCCGTGCTCGCGCGCCCCTTCGCGCGCTCCGCGCTCGGGCTCGCCGCGATCTGCGGGCTCGCGGCGCTGCTGCCCGGGCTCGCGCTGCTGGTCGCGGGCGACGCGGATCCGGGAGTGGTCGCGGCCTGCACGGCGGGCGGGGCGCTGGTCGGCGTGATCCTCGCGGGCTGCTGGCTCGCGGGCCAGCGGTTGGGCGCGGCCGGGCGGGCCGTCGGGGGAGCCGTGCTGCTCGGATCCGCCGCGCTCGCGGTGCTGGTCCCGACCGCGGTGGTGCCCGGGACGGCCGTCCGCGCGCTCTTCCCCGGCGCGGGCACGGGCGCCGGCGCGTGGCCGCTGCCCGCCGACGTCGGGACGGCGCTCGGGGTGCTCGCCGCGCTGGCCCTCGCCGTGATCGTGGCCGCGCCGGCGCTCCTCGGCGGCCTCCGCGGATCCGGGCTGCTCGCGCAGGCGCAGCGCTGGCAGACGGCGACGACCCTCGCGACCACCGGGGACCTCGCGATGGCGGCGGGCGGGTTCCGGCCCATGCCGCGGATCGGGCGGGGCTGGGGAGCCGTGCGCGGCCGGTCGCAGGTGGCCCTCGTCGCGCGGCGCGACCTCGTCGGCGCGCTCCGGACGCCCGTCCGCGCGGCCTCCGCGTGCCTCGGGGTCGCCGCGTCCGGCGTCCTGCTCGCGGTGGCGCTCGACGGCGACGGCACGGGGCGGGTGATCCCCGGGGTCGGCGCGGCGCTCGTCGGGTTCCTCGCGCTCGGCGTCGGCGCAGACGGCTTCCGGCACGTCGTCGACGTCGCGTCCGCGCCCCCGCTCTACGGCATCCCGACCGGGCGCCTGCTCCTCCTCCACGCCCTGCTCCCCGCGGTGGCCGGGGTCGCGTGCGCGCTCGCGGGGGCGGGCATCGCCGTGGCCGGCGGGTCGGGCGCCACCGCGCTCGTCGTCGCCCCGGCGGTCACGGTGCTGCTGGTCGTGGTCCGGGCCTTCGACGCGGCGAAGGGCCCGCTGCCGCTCGCCGTCATGGCGCCGGTGGTCACGCCGGCGGGCGACGCGTCCGCGCTCGTGATCGCCGCGTGGCAGGCCGACGCACTACTGCTGGCCGGGGGATCCGCGCTCGCCGTCGTGTCCGCCGCCGCCGCGGTCGGCCCGCTGGGGGCCGCGCTCGTGCTGCCGCTGGGCCTCGCGGTGGCCGTCCGCACGCGGGGGCGGATCGCGGCCACGCGGGGCTAGGTGTACTGAGTCATGACGTTGGTGACTCTCGGGCCGCGGGCGTCAGCCCGTGGCTCGAGTGGATTCGTTCAGTGTTGTAGTGCTGGATCCACGGATCAAGGGCGTCGGTTCTGGCTTGGTTGCTGGTGAAGGGTTGCCGGTAGGCCCACTCGGTCGCGAGGGTGCGGTTGAAGCGTTCGACCTTGCCGTTCTGCCAGGGGCAGTGCGGGCGGATGAACTTCTGCCTCGCACCGAGCTGCGTGACCGCGTTCTGGAACGCGGCCGAGTGCCGGTAGGCGAACGCGTTGTCCGTCAGGACCCGTTCGATGCGGGTGATGCCGTGCTCGGCGAAGTACGCCGCGGCCCGGGTCAGGAACCCTGCCGCGGTCACGCCCTTCTCGTCCGGGTGGATCTCCGCGTAGGCGAGGCGGGTGTGGTCATCGACCACGGCGTGGACGTAATCGAACCCGATCCCACGACCACGAACCTGTTCGCTGCGGCCATGCGCCCGCCAGCCGCCGCCGTCCGGGATCCGGCCGAGCTTCTTCACGTCGACGTGGATCAGGTCGCCGGGATGCTCATGCTCGTACCGGTTTGCCGTCGACCGGGATGCCCGGATCACGGCCCCGGTGACGGGGTCCAACCATGCCAACGGCGGTGCCCCGTGCCGCCGCAGGACGCGGGAGATCGTGCGGGCTGGAACACCGGTCACCGGCGCCAACCGGGCAGGACCTGATCGCAATCGGGTCCTCGCTTCCACGACGGCTCGTTCTCGTTCCGGGCTCGTCCTCGTCGGCACCCGTCTCGGCCTCGAGGACCGGTCCGACAAGCCTTCGAAGCCCTCGGACCGGAACCGATTCACCCACCGATGCGCGCACTGACGCGACACACCGAGTTCGCGCGCGACATGCGAGACCGGCCGACGATCCTCGACCACCCGCCGCACGAGGAGAACCCTCCCGTGAACCGTCAGACGAGCATTAGCGTGGGACATCGAGGCCTCCTGGCAGTGGCAGAACTAGACAGCTCCATCAAGCCAGGAGGCCTCCTCACACGCCCCGAAGTGTCACCAACGTCATGGCCGGGTACAGCTAGGGGCGGGCGACCCCGCCCCGCACGGCGTCGGTCGGCCGCCGCCCGCGCAGCGCCGCCGCGGCGAGGAAGCCGACCGCGAGGACGATCTCGAGGGTCCAGTAGACCGGGCTGGTGGTCTCGGCGACGACCGTGAGGCCGTAGACCCCCTCGGCGACGAGCGCGGCGCTGAGCACCGCGACGCCGGCGATCGGCCACCGGCGCGACGCGTGCCGCACGAGGGCAGCCGCGAGGCCGATGAACGGGCCGGCGACGAGGCCGATCGGGATCCACATGGACGAGAACGGGTCCGCGAGGAAGTACCCGCGCCACAGGCTGACCACGCCGTACGCCTCCACCATCGCGACGAAGGATGCCGCGCCGAGCACGGCGCCGAGGAGCGGGCGCGCGCGGGAGAGCCACACCCCGAGGAAGGCGAGCATGCTCCAGCCGCCGGCCGAGTTGGCGAGCGAGCTCATCCACGAGGGGAGGAACCCCTGCGCGGGGCTGGTGAGGCCACCCATGACGAGGCTGAAGACGAGGACGACGACCGTGGCGCGGAGCGCGGCCGGCAGGATCGCACGCGCGGGCCGCCGCGAGGACGAACGGGGTGGTCGGGCGGCGGCGGTGCGGGCGGGGGACGCGTCGGGTCGGGTCATGGCCACACCCTCGCAGCGGTTCAGGGCCGGGTCGTCGGCCGAGCGGCCCATCCGCGTACGCACCGGGATGCAGATGACGTCAGCCGCGCGGCCGGGCCTCGTCGAGGATCCGCACGGCCTCGTCAGCGGGCACGGTCCACGTGATGGTCGCCGTCACGCGCGCGACGCTGTCGTCGGAGACGCTGGTGCTCGCGAAGTCGACCTGCACGTCGCGCACCTCCCGTCCGAGGACGGTCGCGGACTCGGCGGCGGCGATGATCGCGTCGTCGTCGTAGGGCAGGTTCGTGAGGGCCATGGGCGTCCTTGGGGTGCGGGGCGGGCGTGGTCGGGGGATGGGAGCAGTTGCGGGCGGGCGCACGTCGTCCGCGCGCGCGGCGTCAGTCGGCGGGCGGCTCGGCGTGCGCGGCCGAACCGTAGGGCGGCTCCGGCACCAGGTGCAGCCCGGATCCGGTGTTCGCGCTGTCCATGAGCAGATCCACCCAGGCGGGGTTGATCGCGGGCGGGCGGCTGCCCGAGAAGCGGAAGTGCAGCGGCAGCTCGGGGGCGACCCACACCGTGCTGCGCCCGTCGCCCTCCGACGCCGGGTACTTCCACGAGAACGCGAAGCTCTCCCGGCGGCGGAGCTTGTTCAGCATCACGATCTGGAGGTGCGCGAGCGCGCGGTCGTCGATGGTGGTGCGGGTGCTGCTGTCGAAGATCAGCTGGCCCATGCCCTGCCCTCCTCCGTGTCCCGTCCTGGTGCCCGTCGCGGGCGCGGATCCTGCGGATCCCGCGGCGTCGACGGCTCGGCGACCCGCGGGTGAGGGCATCGAGTGGTGCGTCAGATATTACGGCAACAGAGGAAACACGGACCCGCAGGGCGGTCGTCCGGTCGCCGGGCGGATGCCTACCGAGCGCCCGCGTCGAGCCAGGCGAGCGCGGCGCGCGCGACCTCACGCGGGGTGCGGTCGTCGGTCGCGATCGTCGTCCCGTCGAGGCCGGACGCCCCGAGCCGCGCGGCGAGATCCGCATGGCGGGCCAGGTGCCAGTCGCGCGCGGCACGCCGGTCGTCGTCGTAGCGGGAGCGCAGGCGCGCCTCGACGACCGCGGGCGACGCGGTCAGGAGCACGCACCGTACGTCGATCCCGAGGGCATCGCGGTACCGGTCGAGGTCGGCGCGCTCCGCGACCACGCCGCTGACCACGAGCTGCCGCGGTCCCGCCTCCTGGAACAGCGCCCACGTGGCGGCCATGGCCCGCGCCTCGACGACGACGTTGTCCGGATCCCACGACGCGGGAGGCCACGACCGGTGGAACCAGTCGACGTCCATCAGGATGAACGGCCGCCCGGCCTCGGCGAGCAGGTCGCCGATGTGCTCGAGCACGGCGCTCTCGCCGACGCCGGAGGTGCCGTTGAGGAGCAGGGCGGGTGGGCTCGCATCAGCCATTGGAGCAGGTCTCGGTCGCGGCCGTCTGCCCCGTCGCGTTCGAGGGGAGCACGGCCGCGGGCGACGGCTCCGCGGACGGGGTCCCGGGATCCGCCGGCGCCGCGTCCGCGGGCGGGGCCTCGACACCCGCGCCCGTGCTGTCGGGCGCGAGGGAGAAGTCCGCGTCGTCGGCGATGAGCTGCATCATCCGCGTGCCGCCCTCGACGTCCTGCGCGACCCGGCCGCTCTCGAGCCGCGTGCTCGGGTACTGCACGAACACGAACCGGTCGAGCGGGATCCCCTTCAGCGTCAGCGCGAGGGACGTGATCGCGGTCGGGTCGTCGAGGGACGTCGACAGGCTCATGTTCTCGACGGCCGCGCGGGCGATGCCGTAGAGCTTCGCGGGGTTCGTGAGGGTGTCGCCGCTCGTGATCGTGCGGACGAGGGCGCTGAGGAACACCTGCTGGTTGCTGATCCGGTCGATGTCGCTGTTGTCGCCGATGCCGTACCGGGTGCGGAGGAACTGCACGGCGGTCTCGCCCTGGAGCAGCTGCGGGCCCGCGCCCAGGTCGAGGTCCGTGTTCTTGTCCTTGATCGGGTTCGCCAGGCAGACGGTGACGCCGCCCACGGCGTTCGACATGGCGACGACGCCGGTGAATTGGACGACGCCGCCGTAGGGGATGTCGAGACCCGTGATGGACCCCACCGTGCGCACGACGCAGTCCAGCCCGCCCTTCGACAGCGCCGAGTTCATCTCCGCGCCGCTCGCTGCGGCTCCTCCCGGCGCGGTGCCGGACGCGGGGCACGCGGGCCGGCCGATCAGCATGTCGCGGGGGAACGACACGACGGTGGCGCGCGAGTGGTCCTCGCTGATATGCAGGAGCATCGTCACGTCGTTGTTGTTCGCCCCTCCGACCTTCTTCAGGTCCCCGTACCCGTCCCCCTGGTCCTTCCGGCTGTCGCTGCCGACCAGCAGGATGTTCGCACCCCCGTCGATCCCGCCGATGGACGGCGGCGGCGCCTGCCCGTCGTCGATGTCGACCGAGTTCGCCTGCACCGTGCGCGCGAGGTCCCAGGCGGCGAACGCGGCGACGGATCCCGTGCTCGCGATCACCACGGCCGTCACCGCGGCCAGGGCCTTCACCGCGGTGCGCAGCTCGGCTTCCGCAGCCGGCCGTGCCGGGCGATCCCGAGCGCCGGGCGGCGGTCCTGTCGCGTCTCGTGGGGCATGCGGGCTGCTCGGCGTCGGGCACGGACCGTCCCGGTCGGTTCGGCGGTGCCTGCCACGCTACGGACCCGGCCACGGCAGAGGTTCCCCCCAGCGATGTAGATCCGCGCCCCCGACGCCGCGCCCGGACGCGCGGAACGGCCCGACCCCCTGCCCAGGGGATCGGGCCGTCCGGTGGAGCGGGACCTACGGGGCGAGCCGGTTCGGCCCGCGGAAGAGGTAGGTGACCTCGCGCAGGTTCGACTGGTGCAGCAGCAGCATCAGCACCCGGTTGAGGCCCATGCCGAATCCGCCGTGCGGCGGTACGCCGTAGCGGAAGAAGTCGAGGTACGAGCCGAGCTCCTCGGGGTCGAGGCCCTTCTCGCGAGCCTGCGCCTCGAGCACGTCGACGCGGTGCTCGCGCTGCGCTCCCGTGGTGATCTCGACGCCGTTCCAGATGAGGTCGTAGCTGTTCGTGATCGTCGGGTCCTCGGCGTTGCGCATGTGGTAGAACGGCCGGATCGTCGACGGGTAGTCGGTGAGGAACACGAACTCGTGGCCGAACTCCTCCATCACGTGCGCCGCGATCTGGCGCTCGCCCTCGGGGTCGAGGTCGTCGTCGGCGCGGTCGATCACGTGGCCGCGCTTCGCGACGATGTCCTTGGCCTCGAGCAGCGGGATCCGCGGGAACGGGATGCTCGGCACGGTCACCTCCACGTCGAACAGCTCGCGGATCTCGTCGCCGTGCTTCTCCTTCACCGCGGTGAGCGCGGCGACGATGAGCTCCTCCTGGAGGCGGGCGACGTCCTCGTGGCTCTCGATCCAGCTGATCTCCGCGTCCACCGAGGTGAACTCGGTCGCGTGGCGGGAGGTGAAGGACGGGTCCGCGCGGAACGCCGGGCCGACCTCGAACATCTTGCCGAAGCCGGCGGACTGCGCCATCTGCTTGAAGAACTGCGGGCTCTGCGCGAGGTACGCGACGCCGTCGAAGTAGTCGACCTTGAACAGCTCCGCGTTCGACTCGGAGGGCGTGGCCATGAGCTTGGGGGAGAAGACCTCGATGAAGTCGTGCTCGACCCAGTGGGTGCGCATCGCGTGCACGAGCGTGGTCTGCACGCGGAAGATCAGCGAGTTGCGGGGCGCGCGCAGGTCGATGAAGCGCCAGTCGAGGCGCTTGTCGATGGAGGAGTCGGCCGCGATGGGCGTCTCCGGGATGGCCGCGCCCGCGATCTCGATGCCGGACAGGCCGATCTCCAGGCCGCCGAGCTTCACGCGCTCGTCGTGCTTGAGCGTGCCGGTGGCGGTGAGGAAGGTGCCCGCGGCGAGGCCGGAGATGGCGTCGGCGGTCGCATCCTCGTCGCCCTGGCGCTTGTAGGTGAGCTGCACCGCGCCGGACTCGTCGCGGAGGATCACGAACTGGATCTTCTTCTGATCCCGGACGGTCTCGACCCAGCCGGAGACGGCCACGTCCCCGTCGTCGAGGGCGGCCAGGTTCTTGATGAGAGTTCGGGTGGTCACGGTCGTCGAGTCTATCCGCGCCGCTGTCGGGCCGGTCGCCCCGCGGGCCGCCTAGCCTGGTGGGGACGGCCCCGCGGCGAGCGGTGGCCGCGCCCGGTGCAGGGGAGACGCCATGCAGATCGACCTCAACAGCGACCTGGCCGAGTCCTTCGGCCGCTGGACCCTCGGCGACGACGACGCGATGCTCGACGTCGTCTCGAGCGCCAACGTCGCGTGCGGGTTCCACGCGGGGGATCCGCTCGTCATGCTGCACGCGCTCGAGCGCGCGGCCCGGAACGGCGTCGCGGTCGGCGCGCACGTCGCCTATCGCGACCTCGCCGGGTTCGGCCGTCGCGACCTCGACGCCTCGCCCGCCGAGCTCACGGGCGACGTGCTCTACCAGCTGGCGGCGATCAGCGGCATGGCCCGCACGGTCGGCGCGCGCGTCTCGTACATCAAGCCGCACGGCGCGCTCTACAACCGCATCGCGCACGACCCGGTGCAGGCGCAGGCCGTGGTGGATGCGGTCGTGGCGCTGGATCCGACGCTCCCGGTGCTCGGGCTGCCGGGCTCCGTGATCCTCCGGCTGGCCGCGGCGGCGGGACTGCCGACGCGCGTCGAGGCGTTCACCGACCGCGCGTACACGCCCGAGGGCGCGCTCGTGTCGCGGCGGCAGGAGGGGGCGGTGATCCACGACCCGGCCGAGGTCGCGGCCCGCTCCGTGCGCATGGCGACGGAGGGCACGGTCGTCGCGATCGACGGATCCGTCGTGCGGCTCGACCCCGACTCCCTCTGCCTGCACAGCGACACCCCCGGCGCCGTGGGGCTGGCGCGCGCGGTGCGCGACGCGCTCGAGGCGGCGGGCGTGGAGATCAGGCCGGTGCCGGATGCCGCTCCCTCGTCGGAGCACCGCGCCCTCCCGGCTCGCGACCGGCGCGCCCTGTGACCCTCCGGCTCCTGCCGTGCGGCGACGCCGCCGTCATGCTCGACCTCGACTCGCTCGACGAGGTGCTCCGCCTGCAGCCCGTGCTCGACGCGACCCGGCCCCGCGGCGTCGTCGACATCGTGCCGGGCGCGCGCAGCATCCTCGTCACGGTGGATCCGCACGTGCTCCCGCTCGCCGCCGCCCGCTCCTGGGCGCTCGCCGCCCGACCCGCCGACGAGGCCGGCTCCCGGGGTGGCGCGCCCGTCGAGATCGACGTGGTCTACGACGGCGAGGACCTGGCCGACGTGGCGGCGCTCCTCGGCATCGGCGTGCGCGAGGTCGTCGAGCGCCACACCTCCGGCACCTGGACGGTCGCGTTCGGCGGCTTCGCGCCCGGCTTCGGCTACCTCGCGGGCGTCCCCGGCCTCGAGGTGCCGCGCCGGACGTCGCCGCGGCCGCGCGTCCCGGCCGGCGCCGTCGCGCTGGCGGGCGAGTTCAGCGGCATCTACCCGCGCGTCTCGCCGGGCGGCTGGCAGCTCATCGGCACGACGCGGGCGGTGCTGTGGGATCCGGAGCGCGAGCCGGCGGCGCTGCTGCAGCCCGGTTCCGCCGTCCGCTTCCGGGAGGTCGACGCGTGAGCGGCGCGACCACCCCTCGCCGCGGTCGCCGTGCCGTGGCGACCTCCGCGGCCGGCCTCGTGGTCGAGCGCACCGGCCCGCTCATGCTCGTCCAGGACGCGGGTCGACCCGGCCACGGCGGCATCGGCGTCTCGCCGTCCGGCGCCCTGGATCCACGCGCCCTCGCCGACGCGAACCTCCTCGTCGGCAACGACCCGGGCACGGTGGGCCTCGAGATCGTGCTCGGCGGCGCGGTGCTCCGCGCGACGGCCGCCGTGTGGGTCGCCGTGACGGGCGCGGTCGGACCGCTCGTGCGCACGGCGGGCCGGGGGTCGCGGCCCGCGCCGTACGCCGCGGCCGTGGTGCTCGACGCCGGCGACGCGCTCGAGATCGGCGCGGCCGTCGCCGGGATCCGCTGGTACGTCGCCGTGCGCGGCGGGATCGACGTCGCGCCCGTGCTCGGCTCGCGCGCCACCGACCTGCTCTCCCGCGTGGGACCCGCGCCCATCGCGGTCGGCGACGTGCTGCCCGTCGGATCCGCGCCCGCCCGGCCCGTGCCGCCCGTCGACTCGCTCGCCGTCTCCGCGCCCGCGGAGGGCGAGGTGGTCCTCCGTGCGACGCCCGGCCCGCGCCTCGACTGGTTCGTCGACGGATCCTGGGCCGCGCTCCTCGGCCACGAATGGGAGGTGACCGCCGAGGCCGACCGCGTGGGCGTGCGTCTCGACGGCGAACCGCTCGAGCGGCGGATCCCGGGCGAGCTCCCCAGCGAGGGCGTCGTCACGGGCGCGCTCCAGGTGCCGCCCTCGGGCCGGCCGATCCT
This sequence comes from Clavibacter michiganensis subsp. insidiosus, assembly GCF_002240565.1. Classification (GTDB taxonomy): domain Bacteria; phylum Actinomycetota; class Actinomycetes; order Actinomycetales; family Microbacteriaceae; genus Clavibacter; species Clavibacter insidiosus. The sequence continues at coordinate 2,939,235 of NZ_MZMO01000001.1, read as the reverse complement.
GTTCCTCGCCGACCACCCGATGACGGGCGGCTACCCGGTGATCGGCGTGGTCGCGCGCGACGACGTGCGGCTGGCCGCGCAGCTGCGCCCCGGCCAGCGCATCCGCTTCGTGTGAGCGGTCGCGCCGACCGGGGCGCGGGACGTGCGGGCGGCGGACCGCCTCCCGATCAGTAGCGGGTGGGCCCGTACATCTGCATCACGCTGATGAACGCGTCGACCCACTTGACGACCGCGACGAACAGGACGATCGCGGTGATGCCGACCCACAGCCAGAGCGGCGCGAGCACGCGGCTCGGGTTCCCGGTGATGCGGCGACGGACGATGACGGACCGTCCGATGACGTAGACGCCGGAGCCGAGGAACGTCCATGCCCAGTGGAACGGGCGGACGATGCCGCGCTGACCGAGGTCGCGCCAGTCGAAGTACGCGACCGCGACGTTGGCGCCGTAGACGAGGAAGGCCACGAGGTTCGCTACGAGGTAGCCGGCGCTGAGACCGAGGTCGGGTGACATGGCGCCGCGGCCGTACTGCATGGGGGTCATGGTCTGCCGGAGGTCGAGGCCCAGGATCAAGAAGAGCGAGATGACGGGCAGCGCCGCGAGGACCCAGATCGCCCAGGTGAACGGGGACGTGGACGCGGGCACCTGCGGGGGAGGGGTCGGGGCGGCGTACGGCGTCGGCGCGTACCCGGCCTGCGAGTAGGGCTGCTGCGCGTACGCCTGACCGTGGGCCTGCTGACCGTACGCCGGCGGCGCCGAGGCGGGAGCGGCCGGCGCCTCCGGGGCCACGTGACCGGAGGCCCGAGCGGCGGCGGGCTCGGCGGCCGCGGCGCTCGCCGCAGGCGCATCCGCCAGGTGGTCGGTCCAGCGCGTGCCGTCCCACCAGCGCAGGCGGTCGGATCCCGCGGGGTCCGCGTACCAGCCCGCGGGAGTGGAGGGCGTTCCGGTCGAGTCAGTCACGAGGTGCTCCTAGGGGACGTGCGGGATGGGGGCGAGCGCGTCGGACGCGCCGGGGCGCGACCGACAAGAGGTCAGACTACCCACGTCGCGCTGGGCCCGCGCCGTCCCGCGCGACCCGGCTCAGGAGGCGTCGAGCCGCCGCGCCAGGTACGGCGCCGTGCGGCTCCCGGCGGTGTCGGCGACCTCGCGCGGGGTGCCCTGCGCGACGATCCGCCCGCCCTGGTCGCCGCCCGACGGCCCGAGGTCGATCACGCGGTCGGCGTCCGCCACCACGTCCATCTCGTGCTCCACCACGACGACCGTGCTGCCCGCGTCCACGAGCCCCTGCAGCTGGCGGAGGAGGAGCACCACGTCGGCCGGGTGCAGGCCCGTCGTCGGTTCATCGAGGAGGTAGAGGGTGTGGCCGCGCGGCGCGCGCTGCAGCTCGGTGGCCAGCTTGATCCGCTGCGCCTCGCCGCCCGACAGCTCGGTGGCGGGCTGCCCGAGCCGCAAGTAGCCGAGCCCCACGTCGCGGAGCGTCGCGAGGGCGCGCGCGGCGAGCGGCACGTCGGCGAGGAAGCCGTGCGCCTCGTCCACCGTCATCGCGAGGACGTCGGCGATCGACTTCCCATGGTGCTCGATCTCCAGGGTCGCCGGCTCGTACCTCGCGCCGTGGCACGTGGGGCACGGCCCGTAGGAGCCGGGGAGGAAGAGGAGCTCGACGGTGACGGATCCCTCGCCCTGGCACGTCTCGCAGCGCCCGCCGGCGACGTTGAACGAGAACCGCCCTGCTCCGTAGCCGCGGGCGCGCGCCTCGTCGGTGGACGCGTAGGTGCGCCGGACCGCGTCGAAGAGCCCCGTGTAGGTGGCGAGCGTCGAGCGCGGCGTGCGGCCGATCGGGCGCTGGTCCACGGACACGAGCCGGTCGACGGCGTCGGCCCCCTCGACCCGGGCGATCCGCGCGGGGCCCGACGCGTCGTCGTCGCCGTCCGCGTCGTCGGAGGTCTCGACCACCACGCGGTCGGGCGCGAGCGACGCGCGCAGCAGGTCGGGCAGCACGCGGCTCACGAGCGTCGACTTGCCGGATCCGGAGACGCCCGTCACCGCGACCATCACGCCGAGCGGGATCTCGACGTCGAGGTCCACGAGGTTGTGCAGCGTCACGCCCGTCGCCCGGATGCTCCCGGTCGGCGTGCGCGGCGTGCGGTCCACCCGCGCCGGCGCGAGGTCGGGGAAGAGGTGCGGCCGGGTCGCCGAGGCCTCCACCTCGCGGAGCCCGTGGACGGGACCGCTGTAGACGACGGATCCGCCCGCCTGCCCCGCGCCCGGCCCCACGTCCACGATCCAGTCGGACCGCCGGACGACGTCCATGTCGTGCTCGACCACGAACACGGAGTTGCCGGAGTCGCGCAGCTGCTCGAGCACCTCGAGGAGCGGCTCCGCGTCGGCCGGGTGCAGCCCCGCCGACGGCTCGTCGAGCACGTAGACGACCCCGAACAGGCCCGACCGCAGCTGCGTCGCGAGCCGCAGCCGCTGCATCTCGCCCGGGGAGAGCGTCGTGGTGACGCGGCCGAGGCTGAGGTAGCCGAGCCCGAGGTCCACGAGCACGGCGAGGCGCGCGACGAGGTCGGTCGTGATGGTCACGGCCACGTCGCCCATGCCGTCCGTCGGGGCGATGGCCGTCGCGAGGTCCGCGAGCGTCAGCGCGTTGAGCTCCTGGATGCTGCGGCCCGCGAAGGTCACGGCCAGCGCCTCGGGCGTGAGCCCGCTGCCGCCGCACCGCTCGCACGTCCCCGAGACCATGTGCGCGAGCGCCGCCTCGCGCAGGCGCGGGCTCGCGGAGTCGGCGAGCGTGTGCAGCACGTAGGAGCGCGCGCTCCAGAACCGCCCGTTGTAGGGCTTCGCCACGCGGTCGCGCTGCGGCGTGATCTGCACCACCGGCTGCTCCTCCGTGAAGAGCAGCCAGTCCCGCGCGTCCTGCGGCAGCTCGCGCCACGGCACGTCCACGTCGTGCCCGAGCGCGATGACGATGTCGCGCAGGTTCTTGCCCTGCCACGCGCCGGGCCATGCGGCGACGGCGCCCTCGCGGATGGTGAGCGACGGATCCGGCACGAGCGACGCCTCGGGCACGGTGTGCGCGACGCCCAGGCCGTGGCAGACCGGGCACGCGCCCGCGGCGGTGTTCGGCGAGAAGGCGTCGGAGTCGAGGCGGCCCTGGCCCGCGGGGTAGGTGCCGGCGCGCGACATGAGCATGCGCAGCGAGTTGGAGAGCGTGGTGACGGTGCCGACGGTCGAGCGCGTGCTCGGGGCGCCGCGGCGCTGCTGCAGCGCGACCGCGGGCGGCAGGCCGGTGATGCTCTCGACGTGCGGCGTCTGCTCCTGCCGGATCAGCCGGCGCGCGTACGGCGCCACCGACTCGAAGAACCGGCGCTGCGCCTCGGCGTAGACGGTGCCGAACGCGAGCGACGACTTGCCGGATCCCGAGACGCCCGTGAAGGCGACGATCCGGTCGCGCGGGATGTCGACGTCCACGTCGCGGAGCGTGTTCTCGGACGCTCCCCGCACCCGGACGAATCCGTCGGCGCGGTCGTCGGGGGCGGATGCGGGCGGGTGGATCTCGGGGGAAGGCACCTGCTCGACCCTAGGCCTGCGCGCACGGGATCGTCGATCCGGTGCGTGCGCAGGCGGGAGGTGGTACGGAGCCCGGGCGGGCCGGCCGGTGCGCCCGCCCGGGAGGCTGGATCAGCCGAGCGCGCCGCGCGCCTCCTGCAGCGTCGGGAAGTCCCCGACGTCGCGGCCGAGCCGGTCGGTGACGTGGAAGCCCGCGCCCCACCGCTCCTCGGAGAGCCCCGCGAACTCGTCGCCGCGTCGGGCGACCCAGAGCCCCGCGGCGACGGGGGACCAGCTGATGCCGGGGATGTCGGTCTGGCCGGGTGCGGCCTGCGTGAGAGCCATTGCTCCTCCTTCTCCGCGGCTCGTCGTCGAGCCCGCGTGCTGTCGTCGTCGACGGGGATGCGCGTCGCGACGCCGTCCGATGGGATGGAACCCGACTGTATGCGCACAAACGACTAGTGGGCGTTCTTCCGGGCGGATCCGGAGCTTGGGGCCGTCGCCGGACATCCCGACGGCCGCGCACGACGGAGGGCCGCCCGCGCTCACGCTGACGGCCCTCTCGCGTCGCGACGGGATCAGCCGCGGATGTAGGTCTCCAGCTCCGGGATGCGGAGCTTGGCGAGCACCTTCTTCTCGATCTGGCGCACGCGCTCGCGTGTCACGCCGAGCTGCTGGCTCACGAAGGCGAGCGAGCGCGGCTCGAGGCCGGCGAGGCCGAAGCGCATCCGCACGACCTCGGCGTCGCGCTCGGCGAGCCCGTCGATGAGGCGCATGACGTGCGCGGCCATGAGCTGCTGCGTCACCACGTCGATGGGCTGCGTGACGTCCGCGTCCTCGATGAGGTCGGCCATCTCGGTGTCGCCGTCGCCGCCGCTGCCGCCCACCAGGACCTGCAGCGACATGGGCTCCTGCGCGCGGTCGAGCAGGTAGCGCACCTTCGTGACGGGCGTGTCCGACTCGCGCGCGATCTCCTCCATGGAGGGGTCGCGGCCGAGCTCGACGGCGAGCTCGCGCTGCACCGCGTTGATGCGGTTGATGTGCTCGACCGTGTGCACGGGGATCCGGATGGTGCGGCTCGTGTCGGCCATGCCGCGGGTGATGGACTGCTTGATCCACCAGGACGCGTAGGTCGAGAACTTGAAGCCGGCCTGGTAGTCGAACTTCTCGACTGCCCGGACGAGGCCCATGTTGCCCTCCTGGATCAGGTCCAGGAACGGCAGGCCGCGGCCCGTGTAGCGCTTGGCGATGCTGACGACGAGGCGCAGGTTCGCGTTCACGAGGTGCTGCTTGGCGCGCATCCCGTCCTGCGCCAGCGTCTGGTACTCGCGGCGCTCGGCAGAGGTCAGGTCGGTGCGGGTGTCGAGGACCTCCTGCGACAGCACGCCCACCTCGATGCGGCGGGCCACGGTCACCTCCTGCTCGGCGGTGAGCAGCGGCACGCGGCCGATCTGGCGGAGGTAGTCCTTGACGGCGTCGGTGCTGGCGCCGGGGGTGACGAGCGACGGCTCGGGGAGGTCGGAGTCCGCGTACGGATCGACGGGACGGACGGACTCGACCTGGTCGAGCTCGGTGTCGGAGGTGGTCTCGGCGGCCGTGGGCCTGGTCGGTGTCATCGTCATGGTGCCCGTTCCTTCCGTGCCGTCGCGGACGGCATCGTCATGCGGGCCCGCGTCCGTGGGACGGGGGTCTCTGCGAGGTCCCGATGTCCACGGGGCTCTCTCCGGGAGGCCGGATCACGACCTCGAGCACCTAACTTAGCGTGCGATTCCTTTGGGGCCCAATCGTTCGTATACGCGCGTAACATCCGGTCGACGCCGGTCTCGAGAGGCCGACCCCCGCCGGTGTACCCGATCGTATTGGGGACGAACGATTAGCGCAGGGGGTTGCGCTCGTTCCTCGGCGGTTGTACATCTCCTCGCCACCTACACTTGACGGGTGGTCGCCTCACGAATCCATCTCGTCCGTCACGGCGAGGTGCACAATCCGCACGGGATCCTCTACGGACGCATCCCCGGGTACGGCCTCTCCGAGCTCGGCCACCGCATGGCGGACGCCGCGGCGCGCGCGCTCGAGGAGGAGGGCGCTCCTGTCAACCGCGTCATCGCCTCCCCGCTCCAGCGCGCGCAGGAGTCCGCCGCCCCGTGGGCCGAGCGCTTCGCCCTCGAGGTCGCCACCGACGAGCGCGTCATCGAGCCCACCAACCGCTTCGAGGGATCCCAGTTCCCCTCGCCCGCGCGCATCGCGCGCTCGCCGCGCCTCTGGCCGCTGGTCGTCGACCCCGTGAAGCCCAGCTGGGGCGAGTCCTACCGCTCCATCGCCGCGCGCATGGCGGAGGCTGTGAAGGCCGCGCACCGCTCCGTGCCCGACGGCGACGTCGTCATCGTCAGCCACCAGCTGCCCATCTGGATGGTGCACCTCTCCCTCGCGGGCGAGCGCCTCTTCCACGATCCGCGGCAGCGCCGCTGCGCCCTGTCGAGCATCACGACGGTGGAGCGCGTCGGCGACCGCTTCGTCGAGACGGGCTACATCGACGCGGCTGCCGGGCTCGCCGCCGACGCCGTCGACCAGGGGGCGGTCTGATGCCCGGCGTGAGCCGTCGCAGCGTCCTCGCCGCCGCCGCGTCCACCGCGCTGGCCGCGTTCGCCCTCTCGGGCTGCACCGAGGATCCGCTCGCCGCCGAGTTCAAGGCCGGCGACAACAAGCGCTACATCGCCGGCGACGGCACGTTCACCGAGGTCCCGCTCGCCGAGCGCGCGGCTCCCGTCGACTTCTCCGGCACGCTGTCCGACGGCACGGAGATCACCTCCGCCGACTACATCGGATCCGTCACGGTCCTCAACTTCTGGTACGCCGAGTGCCCGCCCTGCCGCCTCGAGGCGAAGGACCTGCAGGCCGCGAACGAGGAGCACGCGGCGGACGGCGTCAAGTTCCTCGGCGTCAACACCCGCGACCAGCGCCCGAACGTCGACTCCTTCGACAAGACGTACGGCATCACCTACCCGTCCGTCCTCGATGTCGAGGACACCTCCATGCAGCTCGCGTTCGCCGGCACCATCGCCCCGAACGCCGTGCCCGCCACCCTCGTCCTCGACCGCCAGGGGCGCGTCGCCTCGCGCGTGCTCGGGCAGATCGACCCCGGGGTGCTCCGCACGCTGGTGAAGGACACCGTCGCCGAGGCGGCGGGGTAGGTGGACCAGATCCAGAGCGTCCTCTCCGGCCAGCTCCTCGTCGCGGTGCCGCTCGCGCTGCTCGCGGGCCTGGTCTCGTTCGCGTCGCCCTGCGTGCTGCCGCTCGTGCCCGGCTACCTCGGGTACATCGGCGGCATGGCCGAGGCGAAGGGCGGATCCGCGACGCGTCGCCGCCTGCTCATCGGCACGGCGCTGTTCGTGCTCGGCTTCTCCGCCGTCTTCATCGTCACGACGCTCGTCTCCGCGACGGCCGGGTTCTGGCTCATGCGCTGGCAGGACGTCATCACGCGGATCCTCGGCGTCGTCCTCATCGTGATGGGGCTCGTGTTCACCGGCCGGCTCGGCTTCCTGCAGCGGCAGGTCAAGAGCTCGTGGCGCCCGGCGACCGGGCTCGCGGGGGCGCCGCTCCTCGGGGTCGTGTTCGGCATCGGCTGGGCGCCCTGCATCGGCCCGACCCTCGCCGTCGTCATCTCCATGAGCCTCACGTCGGCCGACGCGGGCCGCGGCGTGCTCCTCGGGGTCGCCTACTGCATCGGGCTCGGCGTGCCGTTCCTCCTCGTGGCCCTCGGCCTCGGCTGGATGACGCGCACCGTCGGGTTCCTCCGCCGCCACATCCGCACCGTCAACCTCGTCGGGGGAGCGCTGCTGGTCGTCACCGGCGTGCTCATGGTCTCCGGCCTCTGGTCGGCGTGGATGCTCCAGCTCCAGGGGGTGATCGCCACGTATGTCCCGGCCATCTGACCACGTCGACTCCCCGCGGCAGGCGCCGCGCGATCCAGCGCCCATCACGCAGCCCAAGCTCGGGTTCCTCGGCACCCTGCGCTGGTTCTGGCGGCAGCTCACGAGCATGCGCACGGCGCTGTTCCTGCTGCTGCTGCTCGCGTTCGCGGCGATCCCCGGATCCCTCGTGCCGCAGCGCAGCTCCGACCCGAACGGCGTCACGCAGTTCCGCGCCGACAACCCCGACCTGTTCCCGGTCCTCGACAAGCTGCAGGTGTTCGACACCTACAGCTCGGTGTGGTTCTCCTCCATCTACCTGCTGTTGTTCATCAGCCTCATCGGCTGCGTCGTGCCGCGCGCCAAGCACCACTTCGACGCGCTCCGCCAGGCGCCGCCCAAGACGCCCGCGCGGCTCTCGCGCCTCGCCGGGTACACGACGCGCACCACCACCGCGGATCCGGTCGACGCCATCCGCCAAGCCCGCGCGCTGCTCAAGCGCCAGCGGTACCGCACGGTCCTCGTCGACGACGCGTCGGCCGCGGGCGGCGTGCTCTCGGTCTCGGCCGAGCGGGGCTACCTGCGCGAGACCGGCAACCTCGTCTTCCACTCGGCGCTCGTCGGGATCCTCATCACCGTCGGCATCGGCGGCGGCTTCGGCTACTCCGGGCAGAAGGTGCTCGTCGAGGGGCAGTCGTTCGTCAACACGCTGTCGACGTTCGACTCGTTCAACCCGGGTCGGTTCTTCGACGACTCGGCCCTCACCCCGTACCGCGTGAAGCTGAACGCGCTGCACGTGCAGTACGAGCAGGAGAACCCGAACGCCATCGGCCAGCCGCTCGACTTCACGGCCGACGTGACCGCCGACGTGCCCGGCGGCCAGCCGCAGGACCGCGAGGTCAAGGTCAACGACCCGCTCGCCATCGGGGGCACCGACATGTACCTGCTCGGCAACGGCTACGCGCCGCACGTGACGGTGCGGGATCCCGCCGGCACCGTCGTGTACAGCGCCGACGTGCCGTTCCTCCCGCAGGACGCGAAGCTCACGTCGCTCGGCGTCGTCAAGGTGCCGGACGGCCTGCGCGAGCAGGTCGGCATGCTCGGCTTCTTCTACCCGACGCAGGGCGCGGAGAAGGCGCCGTTCTTCTCCTCCTACCCCGACCGCGACAACCCGCTGCTGACGCTCAACGTCTACACGGGCGACCTCGGGATCGACGGGGGCGTGCCCACGTCGGTCTACACGCTCGACACGGGGAACCTGACGCAGCTCACCGGCGGCAAGACCGGCGTCCAGTCCATCGAGCTCGCCCCCGGCCAGACGACGGACCTGCCGAACGGCCTCGGCAGCGTGAGCCTCGATGCCGTCCCGCGCTTCGTCTCGTTCGACGTGCACCACGACCCGACGCAGCGCTGGGTGCTGCTGTTCGCGATCCTCGTGCTCGGCGGCCTGCTCACGTCCCTCTTCGTGCCGCGCCGGCGCGTGTGGGTCAAGGCGGTGCCGCAGGCCGACGGATCCACCACCCTCGAGTACGCCGGGCTCGCCCGCGGCGAGGACCCCACGCTGGAGGCCGCGGTCGCGGCGCTGGCGGACAAGCACGTGGCGGGCCTCCCGCCTGCCGCGGTGTCAGATGCAGAAGTTAGGCTCCACTCGTGAACACGGCCATGCTCGACGACGTCTCCCTCATCGCGCTCCTCGTCGCGATGGGCCTCTACGCGGCCGCGTTCATCGCGTTCGCCCTCGACCTCGCGCGGCGCTCCGCGCTCGTGGCGGACGCCGCCACCGTCGCGGCGCGCCAGCCCTCCGCGGTCGGCGCCACCGCCGCGCGCCGGGGCGGCACCGCCACCCTCGAGCGGGAGCCCGGGTCCTCCGACCGCGACCGCGTCGCCGCCGGGCCGGACGCGCCCGTCGCCGCGGGCCGGTCCGTGAGCCTCAACGTCGCCATGGTGCTGCTCGTCGTCGGGTTCGTCGCCCACGCGGTCGCCACCGTGCTCCGGGGTCTCGCCGCCTCGCGCGTGCCGTGGGCCAACATGTACGAGTTCGCCATGACGGGCACGCTGCTCATCCTCAGCGTCTACCTCATCGTGCTCACGCGCCGCGACCTGCGCTTCCTCGGCACGTTCGTCACCGGGCTCATCCTCATCCTGCTGGGCATCGCGGTCGTCCAGTACCGCGTCGAGGTGGCGCCGCTGCCGCCGTCGCTGCAGTCGTACTGGCTCGTGATCCATGTCTTCGTCGCCGCGCTCGGCACCGGGTTCTTCGCCCTGGCCTTCGCGCTCTCGGGCGTGCAGCTCCTGCAGTTCCGGCGCGAGTCGCTCGCGGCCGACGCGCAGTCCATGAAGATGCGCTTCCTCGCGACGCTGCCCGACTCGGTCACGCTCGAGTCGATGGCGTACCGCCTGAACATCGTGGGCTTCATCTTCTGGACCTTCACGCTCATGGCCGGAGCCGTCTGGGCCGAGCGCGCGTGGGGGCGCTACTGGGGGTGGGACACCAAGGAGGTCTGGACCTTCATCATCTGGGTGCTCTACGCCGGGTACATCCACGCGCGGGCCACGCGCGGCTGGCGCGGGTCGCGCTCGGCGTGGCTGGCCATCATCGGGTTCTCCGCCGTCATGTTCAACTTCGGCGTCGTGAACGTGTTCTTCAAGGGACTGCACACCTACAGCGGGCTGTAGGCCGCGCTCGGCCTGCTGACGCCCGCCGCCTCAGGCGCGGGCGAGCACGGCGTGCGTGCGGCGGATCCGGTCGAGCCACCGGTCGCGGCGATCGGCATCGGCCGCGTGGACGTCGAGGAGCCGCGCGTCGGGCGTGACGCGCCGCACGGGGATCCGGCCGTCGACCGGCACGAGCGGGTCGGCGACGACGTCCTCGACGAAGAGCGAGACGGTGCCGAGGCCGCAGTCGTGCGGCAGCTCGGGGATCGCCGCGGCGAGGTGCGCGGCCATCGCGATCCCGACGCTCGTGTCGAGCGCGCTCGAGACCACCACGGGCAGGCCGGCGTCCCGCGTGATCCGCAGCGCGCGGTGGATCCCGCCGAGCGGCTGCGCCTTGATCACGAGCAGGTCCGCGGCGCCGGCCCGGGCGACCCGCAGCGGGTCATCGGCCTTGCGGACGCTCTCGTCGGCGGCGACGGGCACGCCCAGGTGGCGGATCCGCCCGCGCAGCTCGGCGAGCTCCTCCACCGACGCGCACGGCTGCTCCACGTACTCGAGGTCGTGCTCGGCGAGGGCGTGGATCGCGTGCTCGGCCTCGTCGACGTTCCAGGCGGCGTTCGCGTCGATGCGCACGCGCCTCTCCGGCCCGAGCAGCCGGCGCACCTCGGCGACGCGCGCCACGTCGTCCGCGAGCGTGGTGCCGCGTTCGGCGACCTTGACCTTCGCGGTGCGGCAGCCGGGGAACCGGGCCAGCACCTCGGCGACGCGCTCGGGCGGGATCGCCGGGATCGTCGCGTTCACGAGCACGTGGTCGCGGATCGGCGCGGGCGGCTGGGTCCAGCCGAAGTCGATCGCGGCCGCGAGCCAGGCGGCGGATTCGGCGTCGTCGTACTCGACGAACGGCGAGAACTCCGTCCAGCCGAGCGGGCCCTCGATCAGCACGGCCTCGCGCACGTCGAGGCCGCGGAAGCGCGTGCGGAGGGGGAGGGCGACGACGCGGGCGGTGGCGAGGAGGTCGTCCAGGGCGGGGAGCATGGGTCCAGCCTCGCACCCGCGGGCACCCGGCGGGGCGCCGCCTAGGCTGGACGCATGGTGAAGCAGGTCTCCGACATCCACGATCCCACGCGCTGGCGCGACGTCCCCCTCGCGGAGGGCTTCACCGACATCACGTACCACCACGACCTCACGGGCCGCATCGCCCGCATCGCGTTCGACCGGCCCGAGGTGCGCAACGCCTTCCGCCCGCGCACGGTCGACGAGCTGTACCAGGCGCTCGACGACGCGCGGCAGGATCCGCGCATCGGCGTCGTGCTCCTCACCGGCAACGGCCCCAGCCTGAAGGACGGCGGCTGGGCGTTCTGCAGCGGCGGCGACCAGCGGATCCGCGGACGCGACGGCTACAAGTACGCCGAGGGCGAGACGGCCGAGGGCGTCGACCCGGCACGCGCCGGACGCCTGCACATCCTCGAGGTGCAGCGCCTGATCCGCTTCATGCCGAAGGTCGTCATCGCGGTCGTCCCCGGCTGGGCCGCGGGTGGCGGGCACTCGCTGCACGTCGTGTGCGACCTCACGATCGCCTCGGCCGAGCACGGCCGCTTCAAGCAGACCGACGCGGACGTCGGCTCGTTCGACGGCGGGTACGGATCCGCGTACTTCGCCCGCCAGGTCGGCCAGAAGGCCGCGCGCGAGGTGTTCTTCCTCGCCGAGGAGCACAGCGCCCAGCGCATGCACGAGATGGGCGCCGTGAACCGCGTCGTGCCGCACGCCGAGCTCGAGGCGACCGCGCTGGAGTGGGCCGAGACGATCCTCGGGAAGTCGCCGACCGCGATCCGCATGCTCAAGTTCGCCTTCAACGCGGTCGACGACGGCATGGTCGGCCAGCAGGTCTTCGCGGGGGAGGCCACGCGCCTCGCCTACGGCACCGACGAGGCCGTCGAGGGGCGCGACTCCTTCCTCGAGAAGCGCGCGCCCGACTGGTCGCCGTTCCCGTGGCAGTTCTGATCCGCGCGGCAGCGCTCCCGTGAGGCGCCTCGAGCGGCTGACCGCGTCCGGCGCCGACGTGGTGCCGCTCCTCCGCGCGGCGCTCGCGGGGGACGGCCCGGCGCTGCTCGCGCGCCCGGTGGACGCGCCCGTGGCCGTCGGGGATCCGCCGCCGCCGGCCGAGGTCGAGCGACGCGTCGCGCTCGTGGTCGAGACGAGCGGCACCACCTCCCGCCCCAAGCGCGTCGCGCTGTCGTCGGACGCGCTGCTGGCGAGCGCCGCGGCGTCGCAGGCGGCGCTCGGGGCGCCCGGGCAGTGGATCCTCGCGCTCCCCACCCACTACATCGCCGGCCTCCAGGTGCTCGTGCGCTCGATCGCGGCGGGCGCGGCGCCGGCGGTCCTCGGGGCGGGGAGCTTCGACCCGCGCGCGTTCGCGGAGCTGGCCGCGTCGCTGGACGCGCGCGTCGCCCGGTACACGTCGCTCGTGCCGACGCAGCTGCACCGGCTGGTCGAAGCGGCGGAGGGCGACCCCGGCGACGCCGCCCGCCGCGTCCGCGACGCCGTCCGTCGCCTCGACGCGATCCTCGTGGGCGGCCAGGCGACCCCGCCGCACCTGGTCGACCGCGCGGCCGCGCTGGGCTGGCGCGTGGTGCGCACCTACGGATCCAGCGAGACCGCGGGCGGCTGCGTGTACGACGGCGTGCCGGTCGCGACGGCCGAGGTCGCGGTCGTCGACGGCCAGGTCGAGCTCGCCGGCCCGATGCTCGCGGAGGGCTACCTCGGCGACCCGGCCGCGACCGACGCCGCGTTCGGCGAGCACGACGGCCGCCGCTGGTACCGCACCGGCGACGGCGGCGACCTGGTCGACGGCGTGCTGCGGATCACCGGGCGGCTCGACGACGTCGTGATCTCCGGGGGCGAGAAGCTGCGGCTCACCGCGGTGGAGGAGGCGGTCCGGTCGATGGTCGCGTGGGCGCCGCGTCTCGGCGAGGCGGTCGCGGTGCCCGGCGAGCACCCGGGCTGGGGGCAGCGGCCGGTCGTGTTCGCGCCCGGGACCGTGGATCCGGAGCTCGCCGAGCGCGTGCGCCGCGAGCTGGCCGCGCGCCTGGGCCGCGTCGCGGGATCCGCGGTCGTCCGCGGCATCGACGCCCTGCCGACGCTGCCGTCCGGCAAGCCCGACCGCCGGGCGCTGCGGGCGCGGGCCGACGCGGATCCGCGCGGCTGACGCGTCTCGCGATCCGCTCGAACGGCCCGGGCATGACGAGGGGCCGGATGCTCGGCATCCGGCCCCTCGCCTCTCAGGAGGGACGTCCCTCCGGAAGTCCTACTTCTTGAAGACGTCCTTCACGTTCTCGCCGGCCTGCTTGGCGCTTGCCCCGGCCTGCTTCGCCTCGCCTTCGGCGACCTTGCTGTCGTCGCCGGTCAGCTTCCCGAAGGCCTCCTCGGCCTTCCCCGCGAGCTTCTCGCCGGTGTTCTGGGCCTTGTCATCCGCACTCATATGCGCTCCTTCGTTCGGTGGATGGGACGTCTCCGACGCTACGCCCGCCCGCCGTCGGCGTCACCCCCTCCCACCGGACGCACGGGCGGGCGCCGCCCGGGGATCCCGCGCCGCCCGTGGGAGGATGGGCGCATGGCCACCCGCACCCCCGACGCCCGCGCGAAGGGGCTGCTCTCCTGGTTGATCCTGGCGGTCGCGGTCGTCATCGCCGCCTTCACGATCGCGATCCTCGTGGCCGCCGTGCAGGCGGACGGTGTGGGCGAGGTGACCGGCACGCTCGTCGCGGGCGGCATCGCGACCGTGGTGGCCGTGGTCGCGTTCGTCGACCAGCGCCGCAAGGTCGGCGCGACGCGGGCGGCCGAGCTGGCCGCCGCATCCCGCGCGCCCGGCGACGCCGATGCCGCGGCCGATCCCGCGCCCGGGGACGACGCCGTCAGTCGATGAGCCGGAGCGCCACGAGGCGCTCCAGCGCCGCCTGGCCGGCGGGCGGGCAGCGGTCGGCGTCCGCGGATCCCACGAGCTCGACCTCGGCGACCTCCCCCGACGGCACGGGCTCCTGCCGCGTGCCCTCCCGGGGCTCCGCGCGGTAGACGGTCATGCTCACGAGGCGCCCCACGTGCACGCCGTGCGCGTCGGCCAGGACCGTGAAGAGGTCCTCGATCGTGGCGGGGTCGATGTCGAGCCCCACCTCCTCGGCGGCCTCGCGCACGAGAGCCTGCCGCGCGCCCTCGCCGGGCTCGATCTTGCCGCCCGGCAGGTAGAGCACGTCCTGCCCCTCGACGCGCACCATCAGCACGCGGCGGTCGCGGACGAGGGCGAGCGCGGCGACGCGGAGCGGGCGCTCGTCGGGGCCGCGGCGTCGGGTGGCGTCCCCGGGGCCGTCGGCGTCGAGCCCGTCGAGCTCGTCGAAGTCGTCATCGTCGTCGTCGTCGAGGACGGGGACGACCGGTCGTCCGGCGGGGTCGGGGGTCGATGTCACGGGTCCTCCTACAGTCCGTCGAGGCTCTTGCGAGCCGCCCACTCCACGTCGAGCAGGGCGACGACCACGGTATCGGCCCAGGCTCCACCGGCCCATCGGTCGTGCACGAGGAGCGCCTCGCGTCGCATGCCGAGGCGCTCGGCCAGCCCGAGCGCGGTCGCGTCCGCCGCGTCGACCCGGCACGCGACGCGGTGCACGCCCGCCTCGGCGAACGCGAGCTCGAGGATCCGGTCGGCCGCCTCCGCCGCCAGCCCCGCGCCCCGCACGTCCTCGTGCAGCACCACGCCGAGCTCGGCCTGCCGGGCACCCGGATCCCGCAGCAGCAGGTGCACCTCCCCGACCACCCGCGCCCACCGCTGGCCCTGGGCGGGCAGCTCGATCGCGAGGGCGAGCCGGTCGCCGACGTCCGCCAGGCGCGTCCAGCCCAGGCGGTCGGCGAGCATGCGCGCGGGATCGGACGCGGATCCGGCGAGGTGCGGCCGCGCGCCGGGGGACTCCGCGTACGCCTCGATCGCGACCACGTCGTCCGGCGTGAACGGCCGCAGCACGAGCCGGGCGGTGCGGACGGGACCGCGCACCTCGACCGGGTCGAGCGCGGGCAGGTCGCCGTCCATCGGGATCCTCCGGGTCAGGTGGCGGTGGGCGGCATCGCCGCCCACTCGTCGGCGAGCACGGCGTAGTAGAGGCTGTCGACCCACTCGCCCTTCACGAGGTGCTCCTCGCGGAAGAGCCCCTCGCGGCGCATGCCGAGGCGCTCGGCCATGCGCGCGGACGAGGCGTTGCGGGCGTCGAGCTGCGCGAGGACGCGGTGGGCGCCCGCGCGCTGGAAGGCGATGTCGAGCATCGCGCGGCTGGCCTCGGTGGCGTACCCGCGACCGGCGAAGTCCGGGTTCATGACCCAGCCGATCTCCAGCTGGCGCGAGGCCGCGTTGCGGAGGAGGAGGGACACGTCGCCGACGACGCGGCCGGATCCCGCGCGCGGGTTCAGGCTCGGCTCGTCGGGCAGCTCCACGGCGAGGCCGAGGAAGTCGTGCGACTGCTCGAGCCGCGTCTGTCGGCGGCGGCCGGCGAGGTGCCGCTTCGAGGCCTCCCGGTCGCGGAGCGGCCAGAACATGTACTCGACCACGTCGGGGCGGCGCTGGATGTCGGCGTAGTCGTCGAGGTCGTCGGCCGTGTACGGCCGGATCACCAGGCGCTCGGTGCGCACGGGCTCCGTCATCCTGAGCGGCGCGTCGAGGCGCGGGCCGCGGAGGATGCGGGGCCTCACGACGCCTGGCCCGCCTCGGCCGTGCGCGGCAGCGCGACGGCGACGGGGGAGGACACCGCGGCGGGCATCTCCACGTCGAGGCCGAAGAGCGCCTGCACGGCGTCGACCACGCGGGCCCCCTCGCCCTGGCGCGCGAGCTCGCGCGCGCGGACGGAGGGCTGGTGCACGAGGACGCTGACGAGGTGCCGGAGCGCCTTCTCGGTGGCCTCGGAGGAGTCGCCGCGCTTGCGGACCCGCTCCAGCTCGCCCTCGAGGACGTCGAAGATGTGGGTGCGCAGGGCGACGACGGCGGGGGCCACCTCGTCCTCGGCGCTCGCGGCGCGGAACTCGGCGGCGGCGGTGCTGACGATCTCGCGCGCGTCGTCCGTGGCGGTCAGGTCGCGCAGGGGCGCGTGCAGGCTGATGGTCTCGAGGTCGAGCAGCTCGACGCCGTCGACCGTGACGACGTCCGGATCCACGTTGCGGGGGAGTCCCAGGTCGATGACGAGGCGACGGCGTCCGTCGCCCGACACCGCGGCGGCGCCCTGCATGTGGTGCGCGGCGAGCACGGCGGTGGGCGCGGTGCTGCAGGTGACGACCATGTCGGATGCGGAGAGCGCCTTCAGCAACTCGCGGCCCTCGACGGCGGGGATCCCGTGGGGGCCCGCGAACTTCTGCGCGCGACCCGAGGGGGAGTAGACGTGCACGTCGACGACGCCGCGGTCGCGGAGGGCGGCGAGGCTCGCACCGGCGTAGGCGCCCGTGCCGACGAGCAGGACCCGCGTGGCCGACCAGTCGGCGATGCGGCTCTCGGCGAGGTCGAGCGCGAGCCGCACCATGGAGCGGCCGGCGCTCTGCAGGCCCGTGCGGGTCTTGACGCCGCGCGACGTGTTCGACGCGGTCTGGAAGAGGCGCTCGAGGCCGGTGCTCGTGGTGCCGCCCGTGCGCGCGCCCTCGAGCGCCCGGCGCACCTGGCCCGCGATCTCGCCCTCGCCGACGACGACCGACTCGAGGCCGGAGGAGACGGCGAACAGGTGCTCGGCGACCGCGTCGCCGCACTTCACGTCGACGCTGCCGCGGACGTCGTCACGGCCGATGCCGCTGGCGCCGCTGACCACGTCGACCGTGGCCTCGACGGCGAGGGCGCGGGCCGCCGTGAGGGGCTCCTCCACGTCGAGGTAGGCCTCGAAGCGGTTGCAGGTGGCGAGGACGACGGCCCCCGCGATGAAGTCGTTCTGCTCCATGAGCGTGCCGGCGACGGAGGGTGCGGCCACGGACAGCTTCTCGAGGACCTCGAAGCTGGCGTTGTGATGACTCGCCGTCAGACATATGAGCACGCTCCATGCTAAACCTCCCCGCCGTGTGCTCCGGGCCGGTGAGGGCACCCTGCCTACGCCCGACCGGCCTCCCGAGCCGAGCGGGCGCGCAGGCCGGGATGCGATGATCTCCTCCGTGATCACGCCCAGCTCCTCGCCGTCCTCCGTGCCCTCGTCCGCCGCCGTCCCGCTCCCCGCAGAGCACCCGCTCAACACGCGCACCGCGTCGTCGCTCCTCGTCGAGGCGTACCGCGGCCACCGCGGCGAGCGCGCGCCCGTGTGGTTCATGCGCCAGGCCGGCCGGTCGCTGCCCGAGTACCGCGAGCTCCGCGT
The DNA here is from genome assembly GCF_002240565.1 of Clavibacter michiganensis subsp. insidiosus. GTDB lineage: Bacteria > Actinomycetota > Actinomycetes > Actinomycetales > Microbacteriaceae > Clavibacter > Clavibacter insidiosus. The sequence goes on along the minus strand of NZ_MZMO01000001.1, from coordinate 2,921,772 downwards.
GGGCACGCGCATGCTCGACGCGTGCCTCGACCCGGAGATGGCCAGCGAGATCACGCTGCAGCCGGTGCGCCGCCACCACGTCGACGCGGGCATCTTCTTCAGCGACATCGTCATCCCGCTGAAGCTCGCGGGCGTCGGCGTCGACATCGTCGCGGGCCGCGGCCCCGTGCTCGAGAAGCCCGTGCGCACCGCGGCCGACGTGGCCGCGCTGCCGTCGCTCGACCCGGCCGCGCTCGAGCCCATCCGCCAGGCGGTCGCGCGCACGGTCGCCGAGCTCGGCGACACCCCGCTCATCGGCTTCGCGGGCGCCCCCTTCACGCTCGCCGCGTACCTCGTCGAGGGCGGCCCGAGCAAGGACCACATCGCGGCCCGCGGCCTCATGCACGCGGATCCGGACGCCTGGGACGCGCTCATGCGCTGGTGCGCCGAGATCACGGGCGTCTTCCTGCACGCGCAGGTCATGGCGGGCGCCTCCGCCGCGCAGCTCTTCGACTCGTGGGCGGGCGGCCTGTCGCTCGCCGACTACACGCAGCGCGTCGCCCCGGCGTCCGCGCTCGCGCTCGACCACGTGCGCACGATCACCGCCGCGGACGGCCGCACGGTGCCGCTCGTCCACTTCGGCGTCGGCACGGGCGAGCTGCTCGGCGCGATGCACGACGTGGGCGTCGACGCGGTGGGCGTCGACTGGCGCATCCCGCTCGACGAGGCGTCGCGGCGGCTCGGTGGGTCCGTCCCCGTCCAGGGCAACGTCGACCCGGCGCTCCTCGCGGCCCCGTGGCCGATCCTCGAGGCCCACGTCCGCGACGTGCTGGAGCGCGGGAAGGCGGCGCCCGCCCACGTGCTCAACCTCGGCCACGGCGTGCCGCCCGAGACCGACCCGACCGTGCTCACCCGCATCGTGGAGCTCGTCCGTGAGTAGCGACCCGCGGCAGGCCGCCGGCGAGGTCGACCCCACCGACGTCGTCGTGATCGGCGGCGGTGTCGGCGGCCTCATCGCCGCCCGCGCGTGCGCCCTCGCCGGGAAGCGCGTGATCCTCGTGGAGGCGTCGCCCGCGCTCGGCGGCACCGTCGGATCCCACGTGGTCGACGGCCTCCGCCTCGACAGCGGCGCCGAGAGCTTCGCCACCCGCCGCGGCACGGTGGCCGCCTTCCTCGGGGAGCTCGGCCTCGCCGACCGGATCGTGCAGCCGAACCCGGACGGCGCATGGGTGCAGCTCGCCGAGCGCGCCATCCAGCTGCCGCGCACGGGCCTGCTCGGGATCCCCGCCCACCCGTTCGACGCCACCATCGCCACGGCCATCGGCCGCGCCGGCGTCGCCCGCGCCAAGGCCGACCTCCTCCTCCCCGCCTCCGTCGGCGCGAAGGAGCGCACGCTCGGCGGCCTCGTCCGCGCCCGCATGGGCGACCGCGTGGTCGACCGGCTGGTCGCCCCCATCGTCTCCGGCGTGCACAGCGCCCACCCCGACGAGGTCGACGCCGACTCCGTCGCGCCCGGCCTCCGCGCCGGCCTCGCCGAGCAGGGGTCGCTGGGGCGCGCGGTCGCGTCCATGCGCGCGGCGTCGCCCGCGGGATCCGCCGTCAGCGGCATCGTCGGTGGCGTGCACCTGCTGGTCGACGCGCTTGCCGCCGACCTCGCGCGCCTCGGCGTCGACGTCCGCACCTCGCTCGCCGTCGAGTCCGTGCACCGGCACCGCTCGCACGAGGGCGCGGCCGCGTACGACGACTGGCACGTCGAGCTCGCCGACGGCCGCGGCATCGACGCGGCGGGCGTGGTCCTCGCGATCCCCGCTGCCGGGCTCATCCGCCTCTTCTCCGGCCTCGCGCCCCGCGCCGTCACGGAGGGCTGGCCCGAGCCCTCCTCCGTCGAGCTGGTCACGCTCGTCGTGCGCGCGCCCGAGATCGACGCCGCACCCCGCGGAACAGGCGTGCTCGTCGCGGCCGACGCCCCGGGGATCCGCGCCAAGGCCCTCACGCACGCCACCGCCAAGTGGCCGTGGCTGAAGGAGCAGGCGGGCGACCGGCACGTGCTCCGCCTCTCCTACGGGCGCGCGGG